>JBMNOI010000091.1:0-15443 GCA_050942995.1 Anaerolineae bacterium
TGGAGCAGGACCCCCATAACCCCCGGTACCTGATGACCAAACGCGGTGTGGGCTATTACTGGCGTCGCCAGACGAATGAGTAGCCGAACATCGTAATTGCTGTGTGGCCTCTTCAGGGGGCGCGCGTCGCCCGAAGAGGCATTCCCGATGCTCGTGTTGTAGAACCCCTGGATGCATGTTATACTGCTCTGCGCAGATCGTTCATGCCCGTGGAGAGGAGATACGCAGCCATGACCTGCGCAGTGAAACGATACGCACCCAGGCGCTCTCTTATTCATTGTTTGTTGCTCGCCACTCTCTTGCTCGTGGCGGTTGTGGGATGTGACGGGCCAACCGATGAGACCCAACCTCCGGCAACAGTGATCCGGGCAGAGGAGGATGCGGAGGGCGAGGGCACGCCCGAGCCGGACGAGGCGCCGGCGGCGGAAACGCCGGCGGCAGAAATGCCGCCAGAGGACGGTCCGACGCAGGAAGAGCCTTCCACAGCACCTCTGGATGTGCCCGAGAGCTACCCCGCGCCGGAGGAGGCCGAAGAGCCTACCCCGCTCCCCTATCCGGAGCCATAAATCGAATGACGATCACCTGGGAATCGGCCGGGTGAGAATACCGTGTGAACGCAAAAAAGCAGAGGGATCGACCCCTCTGCTTTTGAGTTTAGCCAAACGGCCCTCCCCGGCGCTGTACCCAGCGCCACCCTACATATTATGGGAGAGGGGGAGCCCGCCAGCGAGTACGCCGCCGGTGTACTATTCACCCGGGTATGCCGACCGGCTCCCGGGTGAGGGCCAATGACATGCCTTTGTGCGCAAGCCGAATGCGTTTGCCCCGCGATATTTCACGGGGGTGATGCTCGGGCGGCCTCTAGCGTACCCGCGCGCGATTGGCTGCGGCCGGCCGGGACGATTCGGCGGTCGCCTTGGCTGCAGCTTCCTCGGGAGAGAGTCCCTGGCGCAGGCAGCAGTTCTTGTACTTTTTGCCGCTGCCGCAGGGGCAGGGATCGTTGCGCCCGACCTTGCGGGTGCGGCGCGGTTCGGCGGTGCTGCCGGCCGCTCCCCCTGTGGCCCCAGAGTAGCGCATGGGGCGCGGCATGGTGGGGCGTGTCTCCAGGCGAACGTTCAGGATAAAGCCGGCGACATCGGATTCGATATCCTGGAGCAGCGTCTCAAAGGCCAAAAACGCCTCTCGCTTGTACTCGACCAGCGGGTTGCGCTGACCAAACGCCCGCAGCCCGATCCCCTCTCGCAGCTCGGCCAGGCCGGTGAGGTGACGCACCCAGCGATTATCGATGGTACGGAGCATGACCAGACGCTCCATCTGGCGCATCTGTTCCTCGCCCATCTCTTTTTCGCGGGCGGCGTAGCTCTGCTCGGCCAGGATATGGACCTCTTGCTTGATCTCTTCGGCATCTTTACCGGCCCAGGTTGCCGGCGAATGAGCCGGCGGCAGGTGGATCATGCGATCGACTTGAGCGTGGAGCGAGTTGAGATCCCACTCGTCCTCATCTTCGGCGGCGGTATAGCTATCTACCAGGGCATCGAGCTGGCGGGTCAGAATATCCAGCACCAGCGGCCGGATGCTGGCCTCGGAGAGGATCAGCCGACGCTGTTCATAGATAACCTGCCGTTGCTGGTTGACCACATCATCGTACTCCAGCAGGTACTTGCGCAGGTCAAAGTTGTGCCCCTCGACGCGGATTTGCGCGTTGGCGATGGCCTTGGTGACCATGTTGTGCTCGATGGGCATATCCTCGTCCACGCCCAGGCGATCCATAATGCGCGCCACAGACGGCCCGCCGAAGCGACGCATCAACTCGTCCTCCAGCGAGACGAAAAAGCGGGATGATCCGGGGTCACCCTGGCGGCCGGCGCGACCGCGCAGTTGGTTATCGATGCGACGCGCCTCATAACGTTCGGTGCCCACAACGTGCAGGCCTCCGGCGGCCACAACGATCTCCCGGTCGGCATTGCATGCCTCCACAGCGCGGCGGTAGGTCTCTTCCCATACTTCGGGCCCGACCTCTTGCAGGTCGTAGCCCCGGCGGCGCAGCTCTTCGCGCGCCGTCACCTCGGGGTTGCCGCCCAGCAGAATATCCACACCACGACCGGCCATATTGGTGGCGATGGTGACGGCGCCCGGGCGGCCGGCCTGGGCGATGATGAGGGCTTCGCGTTCGTGATATTTGGCGTTCAGCACCTCATGAGGGATTCCCATCCGCTTGAGCCGATCTGAGAGCATCTCGGACGTTTCGATGGCCAGCGTACCTACCAGCACCGGCTGTCGCGCTTCGTGCCGTTCTTTGATCTCGTTCAGAACGGCACGGAACTTGGCCTCGGTCGTCTTGTAGACCTGATCGGGATAATCCTGGCGGATCATCGGGCGGTGTGTGGGAATCACGGTCACTTCCAGGCCATAGATCTGAGCAAACTCTTCCGCCTCGGTCTCGGCGGTACCGGTCATACCGGCCAGCCGTCGGTACATGCGGAAATAGTTCTGGAAGGTGATTGTGGCCAGCGTCAGGCTTTCGCGCTGCACCGGCACATTCTCTTTGGCCTCGATGGCCTGGTGGAGGCCTTCGGAGTAGCGCCGACCGTACATCAGGCGGCCGGTGAACTCGTCTACGATGATGACCTGGCCGTCGCGCACGATATAGTCGCGATCCTTGCGAAACAGAGCATGGGCCTTGATCGCGTTTTCGAGATAGGGCGTTAGCTCGTAATTCTCCGGCGCATACAGATTGTCGATGCCCAGCGCGCGTTCGATTTTATTGAGCCCTTCTTCGGTGAGGCTGACGTTGCGCTGTTTCTCATCCAGCACATAGTCACCATTCTCTTCGCTCAGGTTGCGCACGAGACGGGCGAACCGCTGGTAATGGCTGGTGGATTCCTCTGCCTCGCCCGAGATGATCAGCGGCGTTCGCGCCTCGTCGATGAGGATGTTATCCACCTCGTCTACGATGGCATAGTAGAGCTCACGTTGCACACACTGGCTCTGGTCGATCACCATGTTATCGCGCAGATAATCAAAGCCGAATTCGTTATTGGTGCCATAGACGATATCGGCGGCATAAGCCTGGGCGCGCGAGCAGGGGCGCAGGTTCTGGTAGCGGTCGTCGGCCGAGATGTAATTCGGGTCGAACAGAAACGAGCTCATGGACGGATTCTCGCCCATGGACTGGATGACGCTGACGCTCAGCCCCAGCATATGGTATACAGGGCCCATCCATTGCACGCCGACCTTGGAGAGGTAGTCGTTGGGCGTTACCAGATGCACGCTCCGACCGGTGAGGGCGTTGAGATAGAGGGGCAGAGTGGCCACCAGCGTTTTACCTTCGCCGGTCTTCATCTCGGCGATTTGATTTTGATGAAGGATAATGCCGCCCGTTATCTGGGTATCGAAATGGCGCTGGCCGATGGTCCGCACGGCCGCTTCGCGCACGGCGGCAAAGGCACGGGGCAGGATCTCATCGAGGATGGCCCGCTCTTCTTTGTCGATATCGGCCTTGAGGGCCTCGATATCGCGCTTGATGGCGCGGCGCCCATCTTCATCCGGCTCCCGATCCAGTTCGTCCTCTAGCTCGCGCAGTTTGGCGTTGCTGCGCTCCGTCGCCTCGCGCAGGCGTTGCCGGAATTCGCGCGTTTGTTCGCGCAGCGCCTCATCGCTCATCGCCTGCATTTCGGGCTCGAGATCGTTGATTTCCCGGACGATGGGCTGAATGCGCTCCAGCTCGCGCTGGCTCGGATCGCCAAAGAGGGTTTTTAGTAGATTGCTCAGCATTACATCTCGCTTTCTCAACGGTCGAATATCGCCGGCGACCGTATGAACATCATCGCTACGATCATTGATTATACCATAAAAAAGCGAGATGTCAGTTTATGCGCGGGTTGTCCCGGGGCCGCGTCAGGTCCGGCATCACCTTTCGGAAGGGCAGATACCTTTGGAAGGTGGTTTGCGTGGTCAGTCGAATTCGGGCACATATTCCCGTAACGTGTTGCCCACAGAGTGGCCACGGTGCACCGCCGCAATGATATTGGCCAGCCAGGGACCGAGGTGAATGACCGTCAGGTTGGGCAGGCGCTCTTTGTGGTGGATGGGTTCTGTATCGGTGCAGACGATCTCGCGCAGGTCGGCCCGGGCTAGGCGCTCCTCGGCATTATCCGAGAAGGTGGGATGGACAAAACAGGCGTACACATCGCGGGCGCCCTGCTCGCGGAGTATACAGGCGGCGCCGATAAGGGTGGTGCCCCGGTCTACCTCGTCATCGACGATGAGGACGTTCTTACCCTTTACATCCCCGATGACGCTCAGCGATTCGGTTTCATCACCGCTGCGGCGTTTTTCGACAAAGGCCACCGGCGCGTGTAGCGCCTCGGCAAAGTTGCGTGCCTTTTTGGCAAAGCCCAGATCGGCCGCGACGACGACCAGGTCGGGGATGTTCTTTTGCACAAAGTAGCGGCTGAGCAGAGGAAATGCCGATATCTCATCCCCGGGGATATCGAAAAAGCCCTGGATCTGGCCGGCGTGCAGATCGACGACCATAAACCGGTTGGCGCCGGCGGCGGTGATCATGTCGGCTACCAATCGGGCGGTGATGGGCACTCGGGGCTTGTCCTTTTTGTCGCTACGAGCATAGGAAAAGTAGGGTATAACGGCCGTAATACGGCCCGCCGAGGCCCGTCGCACGGTATCGATCATGATCAATAGCTCCATGATGTTATAGTTCACCGGTGAGCAGGTGGGCTGAATAATAAAAACATCCTGAGAGCGAACCGACTGCTGAAGTTGGATAAAGATGTTCTCGTTGCTAAAGACCGTAATGTCTACATCGAGCAGGGGGATGCCCAGGCTGGCGCTGATATCGCGAGCCAGCTGTGGATTTCCGCTTCCGGCGATCAGGGCGATCTCGCCATAGATGGTGACACCGTTTTCCATTATGCGTTTTCTCCTTGGTCACAGGCCAAACATTGCACAACGGGCTTGGGGGATACCATCAGCACCCCTCTCGGCCGATGATGTCCAGACCCGGCGTTTGCCTCTGGGAGAAGGAAAAGGGTGTGTGATTCGTTGATTGGAGGGGAGGTGCGACGTTGCAAAATAGCGGCCTGGCTCGTCATCCCGGTGATCTGCGAACGGCGCCCGGGTCGGCGAGGTGCATCATCGCCGCAACCTCAGTATGCCGCATGCTCCCCACCGACGTCAACCCTCAGGATAAGTGATGGGGGCAATGGAGGAGTGGGGGCGGTGCGCCGGCCGGCGAAAACGAAGGGTGCCCGCCGGATATCCGGCGGGCACCCTCTTGACCCTCGTCTACATGGCGGGCGCGAGCCCGCCTGTGCGTTGCGGATTAACTAAGCAGTGCAAGTACCACACCACCGGCCATCACCGAGGCGATCTGCCCCGAGGTGTTGGAGGCCATGGCGTGCATCAGCAAAAAGTTGGTATAGTCTTCCTCGTGGCCGATTTTCTGCACCACGCGGGCCGACATGGGGAATGCCGAGATGCCGCACCCACCCAGCAGCGGGTTCATGGTGCCGCCGGAGAGGAAGGACATGAACTTGCCGAACATTACTCCGGCCGCCGTATCCAGGATAAAGGCGACCAGCCCCATGCAGAGGATGAGGATCGTCTCCCACGTCAAAAAGCGCTCGGCGACCATGGTCGAGCCGATGGTGATGCCGAGAAAGGTCGTGACGATGTTGGCGATCTCGTTCTGAGCGGCCTGGTTGATACGCTCCACCACACCGGCTTCGCGCACCAGGTTACCGAACATCAACATGCCGATCAGAGGCACTGCCGCCGGAGCCACGATGCCCGAGGCCAGCGTGACGATGATCGGGAACAGGATCCGGGTGGTCTTGGACACCGGCCGCGAAGTGTAGGGCATTTTGATCATGCGCTCGCGGCGCGTGGTCAGGAGCCTCATAACCGGCGGCTGGATCACAGGCACCAGCGACATGTACGAGTACGCGGCAACGGTGATGGGGCCCAGCAGGTCGGGCGCCAGGTTGGCCGCCACAAAGATCGACGTGGGGCCGTCAGCAGCGCCGATGATGCCGATGGAGGCCGCCTGATTGATGTTGAATCCGAACAATGTGGCGAGCAGCATGGTGCCAAAGATACCAAACTGAGCCGCCGCCCCCAGCAACACATATTTGGGGTTTTCCAGCAACGGACCAAAGTCGGTCATGGCGCCGATGCCGATAAACACCAGGCTGGGGAACAGCTCGTTGGCGATACCCACCTCATAGAGCACCCTGAGCAGGCCACCCTCATCCAGCATGCCCGTCCCCGGGATGTTGGCCAGAATACAGCCCAGGCCGATGGGCAGAAGCAACAGCGGCTCATATTCGTACTTGATGGCCAGCCAGATGAGGACGCCACCAACGGCTATCATCGCCAGCCGGCCCCATGTCAATCCATTGATGCCCGTCAAGAGACCATCGAGTGCAAGGATGTTCATAGCGTCGTTTCACTCCTCCTAGCCGATGGTGACCAGGGCATCATCATAAACGACATTGTCGCCTACGGTCACGTGGACGGCCTGAACGGTACCCGCTGCCGTGGAGCTGATAGGCATCTCCATCTTCATGGCCTCGAGGGTTACGACCGTATCGCCGCTAGCTATCTGATCGCCCGGTTTTACGCGGATAGAGAGAATCTTGCCGGGCATGGGCGCTTTGACGACCTCTCCCCCGACGGCGCCTGCGGGCACCACCTCGGGCTCAGGCTCGGGGTTGGGAGCCGGGGCCGACACAGTCGGGGTCGGGGCCGGGGCCGGCGCAGCGACGGGCGCGGGGGCCGCCACCGGCACGGGGGACGAGCCCGCCGCCTGGAAGGTGACCGTCTTGGGCTCACCGTTGACGACAACTTGGATGGGCGAGGAGGATATATCCCCCACCTCGACGATAAAAGTTTCGCCGTTAACAGTAATCTCGTACTTGCTCATATGATCTCCTCCTCTAGCTCATCGCCTTCATGCGCCCGTACTGTTTCCAGGTGCCGGGGCTTGTTTCAATGAAATTGACAGTGACGACCTCGCCTAGAATCTCCTCATCCGAATCCAGGCTGAGGAATCGCTCTATGGGTGAAACGGCGCGCGCCTGACCGTTCCCCCCGCCACGGCTCTGTGCCGCCAGGGCAATGGCCACGGCAATGGCGGCCGCTTCGTTCTCTTTTTTGCTCTTGACGGCCAGGGTGACCGCGGCGGCTTCGTTTGCCGATGGCCCTGCAGGCACAGCCACTGCGCCCGCAGTGGCCGCGGCGCCGGTTACAAACGCCGCTTGCGGCGCCTGCCCCGTGGCCACATCCTCATCCTCTTCGGACTTGACACGAAAGATGCGGTCCAGCGCATAGATCACAAACATGACGATCAGCAGCGATAAAAAGACCAGCGCCATTCCGATCGCGGTGACCTGTAGGGCGAGATTAAAGTTCTCCATGACTGTCACAGTGTTGTCACCTCCAGCGATATACCCGACGGGATCCGGGCCCACACCAGTGCGAACCCGGGCCCCGCCGATCAATTACCGCCCACCCCTCATACGGTCGGCGATTTTCCACAACGAGTAGTTAGGCTGAGGGCGGGCCGGGCGCTGGGGCGCGATGGCCGTCTTGGCCGGAGCGACCTCGGCGGCTTTGACCTCTGCCTTGGCGGCCGAGAAGATGCGCGGCTCCTCGATGGGCCGGAGCTTGCCCTCACGGCGAAGCTGGAAGAACTCGCGGGCCACCTGCGGGAAGAGCGCATAGGCCAGCACGTCTTCCTCGCTCTCGGCCAGGTCGCCGATCTCTTCCCGTGCCTTGTCATAGCCGGGCTCGAGATAGTCGGAGGGGCGGCCGGTGATGGGCTCTTCATCGCCCAGGGCCTTTTTGATCAGGTCCGGGTTGATCTCCGCGGGCGGACGGCCGTAGAGCCCCTTGCAATAGTCCTTGACCTCTTGCGGGATCATCTTGTAGCGCTCGCCCAGTACGACGTTCAGTACGGACTGGGTGCCCACGATCTGGCTGGTGGGCGTGACCAGCGGCGGGAAGCCCATATCCTCACGCACGCGTGGCATCTCGGCCAGCACGTCCTCGTAGCGGTCCTCGGCTCCCTGCTGCCGGAGCTGCGATACCAGGTTGGAGAGCATACCGCCCGGAAGCTGGTAGAGCAACACACGGATGTCGGCAGAGGTAATGCCCGTCTCGAACTGGGACAGGTGCTGCTGGCGCACGGTCTTGAAATGGGCGGCGATATCCTGCAACATTCCCAAATCCAGACCCGTATCGCGATCGGTGCCCTGAAGCAGGGCGACCAGCGGCTCGGTGGGCGGCTGAGCGGTGCCCCCGCCGATGGTCGAGATCGCCGTGTCCACAATGTCGACACCCGCTTCGACGGCCTTGACCAGGGTGGTCAAGCCCAGGCCACTGGTGTCATGAGTGTGGAAATGGATGGGCAGGTCGATCTCGGCCTTGAGCCGTTTGACCAGGTCATAGGCGGCATAGGGCGTGCAGATGGCGGCCATATCCTTGATGCAGATCGAGTCCGAGCCCAGATCCCTCAGCTCTTTGCCCAGATCGACAAAGGCGTCGATGCTATGCACCGGGCTGATGGTGTAGCAAAGCGCGCCCTGCACATGGCCACCATACTTTTTCACACACTCGATCGCCCAGGCCATGTTGCGCGTGTCGTTCAGGGCGTCAAAGATGCGAAAGACGTTGATGCCCCGTTCGATGGACGCTTTGACAAAGCGCTCCACGATGTCATCGGGATAGTGGCGATATCCCAGGATGTTCTGCCCGCGCAGCAGCATCTGGAACGGCGTATCGGGAATGTACTTGCGGAGTGCGGTGATGCGCTCCCAGGGATCCTCCTGCAGAAAGCGCATGGCCGAGTCAAAGGTGGCGCCACCCCACATCTCCAGGGACCAGTAGCCTACTTGCCCCAGCTTCTCGGCTATGGGAAGCATGCTCCCCGTGGACATGCGCGTCGCCAACAGAGATTGGTGCGCGTCACGCAAGCTGGTATCTGTGATTTTGAGCGGATTGCTGCTCATAATATGTTCCTCGCTATCATATAACCCATGCGATGATCGATCTGCCTCGATTTTTCGGCGATACGGTCGCGCGCTTTCACCGTCAAAAAGTCGTACAGCCCGGAGAATCTCCCGCGTCCTACAGCGGCATATTCCCGTGCTTCTTGACCGGGTTGGCGTCTCGCTTGTTTTGCAACATCTGTAGCGCGTTGATGAGCACCGCCCGCGTCTGACCGGGCTCGATCACCGCATCGATGTAGCCATAAGAGGCCGCCTGGTACGGGTTGGCAAACTTTTCGCGGTACTCGGCGATGCGCTCCTGGCGAGCGGCCTCGGGATCGGCGGCCGATTCGATCTCTTTGCGGTAGACGATATTGACGGCGCCATCAGGGCCCATCACGGCGATCTCGGCGCTGGGCCAGGCCACGTTAAAGTCACTGCGGACATGCTTGGAGCTCATGACGATGTAGGCGCCACCGTAGGCCTTGCGGAGGATGACGGTGAGCTTGGGCACCGTCGCCTCGCAGTAGGCGTAGATCAACTTGGCTCCGTGGCGGATGATGCCGCCATGCTCCTGAGCCACGCCGGGCATAAAGCCGGGCACGTCGACCAGGGTGACGATGGGTACGTTAAAGCTGTCGCAGAATCGCACAAAGCGCGCGGCCTTGTCCGACGCATTGATGTCCAGCACGCCGGCCAGGGCGTTGGGCTGGTTGGCCACCACGCCCACTACGGCACCATCGAGCCGGGCAAAGCCCACTACGATATTCGGGGCATAGTGCGGCTGGACCTCAAAGAACGAGCCCATGTCCATCACCTGGGTGATGACCTGCTTGATGTCATAAGGCGTGTTGGGGCTATCGGGGACGATGCTATCCAGCGACTCTTCGGCCCGGGCGGGGTCGTCCTTGGGCTCGACGGCCGGCGGATCTTCCATGTTGTTTTGCGGCAGATAGCTGAGCAGGGTACGCACCATCTGCAGGCACTGCTCTTCGCTATCGGCGGCAAAGTGGGCCACGCCACTGGTTTCATTGTGCGTCATGGCGCCGCCCAGATCTTCAAAGCTCACATCCTCGTGGGTGACGGCTTTGATGACCTGAGGCCCGGTGATGAACATCTGCGCGGTCTCTTTGACCATGAAAGTAAAGTCGGTGAGGGCGGGGGAATACACCGCGCCCCCGGCGCAGGGGCCCATGATCACCGAGATCTGCGGGATCACGCCCGAAGCCATGGTGTTCCGCAAAAAGATGTCGCCATAGCCGCCCAGCGAGAGGATCCCCTCTTGAATGCGGGCGCCGCCGGAATCGTTGATGCCGATGAGGGGGGCGCCGTTCTTTAAGGCAAGATCCTGTATCTTGGTGATTTTGGCGGCGTGGGCCTGGCCCAGCGAGCCGCCCATCACGGTGAAATCCTGAGCAAAGATATATACCAGCCGGCCGTTTATCGTGCCATAGCCGGTTACCACGCCATCGCCCAACGCCGCACGCTCGGCGAGGCCGAAATCGTGATTGTGGAGGGTGACAAATGCATCCAGCTCCTGAAAGCTTCCCTCATCAAGAAGCCGGGCGATGCGTTCTCGGGCCGTTAGTTTGCCCTTTTCGTGTTGCCGAGCGACTGCGTCGGCACCGCCGCCTTGCATCGCCTTTTGCTGAAGCAGACGCAGCTTCTGGACCTTGTCGGAAGCCATACTTCCTCCTTCTATACTATATCGATGATCGGATCAAGATTCCCAAACCTCTAGCGTCACCTGTGCCTCACCGAGCATCTGGCGGGCCAGTTCGTCCGGGTACGAGTTGGCACAAACGACCCGTACGATGCCCGAGTTGATGATCATTTTGGCGCAGGTGATGCAGGGCTGATGTGTAATATAAACCGTAGCGCCCTCGATCGATACGCCGTGAAGCGCTGCCTGAATGATGGCGTTTTGCTCGGCGTGCAGGCCGCGACAGATCTCCTGGCGCTGGCCCGAGGGGATGCCCAGTTGCTCTCGCAGGCAACCGGTCACATCGCAATGGGGGAGCCCTCGAGGAGGTCCATTATAGCCGGTGGCCAGCATGTGCTTGTCGCGCACGATGACGGCGCCTACATGGCGACGCAGGCAGGTGGATCGAGAGGCCACATGGGTGGCCATTTCCATGAAATACTCATCCCAGGATGGTCTCATGCGTTCAGCACCGTTTCTACAAAGGCGTTGGCGGTGATCGGCATCACCTCGCGATAGATTTCGAGGATGGCCCGGGCATACTGGCGATGCTCCCACTGAGCCCCGGGCTCGAGCCGTTTGCTCAGCCAGTTCATGAGCGACCAGGCGTTCACCGTCCAGATAAACTCGGTGTAGACGGCGGTGCCGAGAATGCCGCGAGCGCGTTCGCGCTTCCAGCCGGAGGAAATAAGCTTCTCGTACAGATCGAAGGAGGACTCGATCTGTTGGCGATACTCATCCAGAAAGGGGAGTGCTTCCTGGGGAACGTAATATTCCCGATCGGCGATACAATAGCGGAGGGACTTTTCGTTATAGCTGGCGATGCGGTGGCGCATCCATTGCCGGGCAACGAAAAGAGGACACTTGACGCCAAAGCGAAAGACCGCGTGTTCGAACACGGTATTGTGCTTTGGCTCATGGGATATCAGACGGCGGATCAATCGAGCGTCGGCATCTGGGGTACGGGCCTCGGACTGGTAGCATATCCGCGCGCCTCGAATGACGGCGGCGTCGCCTCCCATGTGGTCTTCGAGTTGTACCCAACCCTTATCCAGAACGGTTCGCCGGAGCGCGGTATCGTGATTCACGGTGCCACACCCTCTCTATGTCGGTATCGGGTCTTTGGAGCCTGTAGTATAGGGCTGCAGATAAACCACTCTGGCCCAATCTAGAATATTGTAGCAGAAAGATCAAATCCTGGCGAGTTGGCACCTGGAAGAGCTGTCAGCCTCCCTCAAAGCGTTTGCCCAGCCCGGCAGGCGGTGCCGACCGCATCAAAGAGGCGGCGAGAGGTCTTAGGCGCGCGGGCAGAATGCTTTGCAGGCGCGTCATATCGCGGTTGACGAGCAGCAGGGTGATAATCATCAGGGCAAACGGGGCGGTCTGAAAGATCTGCGTGGGCACGTTGGGATACAGCGGCTGAAGGATGCTGCCCAGCGATTGCAGCGCGCCGAACATGTAGGCGCCCAGAGCCACACGCAGCGGGCTCCATCCGCCAAAGATCACAATCGCCAGGGCGATCCAGCCCATACCGGCGGTGTGGCGATGGCTCCAGCCGAGCTTGACGCTGAGCGAATAGGCGGCGCCCGCCATACCCACCAGCGCTCCGCCCAGGGCGGTGTACAGATAACGCGTGCGATTGACATTGACCCCTCGGGCAAAGGCCGCCTCGGGGCGTTCGCCCACGCTACGCATTCGCAATCCCGGCTCGGTTTTGTTGATCCACACCCAGGCCAGCACGATGAGGGCATAGCTGGCGTATACGAGCAGATCGTGGTCGAACAGAATATGGCCGATGATGGGGATATCCACCAGGCCGGGCACCGGCATGTGCGGCACGCTGGGCCCCGGTTTGCGTACAAAGGGGAGACCCAGAAACGAGCTGAGATCGCTGCAGAGCAGGGTGAGGACAAAGCCGACGGCCACCTGGTCCTGCCGTAGTGCGATGGTGCTCGTGGCGACGATGAGGGCGATCAGCGCGCCCACCACAGCGGCGGCGACGAACCCCAGGGTAACACTGCCGCTGAGAAAGGCGGCGGCAAAGCCCGCCATGGCCGACAGCAGAATGGTGCCGTCCAGCGAGAGGTTGACGATGCCGGCGCGTTCGGTAAAGGTCTCACCGATGCCGGCAAATACCAGCGGCACGGACGCCGCAACAACAGATCGAATAGTTTCGGCGATGAGCAGGGCCGACATGCGCTACTCCCTCCCGGCTTCCAGACGCCGGCGAATGCCCTGCACCAGCAGGAAGAACAGTACGATGCTGGCCTGCAGCACTCCGCCCAATGATGAATCGAGCTGTAACCTCAGTTCGAGCCGCGGGCTACCCACCTGAATCGAGGCAAAGAATAGGACGATGGGCAGCACCCACGGCGCCCTGAGCCCCGAAAGAAGCACGACAAGCTGTGATAGGTAGCCATACCCGCCCGAGATCTGGGGGATGAGGCGGCGATAGACCGCTGTGGCCTGTGTGGCACCGGCCAACCCCGCCAGTGCGCCGCAGAGGATAAAGGCCAGCAGCATATTACGCGTCGTTGCAATGCCCATCCGATGGGCGGATCGGCTGTTCAGGCCGATTGCTTTGAGCTTGAGGCCCCAGTAGGTGTCTTTGAGCACAAAGTAAACGGCAACGATGGCGACGAGGGCCAGCACGATGGTGATGGGGCTGGCGCGGGTGCCGGATAATAGCGGCATCCAGGCCTCGCGGGGGAAGGGCGCCGTACCGCTCATGGTGGCCCCTCCTTCGGGCTTCCAGGGGCCAAAGATGAGATAGTTGGTCAGCGCTGTGGCCACAAAGTTGAGTCCCAGGCCGGCGAATATCTCGTTTACGCCGCCGTAGGTGCGCAACAGGCCCACCAGCAGCCCCCACAGAGCGCCTCCGGCGAGACCTCCCAGAATCGACAGGGGGATCATGACATAGGACGGCGCCGATATGCTCTGGATGACCCAGGTTGCACCCAGCGCTCCGGCAATGATCTGCCCTTCGACGCCGATGTTCCAGAGCCCCGCGGCAAAGGTAATCAACATGCCCGCCGAAGCCAGCAACAGCGGCACGCCGGCCACGGCGATATCGGCCATTTTGCGCGGGCTTTCAAAGGCGCCGCCAATGATCTCTGCATAGGCCTGGAACGGATTGGCTCCGGCGATGAGCAGCATCAGGCTGGTGGTGATAAAGGTCAGAACAAAGGGGGCGATGAACATGCCCACCTTGAAATAGCGCGAGTTTTTGGCGATCACGATAGCTGCCTCCCGCCGATGAGGTAGCCAAGTTCCTCACAGGTAATGCTGGCGGCATTCACCGGCTCGGACATGACTCCACCGGAAAAGACGACGATGCGGTCGCTGTTTTCGACCAGTTCATCGAGGTCGGTGGATGTGAAGAGAATTGCTGTGCCCTGGGCGCGGCGCTCTAGCAGGCGACTCCATATCCAGCGGGCCGATTCCATATCCAGGCCGCGGGTGGGGTGCTCCAGGATGAGCAGACGCACATTGTCGGGCAACAGGGCCAGGAGGGTGCGCTGCTGATTGCCGCCTGAAAGCTCTTGCACGAATGTGTCGGGCCGACCGACGATGTTGAACTCACGAATCATGCGGGTGGCGCGTTCCTGAGCATGATCCCAATGAATGAACGGGCCTTGAGACGGCGCGGCGAGGGCGAAATGCTCTCGCAAGCTGAGTCCGGCCACCATCCCCTCTTCCAGACGTGCCGCCGGCACATAGGCGACGCCTGATTCGAGAAATCGTCGATAGGGCTGGTGGGTCATATCCCGGCCGTCGATGCGCAGACGGCCCGAGGCGATGCGCTGCAATCCGGCGCAAGCCTGCATCAACAGGCGCTGACCGCTGCCCTCCAGGCCGGCCAGGCCGATGACCTCACCCTCGCGCACCGACAGGGAAAGATGCCGGGCACTGAGGCGATAGGTATGCACCGAGACGTCGTCGATCTCGACCAGGGGTTTGCCCAGAGGAATACTGGGTCGTGGCATGGCGCTGAGGCATTGACCGAACATCATCTCGACCAGATCATCGGGGACAAAGGGGGCGTCCATCTCACCGGCAACCCGGCCCGAACGAAGCACGGTGGCGCGGCTGCACAACTCCTCGACCTCGTCGAGTTTGTGCGATACAAAGATCACCGTCAGGCCCTCAGCGGCGAGTCGGTGCAGCGTCTCGAAGAGCAGTTCTTTTTGGGGGGCCGAGGTACCGGTGGTCGGCTCATCCAGAATAATGACTCGTACCCCCATGGCCAGCAGGCGAATGAGCTCAAGTTGCTGGCGCTCACCGACTGTGAGGCTTCCGGTGGGGGCATCGGGGTCCAACGCAAACCCAAAGCGACGAGAAAAAGAATCGAGCTCGCGGCGTCCCTCGCGACGTCGCTGGAACAGTCTCGACTCGCGCCCGAGCATGAAATTGTCGAGGACCGTCATCGGAGGGATATCCAGCGGGTCCTGGTGCAGCATACCGATGCCGGCCGAGATGGCCTGGGCCGGCGAATTGAACTGCACCGGGCGCCCGTCCAGCGAGATGCTGCCCGAATCATAGGGCTGGTAGCCCGAGAGTATCTTCATCAGCGTCGTTTTGCCGGCGCCATTTTCGCCCAACAGGCCGTGGATGGTGCCTCTTTCGACCTTGAGGCTGATGCCGTCGTTTGCACGGACGGAGCCAAAGTGTTTGACGATGTGGTCGAGTTGGATAGTCATGCAGCTCGTCCATCAAGTAGAGCGGCTGTCTCA
>JBMNOI010000204.1:0-2746 GCA_050942995.1 Anaerolineae bacterium
AAAACGCGTGACCCCTTCGCCCACCACGGCGACCTCACCGGCGCTTTCATGCCCCAGGATCATGGGGTCACGAACGACGAAATCGCCGATGCGCCCGTGGGTAAAGTAGTGGATGTCGCTACCGCAGATACCCACCCGTTTGATGCGTACCAGCACCTCGCCGGGACCGGGAGTGGGCACCGGTCGTTGCTCCAGCCGAACGTCCCCGACGCCGTACAACACGGCACACGTCATGGTTTTGGTCATGTTTCGTTCCTCATTCGATATATTTCGCCCCGGATGCGGCGGAGAGATACGCCCTTTGGGAGAGCGATCCATCGAGGTCTCGACGGATTGGTCGATCAGTCTCCTGTCTTGTACCACTCCAGATGGCCGTCTGCCGCCGCTCCCGATACCCGATCGAGAAGCTCCGCCTGCTCCCGTTCCGAAAGTGGCTGCCAGGTGCGGACAATCTCGAGATTCTGTGCCAGCACCTGCATGCTGTCGATACCGGTGACCAGTGTATCGATGGGCTGCGACAGCGAATAAGAGATGGCCTCTCGTGGCGTCACGCCGGTCTGTAGTATCCGGTCGCCCGCCAGGCTCTTCATACCGATGACGCCGATGCTGCGTTGCCGCAGGATGGGCAACAGCTCCCGGGCGAAAGAGCGGTAGTGAGCGTCCAGCAGATTGACCGGCATCTGCACCGTGTCCCACTCGAACCCGCCGTCCAGCATCTGCCGGAACAGATGGGGCCAGCGATGGCCGGTGAATCCGATATAGCGAATCTTGCCGGTTTCGCGGGCCTCGAGGGCGGCTTCGATAGCGCCCTCATCATAGATGCGCCGGGGCACATCCGGGTCGTTGATCTCGTGGAACTGGATCAGATCGATAAAGTCGGTCTGAAGCCGTCGCAGGCTTTCTTCCAGTTGCCGGCGAAAGGTGGCGGCATCGCGCCCGTGACTCTTGGTCATCAAAAACGCTTTGTCGCGATAGCCCTCCTGCAAGGCGCGCCCCATGACGCGTTCGCTTTCACCCTCGTTGTAGCACCATGCGTTATCTAAAAAGTTGATCCCCTCATCCAGGGCGGCACGGATGATGCGCTCACCCGTTCCGGCGGACAGCGTGCCGATATGAAAGCCGCCCACGCCGATAATGGTGACGCGCTCCCCGGTCTGTCCTAGAATCCGGGTGGGGATGCCGTTGATCGTCTCATTCGCCGCCATCAGATACCTCCTGTCGAGATGACACCGATACCATGCAACCGGTTGGAGTGCAGAGATCGACTCGGAGCGGGAAAGGTACGATGCAAACCGCGACATCCGCCCATGGCCTGTATGAATATAGCGGGCTGAAGGTGCCGATGTCAAGCCGGATCGATGCGGGAGGCGCGCAAATCGCAAAACAACCCCCTTCGGAAGGGGATAGGAACCATGACGCTGCCCCGGGATCAATGTGCACCGGTTGTGCGCTCATGCGCTTGTGGTATAATGATCGTTGGCAAGGAGGTCATCACCCATGACTAAAAAGCGATTGATGCTAATTGACGGGCATGCGCTGGCGTATCGGGCGTACCATGCAATCCCGCCTCTTACCAGTCCGTCAGGCGAGCCGACGAATGCTACATTCGGCTATGCCAATATGCTGCTCAAGGCGATCGAGGATTACGCGCCGGATTACGTTGTGGCGACGTTCGATGCCGGTCGCACGTTTCGTCATGAAGAATATGCCGAGTACAAAGCGAACCGGGCCGAGACGCCCGATGACCTTCGTCCGCAGGTTGAGCGCATCAAAGAGCTCACCGAAACGTTGGGTATTCCCATCTATATGATGGACGGATACGAGGCCGACGATCTGCTGGGGACGCTCTCGCGACAGGCTCTGGCCGAGGGCGTGGAGACCATTATCGTGACCGGCGATAGCGACACCTTTCAGCTTATCACCGATGACGTCAAGGTGTTGACGCCGCGTCAGACCTTTGGCGAGATCGTGCTATATGATGCCGATGCCGTGCGTCAGCGTTACGGGCTGGAACCGACGCAACTGATCGACCTGAAAGCGCTGGTGGGGGATTCCTCCGACAATATCCCCGGCGTGCGTGGGATAGGGATCAAGACGGCGACCCGGTTGCTCAAAGAGTATGGCTCGCTGGAGGCCATCTATGAGCATCTGGATCAGGTCCCCCAGACCCGTTTCCGCAACGCGTTGGAGGAGGGGCATGAATCGGCGTTGATGAGCAAGCGGCTCATTACCATCGTCTGCGATGTGGATGTGAGCCTGGACCTGAGCATGGCGCGTTGGGGCGAATATGATCGCGACGCCGTCATGGAATTGCTGCGAGAACTGGGGCTGCGCACCCTGGTGGGGCGCATTCGCCGTGAGGAAGGCCTTGCCGACGGACAGCAACTCGGCCTGTTCGGCGGGACGCAATCCGAGGCGCCGCGGCAAGAGCTGGGCGATTATGAGATCGTAGACACCGAGGCGGCGCTGGAGGCGCTGGCCGCGCGGCTGGCCGACGGTGAGCGTCTCGCCATCGATACCGAGACCACCGGCACCGACGCCATGCAGGACGAACTGGTGGGCATCTCCCTGTCTCCCGCCGAAGGGCGGGCCTGGTACATCCCTGTAGGGCATGTGCTGCCGCAAGATGGCGATCGCCTTCTATCGTTGGACGTGGTGCGGCGGCACCTGGGGCCTGTGCTGGCCGATGAGGGCATCATCAAGGTTTTTCACAACGCCAAGTTCGACATGATGATACTGGCGCGGC
>JBMNOI010000092.1:0-15431 GCA_050942995.1 Anaerolineae bacterium
GATCAGATCCTGGATCGCACCAAGGGGGTACGACCGGCCACCTTTTTCGGCGACGGCGTCGTCGTCCATATTGCATTTGCCGAGCCGTACTGCCCCGAACTGCGTCAGATCATATATGACGCAGCCGGCAAGGTAGAGGGGGTAACGGTCCATCAGGGCGGCACGATGGTTGTGATGGAGGGCCCGCAATTCTCCACCAAGGCCGAGTCGCACTTTTACCGACAGATCGGCGGCGATCTCATCGGTATGACGGCGCTTCCCGAGGCCAAGCTGGCCCGAGAGGCCGAGATCTGCTACTCCACCATCGCCATGGTGACGGACTATGACTGCTGGCGCGAAGCGGAGGAATCGGTCACCGTCGAGATGGTGGTGGCCAATCTACTGGCCAATGTGGACGTCTCGAAGAACATCCTCAAGGCCGCCGTGTCGGCCATCGCAGAGGCGCCGCGGAACTGTGACTGTCACCGCGCCCTGGCCGATGCTCTGATCACCCATCGCGAAGCTCTGCCACCCGACCGGCTGGAGACCTTGCGCCCGTTGCTGGGCAAGTATCTGGGGTAGGGGGAGGGGGATAGAAAAACATCCCCGGAAAGGGTTCCCCGGGGATGTGAGTGGTACCGATCAGGAGCGCCAGGATTCTTTCAACGCCCGGCGAATGTCGCGATCCGAATCGCGCTCGGCGATAGCCGCGCGCTTGTCATACATGCGCTTGCCCCGGGCCAGACCGATCTCGACCTTGGCCCGATTGTTCTTGAGGTAAAGCCGCAAAGGAACCACAGTATAGCCCTTTTGCTCCGCGCGACCCCGCAACCGGTTGATCTCACGGCGATGGAGCAACAGCTTGCGGTCTCGTAATGGCTCGTGATCCTGATAGCTGGCCTGATCATAACCGGAGATATGGACACCGATCATCCAGGCCTCGCCGTTGCGAAAGACCACATAGCTATCACGCAGGTTCACCCGGCCGGCGCGGATCGATTTAATCTCGGACCCCACCAGCACCAGGCCGGCTTCCAGGGTTTCGTCGATAAAATAGTCATGATACGCCTTGCGATTGCTGGCGATCTGGCGGTCGCCGCCTCTGACGACCTGGCCGTTGCCCTTTTTCTTCCTGGCCATATGCGTCTACTCTCCGTTCAGCAGGTAAGCGATGGCGCGATCGAGCTGCGGATCTTCTCCCGCTGCAAGATGATCGACAGTGCGAACCACTTCGATATCAGGGGCAATCCCTTCGCCGTCCAGCGTCTCGCCCCCCGGCAGATACCAGCGGGCAATCGTCACGCGCAGACTGGACCCATCTCGCAAGGAATGAGAGTTTTGGACCGATCCTTTGCCAAAGGTGCGCTCACCGATCAGGATGCCCCGTTTGTTGTCCTGAATGGCGCCGGCGACGATCTCGGAAGCACTGGCGCTTCCTCCATCCACGAGCACCACCAGCGGGATATCGGTGGCCAATCCATCGCGATGCACGAGATATTCCTTCACCGGCTTGTCTCGCTCGCGTTCGGTCAAGATCAGTGTCCCGCGGTCGAGAAACTCGCCGGCAATATCCACCGCCATCTGCAAATAGCCCCCCGGATTCCCCCGCAGGTCCAGCACCAGACCGACGGGGTTCTGGGCCAGCAGTTCTCCCAGCGCCTCATGCATTCGACGTTCCGAGACGGCGTTAAATTCGGTAAGACGAAGATATGCGATATTTCCGTCCAGTATCTCGGCCTCGAGGATGGGCAACTCGACTCGCTGGCGCGTCACTTCGACGATAAAGGGCTCATCCACCCCCTCGCGCTCTATCAAGAGTCGCACCGTCGTATCTCGAGGCCCGCGGATGAGGGTGATTGCCTCAAACAGATCCATGCCCTCTAGCGGTTGGCCATCTGCCTCCAGGATCACATCACCGGGCTGCAGGCCGGCGCGTATCGTCGGACTATCGGGAAGCGGCCTGACGATCGTCATTCTGCCCTCGATCATCTCGACTGTGGCGCCGATCCCCTCGAAGGATCCCTGCATATCCTCCTGTATAATCGATGCAGGAAGGGGCTCCACAAACACGGTGTGAGGATCTCCCAGCGAAGAGACCATTCCGGACGCAGCGCCGTAGATCATATCCTCGTCATTCAGCGCATCAGGATAGACATATTCCCGTTCTAGAATGTCCCACACATCCTGGAGAAGATCCAATCCCTCCTGACGCGTCACGATCTCCTGCTCGGTGGGCATTGCCTCCGGCATGATTCCGGGAAGAACATTCTGCACGTTTGGGCCCAGCATCCAGACGGTGCCCGCGCCGGCAACGAAACCCGTCAAAAGCAGCACAAAAGCGGTGATGACGGCAAAAAACCCCGTCCGGAGCCGCCCGCCGTGTCGCTCTCGCGTTCCCACGCCGCGCTCATATCCCATATCCATATCACATCCTATCTTTCGCTATCAGCCGGGGTGCGCATCTTTTGCCTGTCGCAGCCCGTTATGTGCAATACGATATACTGCCCATTGTACCACACGGCCAAATGTCAACAAAACCTCAGCGGGCTCGGCAGCGCGGCATTGTTTGACGGGCGAAAATGAAGATGATAGAATCTTATGGAAACATAAAGTTCGCACCCCAGAGTACAAGCTCACATGTCCGACTTGTATGAGATGATGTGATTCAGCTTCGATTGTATCGGTCATCTGGCCCCATTACCGCCAAGTGCAATACCCAAGAGGCAGGTTGTAATGAGTGAAAATATACCTCGCCCCAGCCCAACCGTTGAGGATTATCTGGGCGTAATCTATACTCTGTCGCGAGATGACGAGTCTGTCATCGGGCGCAAGCTGGCGGATTGGCTGGAGGTCTCGGCGCCGACCGTTACGGCGACCATTCAGAGGATGGTGCGCGATGGGTGGGTAACGATGGCCGAGAACAAGACGATCCACCTGACCGAAGCGGGCCGTGAAGCGGCCGTCTCGGTGCTGCGCAGACACATGCTCACCGAGCTGTTGCTGGCCAAGGTGCTGGGTATCCCCTGGTCGCGCGTCCACGAAGAAGCCGATCGCCTCGAACACGATCTTTCCCCAGAGACAACCGCTCGCGTCGCAGAGCTGGTATGCGATGCAGTGGCCTGCCCCCATGGAAACCCGATGCCAGGACATGAGGCCATAACGGCCCGGCTCGTGCCGTTGCTGGAGGCTCAGCCCGAGTGTTCGTATGCATTGGCACGCATCCATGAAGAGATTGAACGCGTCCCCCAGCTGATGGCGTTTCTGGAAGAAAATGGACTCTTGCCCGGCGCCAATGTGCAAGTCGTCGAGATCATGCCCTTCAATGAAACGGTGACGCTCGAGGTTGAGGGTGAACAGGTCGTACTGGGAATGGCAGTGGCTCGCTTTATCTGGGTCGAGCCGATAGAGGAATAGACACAACATACGCCCGATAGAGCCCGTCAAACGTAAGGAGGGCAGCGACATTGGCCGATAAGAGAAAAGGCTACGTTGTGGGCGTCGACCTGGGCGGCACCAATCTGTTCGCTGCCGTTGTTGACGATAGTGCTCAGGGCGAGGTTCTGGGTGAGACCAAACGCAAGACCAAAGCCGAGCTGGGCGCGATGGCGGTTACCGAGCGCATCATCACCGCCATCGACAAGGCACTAAAAAAGGCCGGCCTGTCGCGAGCGGATATCGCCGGTGTCGGTGTGGGCGTGCCGGGGCCCACCCATCCTCAAACCGGCATCGTGGTGCGCTGTCCCAACATGGGCGAGTCGTGGGATCAGTTTCCTCTGGCCAGGCATCTGAGCGAGCAGCTGGATCTGCCGGTCACCATCGATAATGATGTGAATGTGGGAGCCATTGGAGAGCATACCTATGGCGCCGGGCGTGGAACCCAGGATATGGTGGCGCTGTTCGTCGGCACCGGCCTCGGCGGTGGACTGATCCTCAACGGGAGGCTGCATAGCGGCTTTCGTGATTCGGCCGGCGAAATAGGCCATATGGTCATCCTGGCGGACGGTCCCCGTTGCGGTTGCGGCGGGCGCGGCCATGCCGAGGCTCTGGCCAGCCGAACGGCTATCGAGCGCGATATCCGCGCTGCCATCGCAAGCGGCCGTGAGTCGATCGTATCCCGGCTCCTGGAAGAATCAGGGCGCACCATCATCAGTGCCGGCATCATCGGGGCCGCATATGATGCCGGTGACCAGGTGACGGTCGAAGTGGTCAGTCGGGCTCAGTACTATCTCGGATTGCTCATCGCTTCCTGCGTCAATCTGCTGGATCCCGAAGCAGTCGTCGTCGGTGGCGGTGTGCTGGAGCGAATGGGCGACGCCTACCTGCAACCGGTGCGTGGAATTGCACGCCAGCAATATGTGAATGCCGAGAATGCCGACCGGGTGCGCATCGTGGCGGCATCACTGGGCGATTACTCCGGGGTGATGGGCGCCGCTGTTCTGGCCCGTCAGCGTCTGGGATAACCGGCACCGTCAAGCATTTTCATCACCGCTCTGCGACGCCTGCAACGGGTCGATACCATAGGTTGAGACCATATCGGCCAGGCGCTCTTCATTGGTCTCCCAGGCGTATACCACACGCGTGGTATCCGGGTGCTCGTGCCCCAGCAGGGCCGCAACCCATTCTAGCGGCATCCCCTCATCCAGCAGATCCTGAGCCCGCCGATGTCTCAGCGAATGTGGCGAGGTGTTCTCATATAGCCCCTCGGCCTCGGCAGCCTTTTTCACCAGCAACCAGGCATGGGCCGGCGTGATGGCCGATCCCTTTCCACGCCCGTGAGATACGAAAAGCGGGGCATATCGCTCATCATCGCGCTCCTTTACATAATCCCTGATCAACTGCCGCGTGCTATCGGCGATAAAGACGGTACGGGGTTTGCCGTTCTTGGTGCGCACGAGGCGTATCTTGCGCGCGCGGCCGTCCAGAACATCCTCGCGAGTCAGGGCCAGCGCTTCGCTGATCCGCATGCCGGTATCGTATAGCAACGCCAGAAGCGCCCGATTGCGCAGAATGGTCAGGCGTCGCGCGCCGGGTTTAGGGGGCAGGGGAGTGCGCATATAGTGGGTCAGCACGCGCATCACCTCGGGATCCACCTTGCGCTGCTTGTATCCCTGACGGCGCTGTCCGCGTCCCTGATCGATACGCCGCACCATCCGCTCATAGGTGACGCCGGAAGGCAGCAGGTCGTGAATATCGAGCCAGTCCATCAACCGCCGCGCCGCAACCAGGTAGGTGCGAGTGGTGCGGGTTGCCTGAAGCGCCCCGGAATCATGCGTCGCGCTCTGATCGGGATACGCCTCACGCAGCCATCGATTAAAGCCCGCCAGCACTTCTTCGTTCAGTCGGGCGATGGGATAGGGCCCCAGAGCCTCGGCCGAGTCAAAGTCCGCGTCCTCGATATGAAGATAGCGTACCAGCGCATTCAATCCGTGCCGATAGGTCCTCTTGCTCAGCGGGCTCAGCTCCAGATCGTCCAGCATCATATCTGCGGCCTGGTTCACGGTGCTGATATTCAGAGGGGATAAACGATCCTCTTCTGTAGATGGGGGAGAGGGGTTTCCGGAGTACGACCCGGTTGTCTTGGGCATGATGCATCCTTTTCGTATCTGAGTATATGATTTAATGTTTAATAAATCATATACTCAAAAAGAGCGTTTGTCAAGCCCTTTCAGGGTCTCATCCCCTCTTTGGCCGCCCCCGATTCGCCCTCATGGATATATTCCGTGATGCGTGGATACCTTGGATCGCGCAGAGTTCGCGGGACACGGGGACACGCGGCCCGCCGCGGGTCACACCGTACTGGCGCTATGACATGCCACACACGGCCTTGAATGATGCGCGCAATGCAGACTCTCACCGTTACAAGGCGACCGCCCATTGCGCGCACACTCCAATCCATCCAGTGGTCGCGAAAAGCCCGTCAGCCGCATTGAATATGACCCGGCAGCGCAACTATGCGACCGGCCCCAGACAGGTCCCCCGGAAGATCACCCTCAGGTCACAGCGCCGTTTTGGCCCGGCGTGAGATATGGATCTGTGGCACTTCTCGCTGCGTTTCAACTCTCGCATCTGTCGCAGATGCGCCCTCTTTTTAGAGGCGGTGTTGCGGATAGTCGGTATTATGGCTATGCGAAAAGAATATCATCTTATGTCATTCTCTCGACATGCCGGGAACAAGACGATATAATGTTTCTGCATCGTCGCAACATGGATCTTTTGATGTCTTGACATCGTGACATCGTGTCGTCAATCCACCCCACAGATCACCCGACCTGTTGTGAATAGAGAAAGGTGGGCGCCATGGGATTCATGGATTCGATTCGCCGATTGTTTGGCAGGACATCCTCCCCTTCCGCTTCAAAGGGCGATCCATACGGCGTGTTTCTGCACTTTGAATGCGGCCGTTGCGGCGCCAGGGTTCGCATACGCGCCGATCGCCGCACGGACTTTAACCGGGAGGATGATGGCGCCGGCTCGCTGGTGCTGCGCAAAGATGTGATGGACGACCGTTGCTTTCAGCTTATGCATGCCGAAATCTGGCTCGATGAGCGCTATCAGGTGGTTGCCGCCGATGTAATCGGCGGGCGCTTGCTCGGTGAGGATGAGGTGGAGAAAGAAAACGAGGCGGGCCCGGCAGTCGACTCGTAATGGTCGATCTGCCTCACCTCGCCTCGTAAAGAAACGGAGGAACCTCAGGCGAAACGAACGTCTCAGCCGCTGGCCTCATGCGTCAAAATGATGGCCTGCGCAATCTCGCGCATCGATTTCCGCGTGTTCATAGACATCTTTTGAATGCGACGGAAAGCCGCCGCCTCGGTGAGTCCCTGCGAATCCATCAAAATGCCCTTGGCGCGATCCACCAGCTTGCGCGTCTCGAGCTGATCCTGCAGGTTGTCCACCTCTTTTTCCAGTTCGCGAAACTCGTGAAAGCGCGAAATAGCGATCTCAATCGCCGGAGTAAGATCGGTCTCCTGAATCGGCTTGACCAGATAGCCCACCACGCCGGCCTCTTTGGCCCGTTCCACCAGGTCGCGCTGGCTAAAGGCTGTAATCAACACGACCGGCGCAATACGCTCCTCCGTAAGCACCTTGGCCGCCTCGATTCCGTCCATGTCGGGCATCTTGATATCCATCAGCACGACATCAGGACGTAGCTCGCGGGCCAAATTCACGGCGCTGCGCCCGTCTCCGGCCTCGCCCACCACGAGATAGCCCAGGTTATTGAGCATCTCCCGCAGATCCATAGCGATGACCGACTCATCGTCAGCAATGACTACTCGTACGCGTTCCAATTTCAGCCACCTCCTCCCAGCGCTGATTTGTCAAAGCGAATAATCGCTCGTGTGCCAGAGGTGCTCAGGAGTTCAAACTGCCCGCGCAGGTCCCTCTCTACCATACTGCGAACGATACGCAACCCCAGATTTGCGTTCGTATCCAGATTGAACCCGCTCGGCAACCCTTCACCGTCGTCCGTCACCATAATATTGACCTTCTCACCATGGTCAACCAGCTCGACCTCGATGTTGCCTCGATCTCGATGGGCCATACCATGCTCGATCGCGTTCTGCACCAGCTCGTTGATCACCAGCGCACACTGCGTGGCGCGCTCGGCCGGCAACCAGATATCCGGCCCCTTGACCCGCAGATCGATATGGGCGTTGGGGTCGATAAGCCCCTGTTGAACCTGAGACATGATCCGATGAGCGACCTCTCGCAAGTTGATCATTCCCCGAGCATTTTGCGAAAGGAACTCGTGCACCACCGCCACGCTGAGAATTCGATTAACGCTCTCCTCCAGCACGATACGCGCCTCATCGGCCTCAACCCGCCGGGCCTGCATGCGCATCAACGAAGCGATCACCTGCAGGTTATTCTTAACCCGATGATGCACTTCGCGGATCATCGCCATCTTGCTCTCCAGCTCGCGCTGGGTACGCAACATCTCGGTCACGTCATGGATCAGAATGAACACGCCATACAACCGTCGACACGGCTCCTCGTTCCGCTGCCGGAATCGACGGCGCAGGCGATCCATTCTGGACTCGGGTACCGTGATGGGGATGGCTTTCCTGATCCAGGTCAGGTCATCCTGAACGGCCTCCATCTCCAGGCAACGACGCTCATTGATGGCCCGTAGCATCATCTGGTGATCGACCGTCTCTATCTCGGCCACACGACGCCCGATGAGACTATCACGATAGCCCAGATGACGGTACAGCTCAGAGGCAATGCCGCTCATATATTGCACGCGACGATCGCTGCTGATGAACATGACTCCGTCATGCTCATCAAAGGGCGTCAGAGTATCGGCGCCCTGCAACTCTCCGCGCAGCACCATGGCAGTATAGTGATCCAGAGCATCCTGGAACACCTTACTGCGTCGACGTTGGCGCTCGTGAGCCAGCCAGTAAGCATCGCGCGAAACCACAGCGATAATACGTCCCTGGGCGTTGCGCACAGGCATCACCTGTCGTGCCACCGTTGCGCCACGAACCGTCACGGTGTGCACAGCAGAGGCACTCATTCGGCCACTCAATCCTTGCAGCACTTCGGGCTGCTCGCTTGCCTGCACCCGGAGCCCGACTCTATTCTCCGCATATAACGCCGTAAAGGAATGAGGTCTGGCCTGAGCGACAGTGATGGCTTCCTCGGCCCCGGCCCGACAGTACATTAAAAGATCGGCTCGGGATAGATCCGCCGATATGGGCAGATCCCGGGCGATTTTGCGCACGAGTGCCACATCTTTTTCATCTAAATCGACATGGCCAAAGACATCAGTGTTCTGCATACCGGCAGTATAGCACAACTAACGGCAAAAACGAAACATGAGCCGGAATCGGCAGCCCGTCGACAGGATGATCGACGGGCCCGGACTTGTTGATTGCTACGATGGGGTACCTCTGCTATAATGGGCGCGAATCTTCCGGTGTGGTATGAGTATCCGATCCATAGCACACCGGCGGGTATCGCAACGCACGAGATATGAGGAGATATGAAGGATATAGCGATTCTTACCCTCAAAGGGGTCGCCTATGGGATCACGCATGTGGTTCCAGGGCTCGGTGGCGGTTTGATTTTGCTCCTGCTGGGCATCTATGAGCAATTTGTCGATTCAGTGGGCAATCTGTTTGTCGAGCGTCGACGCTGGCGCGAACATCTCGCGTTTCTGATACCCTTCGGCATAGGTATGGTGGTCGGCGTGCTGGCCCTGGCCAATCTGGTGACGCTGTTGTTGGACCGCCATCCTGCCCCGACCATGTTCTTTTTTATGGGCCTGCTGGTAGGCACGATTCCGTCCGTCTTGCGTATCCACAAGGATATGCGCTTCACCCCCGGGCGAGGCGTCACGCTCTTGCTGGGCTTGCTGTTCGTCGTCGTTCTGCGTTCTGTCGGCCCCGCCGGTGAAGAGATCGGCGCCCAGGCGGGGAGACAGATCGTCGGCCCGGGCATGATCGTCTACGCAACGGTAATTAGCTTCCTCGCCGGAGGAGCCAGTGTGACGCCCGGCCTGGACGGCTCTTACGTTCTGCTGCTGGGAGATACATACCATCCAATCATCGATGCGCTGGCAGCCTTGAGGCATCTCGATATCCGCTGGGGTGCTCTGCTCACCACGGCAATAGGTGCCGGATTGGGCATCATCATCTTTTCCAAACTGATCGATGCAGCCATCAAGCGTGCCCCTTCCCTGGCCTATTATTGCGTACTCGGCCTTGTCATTGGCTCGGTATACGGGCTGTGGCCACGTGGCGTGGCATTGGATAACATCCCGTTGCTGGCGCTCTCGTTCATCGTCGGCCTGCTACTGGCGTTCTTTTTTAGCAAAACGCCGGAACCCACAGAAACGCTCGCACAAAGCGAGAGCGTATCAGACCCTCGTGTGCCCGGAGAACATATCTCGCCCTAGAGGCATCTGCCACAGAACTCGGATTAACGCCCACATCCGTGTATTGGAGGCCAGACCATGACGCAATTCAGCTACGAATATGAGAAAAAGCTCAAAGTAGGTTATATCGGTGCGGGAGAGCATTCGTTTCGTAACATCCTGCCCTGCTTCCAGTATGCACCCATCGAGTTGGTCGCACTGGCAGATACGGACACCGAGCGAGGCCTGGCCGTCGCCCGACAGTTCGGTGCCCGGCACTTTTACCCCAATCACAAAGCGATGTTGGCGAAAGAAGAGATGGATGCGGTGATGATCGTCGCCGGCCCCGATGCCGAGGGACGCCCCACGCCAGAGCTCGCCGCAGACGCCTTGCGCGCCGGATTTCACGTTTGGTTCGACACGCCCCCCTGTGCCAGGCGGGCCGATGTCTCGACGTTGACCCAGGCCTGTATGCGCAAGGGTAAGTGGGCCGTTGCCGGGTTCAAACGCATGCACGCCCCTATGTACAACAAGGTAGCCGATATCATCGCCACTCCCGAATTCGGCGGTGTGACATCGTTCTCGATGCGATATCCCGTCTTTATGCCTGCCGCGGAACAGCTTGCAGACGACGCCGCTATGCTGCCTTTCCTCGAGATGCTACACCCCTACTCTCTTCTGGTACGGCTATTCGGTGAGGCCCGTGGCGTAATGTATATGCGCAACGAAAAGTCCGGCGGCGCCATCCTGAACTTTCGCTATCGTAACGGAGTCATCGGCACATTGCATCTCACCGCCGGTCAATCCGCCACCAGCCCCCTCGAGCGACTGGAGGTCATCGGCAACGGGGGCAATGTCGTAGTCGAAAATGCTTCGCGCCTGATCTACTATCGCCCCGGGAGCTTTCGTGGTAAAGGGGATATCGGTCGCGAAGAGACCTTTATCGGCGCCGATGCCACGGCTCCGATCATCTGGGAGCCCGAGTTCTCGCTGGGGCAGCTCTATAACAAGGCAATATTCCTGCAGGGTTACGTGGGTGCCGTGCGTTACTTTGCCGAACAAATCCTGACGAATACGCCCCCCAAACTGGGCAACCTGGTCGATGTGCTCCACATGATGATCCTGTTCGACAAGATCCGCGCCGGCAAAGAGAACGACTATATCGAGGTTTACTGATCCGCGACGCCCCTTTTGAGGGGAGAGCGGCCAGGACCGAGCACAATCTCGACGATATACAAGGGAGAGAACGTGATGAGCGCCATCGCTATCGGCATGTGCACCACACCCGACCGGGTACCCGACCTTGCACCGGGCTATGACTATCTGGAGCTATCTGTATCGGGCACACTGATTCCGCTGGAAGACAATGCGACCTATGCGGCCACTCTGCAGGAACTGCGCGCCCTGACCCCTCCCATAAAGGCGTTCAATGTATTTGCGCCGCCTCAGTTGCGGCTGGTCGGTCCGGACGTTGATTGGCCCAAGGTCGAACAGTATGTCACCCGTGCCGTCAGCCGGGCCGCCGAATTGGGCGGGCGGACCATCGTGATCGGTAGCGGCGCCGCACGCGCCGTGCCCGAGGGGTTCTCCCGTGACAAGGCATGGGAGCAACTTGCGCGCATGATCAATATCTGCGCGGATGCCGCCGAGCCCTTGGGCGTGACGATGGCGATCGAGCCGTTGAACCACAACGAGACCAACCTCATCAACTCTTATCTCGAGGGCGTTAAAATGGCCCGGGAGATCGACCGCCCCGGTGTGCGGGTACTGGCCGATCTGTACCACTTTGAGGTAGACGGTGAGCCGCTGGAGGACATTCTACAGGCGCCCGAATGGCTGGCTCACGTGCATGTGGCCGATACAGGCCGCCTCTATCCCGGTAGCGGGAGCTATCCTCTGCCGCGCCTGTTCGAAATCCTCAAAGATGTCAGCTACCGCGGTGGTGTGTCGATCGAATGCCGTTGGGGCGATGACTTGACCGGTGAGAGCGCCCGGGCGCTGGATTTTCTGCGTAGTCTGGCGTACTAGTGCCGCATACCATCAGGCTCCCCTCAAGGTCATTCATATCGACCTCGCGGGGAGCCTGAACGATCCTCCCATTGCGACCGCTTCTGTATGAGCGGCTTTACTGCCAGGGATCGACGATGCCCTCCTGCTCTTCTTTCTCAGGGGGTGTGGTGGGTGTCGCCGCCTCTTTGCGCGAAAAGATATCGTTGAGGAACGTGCGCACACGCTGCTCGACCGCCTGGCCGATGGCCGCCCAGTCGGCATCCGGCGTGGCGCCTACAAACCGGGCGATCCCGCTGCGCGTATCCTTCTCCACATGCGCACCGATCTCGTCCCAGCTCGCATCCTCACTCAGACCGGTTATCTTTGCCATACGGCGTCGGGCCGACTCGTCCGTCTGCTGACCGATTGCCTGCCAATCAGCATCCTCATCCGTGCCCACGATACGAGCAGCCTCACGCCGCACCTGCTGCTCGATCTGCCAAAAGATCGCCTTCCACTCCTCAGCGCTCGAGGCGCCCTCAGACTGCTGCTTGCGCCCGGGGTCTTGATTCTCTGTCATGATCTATTCCTCTTTCTAGCGGGATACCTTAACCGCTACAGCTACTATTTTAGCGTATTTCTTACCATTCTGTCTAGTATCGGCAGGTGCAGTCATGGTGAGATCCGTCGATCGCAGCGCCTTTGGCCACAAATACACTACGCAATCCGGATACCGCAGTTGCTCTCTGATTTCACGCATGTTATGATATTTACGGCATCTTCAACGGGTATGGGCCTGTACCCCCTGCCCCTCCCCGATCAAGTATTCGTTATCAGGCACGAAAGGAGAGAATAGATGCATATACTCTTTATCGGCGGAACCGGGAATATCAGCTCAGCCTGTGTAGACCTGGCTCTGGATAGAGGATATCAAGTCACGGTGCTCAATCGGGGTACCCGCATATCCCGGCTGGACAAGCGCGTCTCGACCATCATCGGCGACCGCGATGATCCACAGGTGCTGCAGCGTATCGCCGGCGAAAATCGCTTCGACGTTGTGGCCAACTTTGTGGGGTTCATTCCCGATCAGATCGAGAACGATATCGCCGCATTCGGGGGACGTATCGGCCAGTATATCTATATCAGCTCGGCCAGCGCCTATCAAAAGCCACTGAATCATTATGTCATCACCGAATCCACTCCCCTGTATAACCCCTACTGGGCCTATGCCAGGGAAAAGATCGCCTGCGAAGAGCGACTGGTTCGTGCGTATCGGGAAGAGGATTTCCCCATAACTATCGTACGGCCGTCGTACACCTACGGTCCTACCTGGATTCCCTCCGGCGTAGGCGGCCATGGTTACACCGTCGTTCACCGTATGCGACAGGAGTTGCCCATAATCTCTCATGGCGACGGGCAGTCGCTTTGGGTGATGACACATAATTCGGACTTTGCCGTGGGTTTTGTCGGACTGTTTGGTGTGCAACAGGCCATCGGTGAAGCCTTTCATATCACCAGCGATGAGGTGTTGACCTGGGACGAGATCTATCGCACCATCGGTCGGGCCGCAGGCGCTGAACCGGATATCATCCACATCCCCTCGGACTTTATCGCCCACTACTACCCCGATCTCGGTGCCGGCCTGTTGGGCGACAAGGCGCATAGCGTGGTCTTTGACAACAGCAAGATCAAACGGATCGTGCCCGAATTTCGCGCAACCACCACGTTCGCTCAGGGTATCGCCCAATCAATCGCCTGGCACGATGCGGATCCGTCGCGTCAGGTCGTCAACAAAGAGACCAACGCCATCATGGACCGACTGATCGAAAAGTATCGACAGGCGTTGACCTGACCCCTGCCCTTCTGAGTGGGATCGCATCAATTGGCTGATATGACTATGCGAAAGCACTATATTATTTGCTTGGAATGCGCCGCTCGTTTGCCGAAAATGAGAAACGAATGAGAAACGGTCGTGAAAAGAGACTTTTGCTCTTTTCACGACCGTTTCCGTTCACAACGGCTTCACCCGCCCATCGAGAACGAGTGTTTTCTGCCGATCAGCGCTCGCGCCTCAACACCAGCACCCAGTCCTGTGGATGGCCGTCCTGAACGGCCTCCGGCGCCTGGTAGCTCTGGCCCGAACGAGGTGCCGCCTGCATATCCCCATTGCACGGATTGTACCATTCGGCATCATAGACCTCTGCACCATGAGGTAGCTTCCACCTCACGGTCCCACCCACCGGCAGGTACGCAACGACGAGATTTTGCGACGCATCGGCCAGCGCCAGCGGCTCGTGGCCGGCAGGCGCATCGCCCGCCTCGACCAGATGCGGGGCCGGCCGCAACCGCTCGAACGGCACGATCTCGGTAAAAAAGTGGCGCACGTGCAATAGATACTCGAGGCCGGGTTGATCCTCCTCCAGCTTTAGAAAAGGGCCCCAGCTATTCTCAAACCCATGGATAATGCCCATTCCACAAAACGCGCCCCGCCACGCGCCACGACGGGTATGCTGCTCGCAACAGTATTCGTGGCTGGGGATCAACAGGGGGAATTCAGGGTTGCGCTCGTACCCCCATTCGGCGAACACTCTCGTGCCCGACCAGCCCTCAAAAGCCCGCGCGATCACATCCTCGATGCCGGCGGCCAGCCAGCCAAGCTCCTTGTCGCGGGTTCCCCAATCCTGAAACAGGATCGTGTCCACAGCCCCCGGATCCAATCGAAACCGATGGGCAAAGGCGGGCTCCCGTGGGCCGTTATGCACGGCGACGATATGCCCGTGAGGCGCCACCTGCTTGACCCGGCGCGCCATACGCATCGCCCAGCGATCTGCCACAGGGTTATAACGCCAGTCCCCATCCGGATAGTACTCGTACTCATTCATCAGCGTCCAGAAATAGATGCTGCTGTAGGCATCGTAGCGGGCGATGAGGTAGCGCATCCAGAGTTCCTCCCACTCGGGGACAAATATATCGCGCCGGTTAAAGGGCCACTCAAAGCCCCACGCCTCCATAATCATCTCCAACCCGAGGCCCAGTTCCTCCGCTTTTTGCACAATCCGGTCGACGGTATGGAAATAGTCCGGATCGAAGCGATCGAATCGAGGCGCCTGCTCGCTGCCGCCCCAGGGCCAGGTGCGCCGCGTCTGCCAGGCGCTATAGCCCTCCGGGGGATGAAACGGGCTGACCGGCACGCGTACCCGCAACAGATTGAACCCCTGTCGAACGCGCCGCTCCATAAACGCCTCGACATTGGCCCCGCAATGCGCCATGCCGAACAGGTTATAGGTCGTATCGCCCAGGATAAAGACCGGCTCTCCCGATTCGTATACGAACCCCCAGGCCTTGCCGGGTACCGACTGTAGATATCCCCGTCTGTCGATCGGCACCACGTCGAATCGTTCTTCATGGGCCAGTTGAGGATCTTCCGGCCGTGAGACGATGCGACAGCTCCATTCACCCACCTCGGGTGGGCTAAAGCGCACGCGCCAGGTATCATGGCCGTCATAGAACCCCGGCACGACATATTGCCGATTCGAAGGGGTGGTAAAGATGCCCTCCACCACCACATCGGCAAACGGATTGGCATACTCTGTCGTTGTAC
>JBMNOI010000093.1:0-15210 GCA_050942995.1 Anaerolineae bacterium
CGAGACGCTGAATCTGTACCGTGAGAGCATCGACCGCATGACGGAAAACCCGGGCATCCCGCGGCTGTTCCGCGAGATATTCAACAACGCCTACCTGCCCTATCGCGACCCGGAGACGCTGCGGGCTTTTCTCAAGGTCATCGACGAGTTCACCTACGACCACTCGGAGCGGCTGGGCGACGCCTTCGAGTATCTGCTCTCGGTGCTGGGCTCGCAGGGTGACGCCGGCCAGTTCCGCACGCCGCGCCACATCATCGATTTCATCGTCGCCATCGTCGATCCGCAAAAGGACGAAAAGATCCTCGACCCGGCGTGCGGCACGGCGGGGTTTCTCATCTCGTCGTTCAAGCACATTCAACGGGCCAACCTCGACGCCGAGGGCGAGAGCATGCTGACGCCCGACGACCGGGCGCGGCTGGCCGACAACCTGAACGGGTACGACATCTCGCCCGATATGGTACGCCTGTCGCTGGTGAACATGTACCTGCACGGCTTTAGCGCGCCACAAATTCACGAGTACGATACCCTCACATCGCTGGATCGCTGGAACGAGTACGCCGACGTCATCCTGGCGAACCCGCCCTTCATGTCGCCCAAGGGGGGCATTCGGCCGCACAACCGCTTCTCCATCAAGTCGAAGCGCAGCGAGGTGCTTTTCGTGGACTATATCGCCGAGCATCTCACGCCTGCCGGGCGGGCGGGCATCATCGTGCCCGAGGGGATCATCTTCCAGAGTCAGACGGCTCACAAGCGGCTGCGGCAGATGCTGGTGGAGGAGTATCTCGTTGCCGTAATCTCGCTGCCGGCGGGGGTGTTCAACCCCTATTCGGGCGTCAAGACCTCTATCCTCATCCTGGACAGGGCGCTGGCCCGGCGAGCCGACACCATCGCCTTTTTCAAGGTCGAGAACGACGGCTACGATTTGGGCGCCCAGCGCCGCCCCATCGATCGGAACGACCTGCCCCGGGTGCAGGCTGAGGTGGGCGAGTATCTGCGCCGCCTGCGGGCGGGCGAGACGCTGGACGACTATGCGCCGACGTCGGGCCTTGTTGTCGAGAAGCAGAGGATCGCGGCGAACGGGGAGTATAATTTAAGCAGGGAACGGTACCATGAGGGTAATATCTATAATCATGTTTACCCGTTGGTAGTGATAGGGAACTCGAAGCTATTTCGCGTGGAGAGCGGAGGCACACCCAGATCCGACAATGAAGAGTATTGGGATGGTGGCATCCCTTGGATAACATTAGTAGATCTGCCTTCTGCAGATTTCATCACAGAGATCCATTCTACACAGCGTACGATTAGTGATCGTGGACTGAAAGAGTCCTCAGCAAAATTGATTCCAGCGAATTCGGTTATTGTCTCAACACGTGCAACCATTGGTCGCATCGGAATCAATCGCATTCCGTTGGCCACAAACCAAGGATTCAAAAGTATTGTGATAGAGGATCCTCAACAGGTCCTTCCTGAGTATGTGGCCTTCATGCTTACCAAACTCGTACCAACGATGAATTTATGGGCAACGGGTGGCACATTCAAAGAGATATCAAAGTCGCAATTTTGCAAACTCCAAATCCCTCTGCCGCCCATCGAGGTGCAGCGCGAGATCGTGGCCGAGATCGAGGGATACCGGCGGGTCATCGACGGCGCCCGCGCCGTGCTGGAGAACTACCGCCCGCGCATCCCCGTCGATCCCTCGTGGCCGCTGGTCGAGTTGGGGGAGATGTGTGCGTTAAACCCGCGCAAATCAGAGATTGGCGATCTTGATGCCTCTACGGAAGTATCGTTTGTTCCCATGTCGGATATTGGTCAGAATGAAATGTACTTTGATGCAAAAAGCGTGAAGCGCCTCGATGAGGTTGTTGGCAGTTATACCTATTTCCGGAATGGGGATGTTCTTCTGGCCAAGGTTACACCGTGTTTTGAGAATGGGAAAGCTGGTATTGCACGTCATCTGATGAATGGTATTGGTTTTGGAAGTAGCGAGTTCTATGTGCTGAGGCCAAATGATTCAACGTTATCAGAGTGGATTTTTCTTTGCATAACGACCGACTCTTTTCGATCGTGGGCAGCAGCCCAAATGACAGGTACAGGCGGACTCCAGCGAGTTCCACGATCAGTTCTTGAGAGCTACAAGATCCCCCTTCCTCCTCTTCCTGTCCAGCAACAAATCGTCGCCGAGATCGAGGCAGAGCGGGCGCTGGTGGAGGCCAACCGGGAACTGATCGCCCGGTTCGAGCGCAAGATCGAGGCGGTCATCGCCCGGGTGTGGGGGGACGAGGCCGGAGCGGAGGAGGCGGCGGAATCGGCAGCGCCGATCTCTCTCCCCGCCCATTCTGACGCCGCCGGGTAATGCGCGCCGGGGGGCTGATATCATCTTTCGTAACAACCACCTTCCGAAGGTGACGAGAACCTTCGGGGGGTGGTTGTTGGTTTGCGAGGGGGTATATAGGGGCGGCTCGCGGGCCGCCCCTGCGGGAGATCACAAGAGACCTTCGGAAGGTGGTTTGAGCCTCACCCCCTCCCTACACCGTCCCGTCGACGGGCGCCACGCGGGCGTCGGAGGGCAGCACCAGCCGCCGCCGCAGGTCGTCCAGCGCCCGACGAAAGGCCTGATTCCGGGTAACGGCCCACTCGCGCCATTCCTGCAGGGTCCAGCTCGGCTCCGTGGCCCCGTCGATGCGGTCGCCGGCCAGTTGCATGGCGGCGTGGGCGGTGGCGCCCCACACCAGCAACTCCCATCCGTAGGCGTCGGGGGTGGTGATCAGAGCGCCGTCGAGTCCCTGCAGGGTGTGGATCCGGGCATAGTGCACGGCGATATGGTCGATGCCGGCGACCACCCGATCCACCGGCAGGTAGAGCCGGTTGCCGGGAAGCACCTGCCACGGCGGGCGGTGAGGCGGATGCTGCGGCGTGACGGGATCGTAAGGATACCACACATCGACGACGTGCAGCAGATCGCCCAGTGGGGTCAGGGGATAGATATGCTGGCCCCCGATGGCGGTCAGGGTGGCCATCGCCAGGAGGGGCGTCGCGATGCTGTATTCATGCAGCGCGCGGCGCAGATGGGCGGTGAGCTCGGCGTCGCTCCAGATCTCGCCGGCCGTGTCGCGCAGGTCGGCCCGCACGCGGGCCAGCAGTTCGTTCAGGTTGGACATGGGCGGGCTCCTTGGGTGATGAGGGCGGCGAACCCCATGCCGGGCGGCCTATTCGGCCGGCGAACCGGCCACATCGGGCGTGGCGTCTGTGATGACGCTCGTCGTCACAGCCGTCTCGGCCTCGCGCATCCGGGGCTCGGCCACCAGCCGGTCGTAGCCCAGGATAGAGAGCAGCGCCAGCAACAGGGCGATGAGGATCTCCCGGACGGCGTCTCGCACCTTGGGGTGACGGTACCATGGTGTGTCGTTCATAGGGCTCCTTTGGCTGAAGAGATTGGGCGATGCCGGTCGATATTCGGGTTTTGCCGTAGTAGGGGGAGCCCTCACCCAGGAGCCGCAGCGGTGTACTCTACACTGCTGCGGCTCCTACCCGTCTCCCGGCGACGAATACGTCGCTTGTGGGAGAGGGTGGCGGACGCTGCGAAGCAAGCGGCGTACCCGCCGCCATCGCCGGGTGAGGGCGATGTGAGCGATATAGCCCGGCGAACCGGCCGATTCTGCCCGCTGTTGGATGGCGGACGTTACGAAGCAGGCGATGAGTATACCGCTCGGCTCCCGGACGAGGGCTCCTGTGCGGCGATGCCGCTATCCGGCCACGACGTTCGACTTGTACAGGGCGCGATAGTCGCCCACGCCCACGGTGTAGATAAAGCGCACTTTGATGCGCATCTCGTCATGGGTGAACATGGATCCGCCGGTCTCTTCCTGAGCGACAAATATCTCGGGGGCGCGGCCGAAACGATAGCCGATGCAGATCCCCTCTAGATCGGCGGGGTCGGCCACGGCCGCCCAGTTGCGCGGATCGGTCCATTCGGGCACCACCACCACCTGCCCCGAGTGGCGGCGCACGTTGGCGTCGTTATTCGGGGTGCCGGGCAGGCCGTCGCTGGTGAAAATCGTCAGCGCCTCCTTTTCCAGTTCGATGGGCACCAGGCAGAACCGCGGGCGCAGGCCCATGCGCTTGCCGCTGTTCAGTTCGGTCTGGCTGAACATGGAGACGATGGCGCCGTCCCACGCCTCGACGCTTAACGGGGCATTCCCCAGGTTGAGGTGCTCCTCGGCATCGAACAGCGAGATGCCGTCGGCCAGGGCCGGGCCGGCCCCGTTGCCGGTGGTGAACAATCCGGCCACGGCGGCAGAGAGGGTGCGTTGCGCGGCGATGCCCAGTCGTCGGGGCAGGGCGCGCACGGCGGCCACATCATCGCGGTCGATCATCTCCATCGTGATGCCCAGATAGTTGCCGCGCTTGATAAAATCGCTGGTCTCGGCGTGATCTTGCCAGCTCTTTTCGGTGTACGCCGCGCCCTCGTCCACCGCATCCAGATCGCCCACCCCGCCCAGGGTGATCCAGCGTACCGGCTGCATGTTGGGAAAGTCGTCCTCCCAGGCGATGCCCTTCCACCAGGGCACGCGCGAGGTATAGGCCGAGAGCACCACCTTGTTGAGCACATTGGCCACCACATGGGCCATGGTGGTGGTGGTGACGTTGGCGAGCTGAACCCGTTCGGCGCGGAACACGCCGTGACGCTCGTAATCGCCGGTGAGCAGGTCGTACATCTCGCGGATGCCGGAGAGGCGCGCCACGCTGCGGTGCCCGGCCGATTCGGGCAGCCCCATGAGCCGCTCAAAGGCCAGGGTGATGCGTTCCAGGCCGCTGCGGGCCTCGCCCACGTGGCCCAGCCCCTGAATCGAGGCCTGAGCCTGCGTCTCGGCCCAGGCGCGGGTCAGGCGGTCCAGCAGGCCGTCCAGTGCGGCGGGCGGCAGCGCGCCCGACCGGAGCTGGGCGCGACAGAAATCTTTGAGGTGCTCGGGCAGAGACGCAGCGGCCAGACGCATCTCGGCCACCTGCGCCGACAGGCGGGCCACATCGTCGGACGGCGGGGCGGCGACGGGTACCGCATCGTTATCGGGCGGTGGAGATAGCGTCTCTGTCGATCTCTCTGTGTCGGTCTCGACGGCCTGTTGTGTGTGTCGACGGGTCATCTCATCGGGCATGGTCATCTTCTCCTGTGATTGGCCGGCGGCCTCGCTCGATAGAAACCGACCTCCGGCGGCGGGACGCACGACGATATCGACCGAGTTGACGATCTCGATGCCGGTGACCTCCTTTCCGTTGACGAACAGCCACATGTCGGCGCTCAGGCCGAACAGGGCGGGGTGCGGGCCGAATTCGGCGATTAGCTTTTGCATCCAACCGGCGCATTCGGCCAGGCGCAGGCGGGCGCGCACCTGGCCGGCCTCCCGATCCCACATCGGATTGTGGACGATGCCCACCAGATCGCGCACCGAACGGCCGCCGGGGCGGCCCCGGTCGGCCGGCCCGGCATGATCGACAAAGCAGGGCACATCGGCGAACCGTTCTGCCGAGCGGCTGAGCAGGGCGGCGGAAAAGTGTAGGTTGTTGGCCGTGCCGGGGTGGATAATGGCGATGGGTATCTCATTGTTGACGGTCATCCCGCCGTCGGTGGACGGCCCATCCGGGGCGGGTTGTTCGGGTATCAACGTGCCGATCTCTTGCAGCGTCACACGCCGCCGAACGGACCCGGTCATAGCTCCTCCTCCGGTCTGCTGTGGGTGTGCCTCGTCTCTCCCGAGCGCCATAGAGCCTCTCACGCTTTTTCCTTACCGGTTGATCTCTCGTCGCCCTCGGCCGGCACCGGCTCGAACCGGACTTTTACCCGTATTTGCGGATATCCGGCTCGTGCCGCCGCCACGGCGATGACGTCCTGGATGATGTGGGCAAAGACATATTGACGATGGCTAAAGTGGCGGTAGGTGGCCGTGCCCATCTCGCGGGCGGTGGCCCGGGTGGCGCTTTCGCCCTCGGCCAAAAAGTGCAACGGCACGCCGGCCCCCGCGGCGATCATCAGGCGGATGGCGCGGCCGTCGGCCTCGACGTCGTCGGCGTTGATCTGCGGCTGAACGGCCTGCCAGGTCTCACGGCCGTCGGTGACGATCAGGCTGCCGGGGGCGGGCACCCGGGCATACTGGGCGCGTTTGGCCTCGAGCTGGCCGGGCAGGGCGCCGTCTATCTTGACGTGCCACAGGTAGGCCCCTTTGTAGCGATTGATGCGCACGCGATCCTCCAGCCAGAGGGTGTAGCGCTCCAGCCACGGCACGATCTGCGCCAGATCCGAGGTCCCCCGCACGTCGCCCACGGGGCGGTTGACGGCATAATGCAGCATGATCTGATCGGCCGAATCCGCGGCGTGGCGTCCGGGCCACCAGCGACCCTCGGTATCGTCGGTAAGCTGGTGGTAGCGTAGCTCGCACTCCAGATCGTCGGGGTCGGTCTCGATACGGTCGATGAGCAGTGCGGGCACCTCGCGCACATAGGACATGCCGTCGGCGCGGTTGCGTGACAGCACCAGAAACAGCTCCCCGGAGCGGGTCAGTTCATCGCACCAGCGGAATATGCGGGTCTCCAACCGGTTCAGCGGATGATGCCAGAAATCGTGGGTGAAGGAATGGGTGTCGTCCTCTTGCTCCAGGATCGCGCCCGAGCCGATGACGAAATCGGTCGTCATGCTCACCAGGCGCGCCGCCAGGGGGTTGGTGCGGCATATCTGAGCGGCTTTTTCGAGGTCGTCACGCACCGTATGCCACGGGCGGCCGCCGGATGAGGTGTCGCTCAGGCTGCGCCAGGGCGCCTCGGCGGTGGCGGCGCGTACTGCCTCGCTCACACGGCGGTCTACTTCCCGGCGAAAGAGAGCGTCGAGCAGCCGTTCGCGAATGGGCATGGGAGACCCCCTTTCTGGGATGAAATGATGAACCCTCCACAGGGTATCTACATCGAAAGAGCGAAATCTTAGGTCGACGGCGGCCTATTTTGCGGAATGATGCGCCGGATGCTTGACAATACCATGAGCCGATAATAGATTGGTCTATATGCCACCTGGGGAGACGCGATATGAGCGCGATCGTCGACAAGCTGAACGCCACCGTAGGGGCTCTGCGCAATCGCCATTTCCGCTGGCTGTGGGTGGGGCGTCTGTCTTCCGGCGTCACCGTCGAGATGGGCACTGTGGTGCAGGGCTGGCTGGTGTATCGTCTGACCGGTTCGGCCTTTGCGTTGGGATGGGTGGCCTCGGGTTGGAGTGTGGCGACGCTGGCCCTCTCGCTTTACGGCGGTGTGATCTCGGATCGCATCGAAAAACGCACTCTGCTCATCTGGTCGCGGGCCGGGATGCTCGTCAACAGCCTGGCCATCGCCGTGCTCATCATGTCGGATCTGCTGCAGGTGTGGCATCTGGCCGCCAACTCGCTGCTGAACGGCGTCTTTTTCGCCTTTCTCATGCCCGCGCAGGAATCCATCGTCGCCGAGCTGGTCGACCGGCGCACTATTCTCAACGCCGTCTCTTTGAATGCCGTGGGCTTTGGTCTGATGGGCATCGTGGCCGCCTCGACGGCCGGCGCGCTGATCGAGCTGATCGGGCCGGCGGGGGTGTATCTGATCATGGCGGCCGTGTATGGTGGGGCGATCTATGCCACATACAAGCTACCCCGTATCGCCCCCACCGGCGACGGCGATGCCTCGGTGTGGTCCGATCTGTGGAATATTGTGGGTTATCTGAAGCAGAGACCGGCGATCCTGGCCGTCCTGCTTCTGGGGTTGACGCGGGTCTTTTTCGTGATGCCCCATCGCACGCTCATGCCTGCCTTCTCTCAAGACAACCTCGGGTTCGACGGCGCCGGACTGGGCCTGCTCATGTCTATATTGGCGGTGGGCGCGATGCTCGGCTCTCTGATCATGAGCTCGCTGGGTGATATTCAGGGGAAGGGAAGATTGTTGCTTTTGAGTGGTGCGGCTTCGGGACTGTTTTTGATCCTGTTCGTCAGCATACCGTGGATGTCGGGCGTCTTTATCTCGCTGGCGGCTGTCGGGTTGTTCAACAGCATCTATATGGTGCTGAGTCAGGCGTTGTTATTGAACCATGTCGATCCGGTCTATCGCGGCCGGATCATCAGCATTTCACTGGCCGAGTGGGGGCTGATGCCCCTGGGGACCCTTCCCTCAGGGGCTATTGCCGACCTCGTCGGCGTGCCTCCGGTGATCATTGTTTTGGGATTGATCGTCATCGTCGTCTATATGGGGGCGATGGCCTATCCCGTCGTTCGCCGCCTGCCCTAGTGCGAGAGCGTGTCGCTATGCAGTGGGAGCGGGTTGAGGTTTCGCGCGGCAGGGTGAGCGCGCCCGCATTTCTGCATGCCATCCTCATCACGGGGGCGGTGCTTGGCCTTTACTATTACTGGTTTGCCGTCGCCGATCGCTACGCCGTGTTTCTGTACGATCATCTGGGCGCCACGCCCTTTGATGCCATCACTACCTCGCGCTATATCATGACCGGTGCGGTGGCGGGGGGATATGTGCTGGTGGGCTATTGTCTGATCGCCCATCTGCGCGGGCTCTGGGCCACGTGGCGGGGCGATGTGTATGTGCCACCGCCCTGGTGGCAGGTGTGGATGATTTCGGCTCCTCCTTTGGGGGCCGGCATTTTTTATATCACTACCACACAGAACTCGCCCACCCTGCCGCCAGAGGTGGCGATGCTTTGTGTGGTGGCCGCATGGGCGGCTCTGGCCCTGGCTCTGCCCCCTGCCCGGTGGGCGGCCCGGCGGCCACGCGACCTGGTGCTGCTTGCCGGAGACGGCCTGGGGCTATTGCCCTCTCTTCTGCTACTGCGGGCGCTGGAGCTGCCCTTTCGCGATGTGCTGGGCCCCGGTGTGGCGATGGCCGTCGCCCTCGGCAGTATCGTCGGCGGGGGAGTCTGGATGCTAGGGATGGCGGCGTTGCGGACGGCCATCCGGGCGCGTCATCCGGGCGCGGGGCGCGTTTTTCTGGCGGGATTATCCATCGCCTACCTCGGCCTGCCCCTGGTCCACCATCTGCTCTTTACACCGGCCGAATATCGGTATATCACCGATGCGGCCAACTTTTACCCCCAACGGTCCGTTCTCCGGTTGGTGGCCCTGGCGTCGGCCACGCTGCTGGCCCTGATCTCTCAGGCCGGTCATGTTGCGACGCCGCGTGCTGCTGCGCCGATCGGTGGAGACGAACCGCCCGTCATCCCGGCATCTGCCGGAACAGATACCGTTTCGAGAGCCCGGCGACGACCCGTTGCCGGGGCAACAGGTCCCCCGGTAAAGGCCGCCATGACACGGCGAAAACATGCCGGTCGACAGCCCTCTATCGCACCCTCGCCTCCCTCTGCATCCGTCGATCATGCCGCGCAACCCCGGTCATTTGAAAAGCGACCCGCTACCCCCCGTTCTCCACAATCCCGACCGTCTGGAACTGTGGCAATTGCCGACGAGGAGGTTCCTCCCGACGAACCCGAGACGATGCCGCTCGATCGAGGCCGTCCGGCCTCTGCGGGCGCGGATGATAGAGCCCCCCGGCCTCCTGCCACCGACTCGATGGCGACATTTCCGCTGCTTCCCGCTCCCGGGAGATCGCCGGACAGGCCGGCCCTCCCTCCCGTTGCTGAACCCGAGGGCCTTCTCGGGCTTCGGGCGCATTCTAACGGAAAGATGCCCAAAGTCGGGCAGAAGGTGTCGACGGCCGTAAGCGATACGGCGGATGGTGAACCTGTCGATGATCGACCTCTACGCATCGGGGCGACCCCCTTACGCCGGTGGACTGTCGCTCGTCGTCCTGTTGCGCCGCGTCTCTTTCGTCAGAGGCATGCTCGCGCCGTCAATCGGGTGCACGGGTGGCACAGCCGGCTGCGACGTGCCGCGCCGGGGAGAACACGGGGAATGCGGGATCGCCGCCTGCATCGGCGTTGGCGTTGAATGGGGCAGCAGGGGATCTATGGACGGTTTAAAGCCGTTGTGCTATATTGGGCGGCAACCATAAACGCATCGGGCAATGGCCGTGGCCTCAATGCCATTCGATGAATCGCACCGCTGACCCATTCGGAGGATTTCATGGAACGCACGCTCATCCGTGATGTGAAACAGTTTGTCGGACGGCGGATCACCGTCTGTGGATTTGTCCAGATTGTCCGCGATCAAAAAGCGGTCCAGTTCATCATCATGCGCGATCATACCGGGCAGTTGCAGGTGGCCGTCGAGCGTTCCGATCGCAACGCCGCATATAACGCTCTTATCTCGAACCTGCCGCGCGAATCGGCCATTCGGGTGACGGGAGAGGTGGTGGCCAATCCACGTATTCGGCTGGGCGGCGTCGAGATCTGTCTGGACGATCTGGAGGTGGTATCTCCTGCCGATTCGAATCTGCCCATCGATCTCTCGGCGCATACGGCCACCTCTCTGGACAAACGGCTGGATTGGCGCTTTCTGGATCTACGGCGCCCGGGTATGTATTCTCTCTTTCGCGTGCAGACCACCGTCGAGCTGGCTATGCGCCGCTTCTGGGCGGATGAGGGGTTTGTCGAGATCCACTCTCCCAAGCTCATGGGCAGCCCCAGCGAGTCGGGCGCCGAGCTGTTCGGGCTGGAGTACTTTGGGCAAAAGGCCTTTTTGGCGCAATCGCCCCAGTTCTACAAGCAGATGGCCATGGCCGCCGGCCTGGATCGTGTATTCGAGATCGGACCGGTATTTCGCGCCGATCCATCCTTTACCCCACGCCATGCGACCGAGTTCACCAGCGTCGATATCGAGATGTCGTGGATCGACTCGCATCTGGACGTGATGGACATGGAGGAGCGCTGGCTGCAGTATGTGCTGGGTGCCGTGCGGGATGCCCATGCCGATGAGATCGGCGAGGTGTTCGATGCCGAGATCATCGTGCCGGAGAGACCTTTTCCACGGGTGACGATGGAGCAGGCGTGGGAGATCCTGCGACACGAGGGGCATACTCCCCCGTCCGATAGCCGTGAGGGGGATCTGGATCCCGGGGCAGAGCGGGTGCTGTGTGAGTATGTGCGGCGCGAAATGGGACACGAGTTCGTCTTTGTGACCGACTATCCCGCTCAGGTGCGGCCGTTCTATCACATGCGCTATGAGGATAGGCCACACATTACCAAGAGCTTTGATCTGCTCTGGAAGGGCACCGAGATCAACACCGGCGCGCAGCGTGAACATCGCTACGATGTATTGCACGCCCAGATTCTGGAAAAAGGTCTCAGCACCGAGCCGCTGCAATTCTACCTGGACTTTTTCCGGTTCGGCTGTCCGCCGCATGGCGGCTACGGTTTTGGTCTGGCGCGCATGTTGATGCTCATGCTCAATCGCAGTAGCATTCGCGACGTCGAGTTTTTGCATCGAGGGCCCAATCGCCTGACGCCGTAGAAGGAGCACGGCCATGACCCCCTATCGACGCATCCGCCGGGGGATCCATCCGATCGTCCTGGCCATTGTTGGGGTGTTGATGCTCGCCGTTGTGGCGATCTCGGTGGTCAAAAGGGAGCGAGAGATGGTTGCGAGACCGGACGATCTGGCCATCGTCTATCATTGGAGCGCCGGAGCGCTGCCCCCGCCCTATCATTTCAAATACGAGGTGCTCGTCGGTCCTCATCTGCGAGGCGAGATCGTTCTCTCTCCCGAGGGAGGCGGGTATCAGCCGCCGACGTGGCGCCAATCCTTCGCAGTGGACGAGGATGATCTGGCGGCGCTCTATACCCTGATGCGCCGGGTAGGGGTATTCTCGAAACAATGGTTCGAGAACTTTCCCATGGCGGTGGGCGGGCAGGCCGAATGGCTGGAGGTCACCGCCTACGGACGGCATTACGTCGTGCCGCCGTCTATTCGTGATTCCGGCGCGATGACCGATGTGTATGATGCGGTGCGCGCACTGGTGCCGGCCGACCTGTGGGATGAGCTGGCGGCTCGGCGCGAGCAGTTCGAGCGGGATTACGAGAGCGATCGGTAGGGATCGAGGTGTCGATCCATGCCCCCGCTTTTTCTGAGGGGCCGATTACACAGCGCTCCGCCGGTGCTTCGGAGTTTTCTCCGAAGCACCGGCGGAGCGTGTTTTCTTTTGGTTTGTTGCCGCGCGTGGGCGAGAGTTCGCACTATCGGTTGTGCGTTCGCATGATCATGTCGACAGGGCGAACGGCACAAACAGGTTGGGTGGGAGAAGAAGGGGAAAATGAATTGATGATGCCGTGTGGGCGAAATCGGGCGCGGCGTGGATGTTAGTAGCGGCTGATGCGGGCGGCGAACCAGATGGTGTAGAGAGCGGCGAGGCCGACCAGGATGTAGATGATACGCGACAGGGCCGACATCTCGCCAAAGATGGCCGCCACCAGGTCAAATCCGAACAGTCCAACCAGCAACCAGTTCAAGCCACCGATGATGAGCAGGATCAACGCGATCCAGTCCAACGTATTAACCCGACGATCTGCAGGCGCTGCAGTACCCATGTTACACTCCTTTCTGTATCAGGTGCAACATAACTTACGCCTTGCACTTCATAAACATAGTACATAATGTAAAGAATCGTGTCAAGGGCATTTTGTCGGTTTTGCCGCCCCTTGATTGATATTTACATAATAATAGTCCGTGACGAAGATAGTCACGGACTATTTGCGATGCCGGATCAGATGATGTGACAATACGGCAGAAAACGTGGTGTCGGGCAACTCCTGAATCAAGCGCCCTTCAACCCACGACGCATAAAGGCGATGCCCTGACGGATAAACGCTTCTCCATCGGGGCAGACATCGTGGAACATTCCCCGGCGGTAGGCAAAGTCTCCGATGGACGAATTGTACGCCTCCAGCAGCACATGGCCGGCAAAGCCGATCTCGCGCAACGCGGCGAATACGGCATCCCACGGCACCAGGCCGCCGCCGGGCACACCGCGATCGTTTTCGCAGGCGTGGAGGCCCCACAGTCGGTCGCCCACGGCGCGGATCCCCGATGCATAATCGCGCACTTCGGTCACCATGTGGTAGGTATCCAGCAGGGCGTACAGGTTCGGATGATCGGCCATATCGATGAGACGCCTGACCTGTTGCGGGGTATTGATCAGGTGGGTGCGAAAGTGGCTCATCGGTTCGAGCACGATCGCTATTCCCCGAGCGGCGGCATATTCTGCGAGACGATGCAATCCCTCTGCAGTGCGCGGCAACTCGTCGGGCGGCGGCACCCGGCGCAACACCGTTCCGGGATGCCCGTACAGTGCCCCGGCATAGGCCACCGCGCCGATCTCGGCCGCTCGATCCACCTGTCGGCGGTGCCACTCCAGGCCCATCGTCCGCTGTGCCGGATCGTCGGCCGATAGATCGCACTCGGTGGGCCACAGCCCGCCGGGGCTGGCGGTCAGCTCCAGTCCGAGCGTCTCGGCGCGACGGCGCACGGGGGCAGGATTGAAATGCACGTCATCGCCCACGGCGATCTCGAAGCAATCCAGATCCAATGCACGGGCCACATCCAGTAACGGCAGGCTATGATCGGTCCATCGTTCGGTCAAGATGTAGCAATGAGCGCCATATCGTATCACAAAGGTCTCCTGATGAGCTGGAATGGGGCGGGCCGGCAATGTGCTCCCGGCAAGCACGAGTATACCCCGGGGCAGGTGAGGCGGCAAAGGATATCGAGATACCACTTCAGCATGATGGGCTATGGCAGGGAGCCACCGCTGCCATTTGACCGGACATCTTGATTTTGCTATATTCAGCGGCAGTCGGGTTCATTCAGTGGCTCGATGTCACGCCTCGCCTGAAAAGCGGTGTCGCGCTTTGACGGTTACAGGGGCGGTCCGAGACGAGAGAGGTTTCCTGCATGTGACGAGACGAGAAAAGTTTGTCCTGCCAGGTCTCATTCTCACCTTTGATGAGCCTGATTCCCCCTTTTTCTGCCATGGTCGCAATCAATCTGCCACGACATCTCAAGCGCGACCGGGAGACTCATCCCCCCGGAACAAAAAAGAACGAGATGGTATATTGTGGCAAGCTGTGGTCGTGCGGCACTGTCACCGGTGTTTGTAGTTCCATTGTGACGCAGGAGGGGATCGCAGGGCTTTTTCCATCAGAGCAGGTCGTCGAGGAACGAGCTCCTGCCTCCAGACCGGGATGTGCCTGGAAACGATCCGGTGTGTATAGCATGATAAATCCAAAGTCGGTAATCAAGTTCCGCGTTCGAACAGATGCCGATATGCAGGCGTGATTTCGGACGCTGCAAGTTGACCCGGTTATGCGCCAATGAGCGACGATATCATCGAGGTGTAAGGGGAGGGATATGAGGGAAGAGAGCGAATTCACCTACCAGGAAGGCGTTGAGCTCGGCTACTACATCGAGGTCATGCTCCGGCGCTGGTACATGATCGTCCTTCCGGCGGCGTTGGCCGTTCTCGTCGTAGCGGGCTATCTTCTGTTGCGCCCTCCTCGCTATGAGGCCAGAGCGGTGATCGTGGCCCTCAAATCCACGGCGCAGGTCTCGTACGATACGGCGATTCAAACATTTGTAGGGCTGGCAAATAGTCCCGACATCGCGCGGGTGGTGCTTGCCGAGATGGGCGACAGGCTATCGGCAGAGAATCGGGAGATCGAGGCGTTGTTCGATATGGTCGAGGCGCGCCTGGTGCCGCGTAGCGACCTGATCGAGATCACGGTCACCCACCCGAATGCCGAGGTTGCGGCCGGAATCGCCGATATTTGGGCGAGGGAATATGTCGAGCGGGTGAACAGGCTCTATGGCGACGAATCGTACACCATCGTTCAGAAAGAAGTGCTGGCCGCCCGGATGGCTTATGAGCAGGCGCAGGCCGATCTGGAGACGATTCTGGAACAGGATCGCCAGGGTGAACTGCAGCGACGCATCGACGAGCTCGCGGGAATCATCGATACCATGAGCATGGCGCGGCTGGACAATGTCTATGGGCTCTTGCTCAGGCTGCAGCGCACCGAGGCTCTGCTACAGTCGGCGCAGGATATGGCCGAGCAACTGCGTACGGGGGGAAGCGGTGCGGCGTTGAGCAACAGCATCGCCCTTAACGCGCTCAAGCTGCAGGTTTTCGGCGAGTTGCAGCATGTGCAGTCCCCCCTTCTGCCCGCATCACAGCTTCAGGCCGAGGCTCAGCCGCTGGTGATCGAGCTGCAGGCTGAGTCGAACCCGGCCGGCCTGGATGAGATGATCGCCGATG
>JBMNOI010000094.1:0-15141 GCA_050942995.1 Anaerolineae bacterium
ATGAAAGAGCCGGCGCCCGCCAATGTGTTGATAAACCCCCCGGCAACACCTGCGACGAGGATGATGACGATTTGCCAGATCGAGATGTCCATGTGACGCTTCCTTGTGAGATTGGTCGTGCCAGTTCGGGATTATAGCGGGGTCAGAGGATTGGACCAAATACTGCTTTGGACGGGCGAGTCAATTGACGGAATCAGGCGCTTTTCTATAATCAAAAGCTAACCCATAATGAGGGAACAGATGACTGACGACCTTGAGCGGAAAGAACTGAACCTGCGCCACATCATCGCCGATCTAAAGGGCGTGGCCGTGGCCTACTCGGGCGGAGTCGATAGCAGCTATTTGCTGGCGATCAGCCTCGATGTGCTGGGCACAGAGCATGTGGTGGCCTATACGGCCGATTCTCCCCTGTTGCCCCGAGGTGAACTCGAAACAGCGCGCCAAATTGCGACCATGCTGGGCGCGACCCATCGCATTGTTCCCTTTGATGACCTTTCGATTCCCGAGGTGGCGGCCAACCCGCCATTGCGTTGCTATCACTGCAAATGGGCCCGGTTTCAGGCGCTTGTGGCGCTGGCCCGAGAAGCGGGTGATCTTGTGCTGATTCATGGTGAGAACGCTGATGACAAACTGGACTATCGTCCCGGCTCCAAAGCGGCGGACGAATTAGGCATAAGAGCGCCGCTCGCCGAGGCGGGACTGACCAAGGCCGATATTCGTGTCCTGTCGCGACGCCGTGAATTGCCCACATGGGATCATCCTGCGGCCGCCTGCCTGGCAACGCGGTTTCCCTACAATGTCCCGCTTACCCGCGAGGGGCTGGAGAGGGTCGAGCGGGCTGAGAAATATCTGCGCGATGTGGCCGGGGTGAGACAGTTGCGTTTGCGCGACCATCATCCGGTGGCGCGCATCGAAGTGCCCGTTGATGATATCCCTCGTCTGGCCTCGGACGAGATGCGCGAACGTATCGTGCGAGGGTTGCTGGAGCTGGGCTACCTTTATGTGACATTGGACCTCGACGGATACCGTATGGGGAGTATGAATGACAACATTGAGACATCCTGACGACGATCTGACGAATTCGCCCTACGCGCAACTCGATCTTGATCGTGCTCGCCGCAAGGGGGTTCCCGAGGTGGTGCTTTCCAGCACCAAGAGCACGGCTCAAAGCCTGACGATCACGGCCTCTTTTCTGGAGCGCACCGGCCGGGCCATTCTCAGCCGCGTGCCCCCTGAACTGGAGCAGGCGTTGCGGGAGCGTTACGAGGGGAACGGTTTCGAGTGGTATGCGGCGTCGCGTATGGCGGTGGTGCGACGTAACGATTTCACCCTCAATCCAACCGGCGGTTGTGTGGGCATTCTGACGGCTGGCACCTCTGACCAGCCGGTTGCGGAAGAGGCCGCTGTGCTCTGCCGGGAGATGGGATGTACGGTACATCTGGTGCAGGATGTGGGTGTCGCCGGCATTCATCGCCTGTTTGCTCCACTGAGGCGATTGCTGGATGAGGATAGGGTTGACGTCATTATCGTGGCCGCAGGGATGGATGGCGCGTTACCTTCGGTGGTGTCGGGGCTGGCCGATGTTCCCGTGATTGGCGTCCCCACCTCGGTGGGATACGGTATGGGCGGGCAGGGGCAGGCGGCACTTCTCTCTATGTTGCAGACCTGTGCGCCGGGCCTGGCCGTGGTCAATATCGATAACGGCGTTGGTGCGGGAGCGATGGCGGGGCTTATCGCCAACCGGGCGGCTGCGGCGCGGCGCCAGGCGACCCGTGAAGAATCGCCGGGCGCGAGTGCGGCGGAGGCCTGATGTGTCGATGGAGGGGAATGACATGACCGATCTGGTCGAGCACTATGATGAGGTCGCCCTCCTGGAGTGTAACCTGGATGATATGACCGGGGAAGAGCTCGGCTTTGTCCTGGAGCGCCTGATGAACGAGGGCGCACTGGATGTGTGGTTCACTCCCATCTATATGAAAAAGAACCGGCCGGCGACGCTGCTGTCGGTGTTATGCCGACCGGAGGACGGCCCGCGGCTGCGCGGGTGGCTGTTGCGGGAGACATCGACGCTTGGGGTGCGCTGGCAAGCGCTGCGGCGGCAGATCGCCGATCGACGAACCGTCGGGGCCGAGACCGCATGGGGTGTTGTGCGCTGCAAAGTCAAGATCGTAGACGGGCAGGTTGTGGGCGTCAAGCCCGAGTTCGATGATTGCGCGCGTTTGGCCCGGGAGCATGGGGTGCCTCTACGCGACGTCAGCGCCGCGGCCCGCCGTATTGCGGAAGAGACATTGATCGATCCTCGATGAGGATGGTAAGCAGACGATGAAACGCGCAACGTTTAGGTTGCGCGTTTTTCGTATAGTCGTCATCCCGGCGCTCAGAGGCCAAAGAACGGTTCCAACCACTCATCGGGAATCTCGACGCCAAAGCCCGGCGCATCGATGGGCGTGACGACGCCTTGGGTCGGCACGGGCATGCCGGGCAGGGTGGCTTCCTCGAGCGGTACACCCGGCGCTGTGGCGACAAAGTACTCGGCCCAGGGCATATTGGGCATGGCGCAGGTTAGGTGTTGACCATATGCATTGTTGGCGCCCCCATGGAGCATCACCGTAAGCCCGGCGCTATCGGCCATCTCGGCGATCCGTCGGCAGGCGGTGAGCCCTCCACACCAGAGGATGTCGGGCTGCAGGATATCGACCGCGCCAAGCTGGATGAGCCGGCGAAAAGGCCATGGGGTGTACATATGTTCGCCGGTGGCCAGAGTCTGCCAGGGCAGGCGCTTTCGTACCATCACATGCCCATCGATATCCTCGGGAATCAGATACTCCTCGATCCAGCGCAGCCGGTACGGCCGGAGACGCTCGGCCAGTTGTACGGTATACTCTACGTCGAACGCCATGTAGCAATCCAGCATCAACTCGGCATCATCCCCCACCATCTCTCGGGCGTGGGCGACAAAGGCCTCGTTCTCATCCATGCCCCGCATTCCATCGGCAGGTCCATAGGGGCAGGCCAGTTTTATGGCACGAAAGCCCAGCTCAAGTGACCAGTCCACATCGTTGCCGGTGGCGTAGGTAAAGATATCCTTACGCACAGGGCCGCCCAGTAGCTCGTACACCGGCCGACCGTGCACTTTGCCGGCCAGATCCCACAGGGCCAGATCGACGCCGCTCATGGCAACCGAAGCCAGACCGGCCGTGCCATAGGGCTTGGACATGCGGAACATCATGTCCCATATCCGCTCGATGGCCAGCGCGTCCTGGCCGATAAGGAGCGGGGCGTAGTGATCCTGGATGATGGCGGCGGTCGGACGCCCGAAGGAGCAGCATCCTAGTCCGCTGGTGCCGTCATCCGCCGTGACTCGCACCCATACATCTTCCCATCGAGGCAGCCACAGGCTCCGATGGCGCTTGAACTCAGGGAAGCGTGACATAGGATTGGCTACTTCGGCGTCTGCTCCCCACGGCGGGCGCCGGGGCGATGTCGACCCTTCGCGCCGCGGCTTTTTCAGACGCAATACCTCAACAGTTTGGATCTTCATGGGCGAGTCCTTTTCTGGGGGAATTACGAATTCATGTTGCCATTCTGTGGCCCTTCCGGCGATCCCTTGCGGGGGCGGATGGCGTGATGATTACGTTAGGACGGTGCCGCCTGTCACCCATCCAGAATGGCGGCCAGCCGGGCGCCGGGAAAGCGCTCATATCCCCGGGCCTCGATCGGCCGGCCCGCTCGCGCCCAGGGCAAGCCTGCTTCGGCAAACAAGAGGCCCCGATCATAGGCAGTCTGTAATGCCTGCTCCATGCCGTCTACACAGACGACTGTCGAGTTGTCGTTTATGATCTTTTGCTGCACAAACTCGGGGGGAATGGGCGAAATTCCCTGTGCGGATTCGAACGCGAGATTGATGGCCAGAACATGGGCGCCGGCCATCTGCGCGGTGCAGAGGGGGCCTTTTTCCCGGCCTGCGACGACGTGGGCAGCCTGTTCGATAGGACGGGCGTGATTGCCGTCGGGCGCGGGATTTGCAAAGTGTTCCCTTTGTCCGTTCTCATAGTCGATGGTTGCTTCGTCGCTTTGGGCCTGCCAGCGTGCAGTGCCTTTATCTCCCACGATGGTCATAACGGGATCTAACGAGTGTGCCAGTGTGTGGCTGGTTAGATGCAATAGCTGTGCCCCGTCTTCGGTCGTGATGCGGATCGCCGATGTGTCGTAGCCGGTGATGTTTCTCGCGCGATACAACTCGGCCTGCACGGAAGCGATCCGGCCCGGCTCGTCTTGCTGTCGACCGACAAGATAGAGTAGATTCATCAGATAGTGGGCGGTGGCGTTGGTGGCCGGTCCGTCGAGTACCCATCGACCCTGCTCGTCGCGCAATCGGCCCGCCCAGGCGTTCCGGGCGTAGTAGGTGTCATCTCGGGGCCAACCGATCATGCTACAGGCCCGGCGGATACGGCCCAGCGCGCCGCTCTGGATACGATCCGCCAGCCATCGAATGGTCGGGCTATGGAGCCACTGATATCCCACTGCACACCATTGTCCGCTGCGCTCTTCCGCCTGTTGCAGCATATGGATTTCCTGAACGGTAGCCGCCAGCGGCTTCTCGACCAGGACCGGATAGCCGACCTCCATGGCCTGGATCGCCATCGGCACATGATGCGCGATTCCGGTGGGCAACCCAACGATATCGATCTCGCCGACAGCCTGTTCCAGCATGATATCGAGAGAGGGATAGATGGAGCAACCGCGTGATTGGAGCGCCGCGACTTGTTCTGTGTAGCGTTCCGGTCGACGAACGACTGCTGCGGCCACTCGCGCGACACCCTTTTCCTCCAGGGCATCCAGGCACTGCATCCATACGGCGGCGAATCCTCCGATGCCGACGATGCCAAAACGTATCATGGTATGATCCTCCCCGGTGTGCGAACGTGTTGGTCGGCAGTGTATGGTACGAGGGACTGAATGTCAACGCCTGTCGAGATTGGTCTTTTGCATGGTCGCTAGTACAATGAGAACCTCCTGATCGATGATCGGGGACGAGACCGAACATCAGCGACGCACAAATCTATTGTGAGGGCATCCATGATACCGATCATTGCCGTAGTGGGATGGCACAACGTAGGGAAAACCACATTCATCGAGCGCCTGGTGCAGAGCCTTAAACAAAGAGGACTACGGGTGGCGACGGTCAAGCACTCGGGCGGGCACTTTGATATGGACCGCGAAGGGACCGATACCTGGCGCTATGCGCAGGCGGGCAGCGACGTGGTCATGATCGCCGGACGCAAGCGCACGGCGTATCTGGAGCACCACGAAAAAGAGCTGACGCTGGATGATCTGCTGGCGCGCTTGCCGACGGGTATCGATCTGGTGGTCGCCGAGGGGTTCAAACGCGAGCCGATCCCCAAGATCGAGGTATTGCGCCATGATATACCGGGGGAGCGTATCGCATCGCCCGAGCATCTTGTGGCCATCGTCTCGGATGATGCCGCTGCCGTCGAACAGAGCGGGGGAGCAGAGGCCGGGTGGTTTGCCGTCGACGACATCGAGTCGGTGATCTCCCATCTTGTTCAACGCGGACTCGTTCCTTCCGGGAAAACTAACTAAGAACATATTCATTTCGCATAGTCATAAAACAACAAGTACCCCCGACTGGTAAAATTTCCTGATAACCAAACATAGACTATGCGAAGTCGAGTGGGGAGTGTAAATACGCTCCTCACTCGACTTTTTGAGGACCTCGTTCAGAGGAGGGGAAACCGCTTATCGGCCTGCTTCGACCTTATCGCCGGTGTGCCGTGTCAGTAGAACAAAGGCCAGCAACCCGACGATGGCCACCGCCATGAGCACGCCGAGCTTGAGCATGCGTGAGGAGCTCAGCAGGGCAATGCCACCTAAAGCCAATGTGATGCCATAGTAGAGAAGGACGATACGGCTCTGGGGCCAGCCCATGTCCTGGAGGCGGAAATGTAGGTGCCCGCGATCACCCAGGCCGGGAGGCTGTCCACGACGCCAGCGGGAGTAGCCCTGCCAGGCGACATCGAGGATGGGCAGCCACAATACCAGCAGGGCCGAGGCCACCTTGGCGCCTGAGACGATCGAGATCGTGCTCAGCGCATAACCCAGCAGATAGGCTCCGCCACCCAAAAAGATGCGCGCGGGATAAAAGTTGTGGAAGAGAAATCCCACACAACAGCCCATCAACGCCAGTGGCAACAGGGCTACACTATATTGATCCAGGCGAAGCATGTGAATAAAAAGAACCAGGGCCGAGATGGCGGTAACCCCCGTGGCAAGACCGTCCAACCCGTCGAGGGCGTTCATCGTACCGCTCATGCCGATGATCCATACCAGCGTGATCGGCACCATCAAATACCAGTCGACCACTACCTGTTGATCGGTCAGGGGGTTATTGAATCGCTCGATAAAGACATTCGCGGCGATGGCAACCAGCGATGCGAGGAGTAATCCGACGAACTGGGGCCAGAACGAGAATTTGAAGCGATCGTCCAAAAGCCCCATGATCCAGACAACGCCCATGCCCAACAGCACACCGGTCAGTCGCGTCAACTCGAGCGCATCGTTACGAGGCACGCCCAGAGCAACCGGTAACAATGCGGCGACGGCAAACGCGGGGTAAAGCATCAATCCACCGATGCGGCTGATGATTCCCTTATGCTTGCGCCGTCCCCCCGGATGATCGACCAATCCCCAGCGTTTGCCCAGGTAGATACCCAGAGGGGTCAACGCTGCCGAAAGCCCCAGGGCAACCACAAATACCAGAGCAAAGATCAACGGAGATACGGTCATCGACGTGAAATCGGGTGACTGAGCGTGCATAAGCGATACACCTCCTTAGCCGGTGCCGAACTGTCGATCGCCGGCATCACCCAGACCGGGAACGATGTAGCCCTCGGGCAGATCATTCGCCGTCTGCGGCGGCGGCGTCAGGTGGTCATCGATGGCTGCTACGTGGATATCGACATCCGGGTGCGCGCCGGCCAGTGCGTGGATCCCCTCGGGTGCCGCAATGATTCCGACGAACTTGATGCGCTTCGCTCCCCAATCTTTGAGGATATCGACGGTCGCGACGGCCGAACCACCGGTCGCCAGCATAGGATCGAGCACCAGACACACCTGTACCGTCGGACTCACCGGCAACTTGTTATAATACTGTACCGGTTGTAGCGTCTTGTGATCGCGATACACACCGATGTGCCACACTTCAGCGCCGGGCATCAGCTCCCAGATGCCGTCAACCATGCCCAGGCCCGCGCGCAATATGGGAACCAGACCGATCTTTTCGGCCAGGCGATAGCCTGTTGTTTCGGCCAGAGGGGTCTGCACAACAGTCTCTTCAATCGCCAGATCGCGTGTCGCCTCGTAACCCAAAAGCATCGAGATCTCGCGCACCAGCTCGCGAAACTTTTTGGGCTCTGTATCGACTCGACGTAACAGGCTTAGCTTGTGCTTGATGAGAGGATGATTGGAAGTGAATACCCGTTCGTTGGAATGCATGGATGTCGGCCTCCGCCTTGTAAAAAAGGGTAGCCCTTTGGCAGCGCTACCCTTTTTTCATCGGGATCGATATGCTACGAGTTCGCCTCTTCTTTCAGCAGGCGTTCCCACTCTTCGTCGACCTTGCCCTGAATCTCTTCCAGCAGCCAGTCATAGGCCGGACGGAACAGATGTCGGAAGCGTCCCTGGGCCTTGAGCCATTCAGAGACCGGTTGCTTCTCGCGCGGCTTGTAGTTCACGATGGTCTTGCCCTGATCCACCTCGTACAGCGGCCAGTAGCAGGTATCCGCTGCGAGCTTGCACATGGCCATCGTTTGATCGCTGGCATGACGCCATCCACGAGGACAGGGGGTCAGCACGTTCAGCACAGCCGGACCATCGGCGGCAGCGGCCTTTTTCGCCTTCATCATCAGGTCACGGTAGTTGTGCGGAGCGGCTTGGGCCACATAGGGGATCTCGTGGGCGGCCATGATGCGCGTAAAGGGCTTACGCCACTGAACCTTACCCGGCAACACCTCGCCGGCAGGGGAGGTCGTCGTGTTAGCCCCCCTGGGTGTAGCGCTCGAGCGCTGGATACCCGTGTTCATGTATGCCTCGTTATTCAGGCAGACATAGATGAACTTGTGCCCACGCTCCAGGGCGCCAGAGATGAACTGGAAGCCGATATCATAGCTGGCGCCATCGCCGCCAAAGGCCACAAAGGTGATCTGCTGATCCTCGGGGATCTTTCCCGAGCGCTTGAGCGCTTTGTAGGCCGCCTCGACGCCCGAGATCGTGGTGGAGGCATTCTCAAAGGCGCTGTGAATCCAGGGCACCTGCCACGAGGTAAAGGGATATACCGTAGTCGATACCTCCAGGCAACCCGTTGCAGTGGCCACCACCACAAGGCCGTCGATGGCGTGCAGAATCTGGCGAACGGCGGTGGGCTCGGCACACCCGGCGCACAACCGATGGCCGGCGGCGAGCCGTTCCGGGTTATTCACGATATCACGCAAATTCACGCGGATTCTATCAGTCATTGTGCCTTCTCCTTGATTGCTTTCCGCATCGCGGGCGGATCGTGTTTCCCGGAGTTATCCTCGCAGGCCCAGGTAACGAACCATATCACCACGCTCGCCCGAGGCAGCTATCTGTTGCAGATCCCGGAACACCGACTCGATCATGACCGGAGTCGTATCCCTACCGCCCAGACCAAAGATATAGTTCACGATGTTGAGATCGCTCACTCGCTCTGTAAAGAGCGCCGAGGTGATATCGGTATAGAGCGGTCCCATGCCGTCGAGGGCGCCGAACGAGATGGCGCGGTCGAGTACGGCCACGGCCTTGCAATGGCGAATGGCCTCCACGATCTGCTGGGCCGGGAAGGGGCGGTAGACGCGCGGCTTGAGCACGCCCACTTTGATCCCTTTGGCGCGCCACTCGCGGGCGACGGCTCGCGCCGTGCCGGCCGTCGAGCTGAGCACAACGATGGCATACTCGGCGTCATCCATCCCGTACATATCGAGAATGGGCTGCGGTCGGCCACTGAGCCTGGCATATTCGGCGCTGATCGCCTCGATAACGGGCATGGCGTTATTGATCGCCTCGCTCTGCTGGCGCTTGTGCTCAAAGTAATAGTCTGTAAAGTCCCACGCCCCCACGGTCACCGGGGTATCGGTATTGAGCAGATAGTGCCGGGGCTTGTATTCGCCGACAAACTCTTTGACCGCCTCATCGGGCAAAATACCCACGCGCTCGACGCCGTGGCCGGTGATAAAGCCATCCTGGCAGCTCATCACGGGCAGCAACAGGTCGCTATGCTCGGCAATACGTATCGACTGGATCGTGTTATCATAGGCTTCCTGGCCCGTCTCGGCATAGAGATGAATCCAGCCGGCATCACGGGCGCCCATACTGTCCGAGTGATCGCAATGAATGTTCAGCGGGCTCGACAGCGCCCGGTTGACCACCGTCAACACGATGGGCAGCCTCATGCCCGAGGCGATATAGAGCATCTCCCACATAAGGGCCAGACCGTTGGCCGAGGTGGCCGTCATCACCCGGGCACCGGCCGCCGAAGCGCCGACACAGGCGCTCATGGCCGCGTGCTCGCTCTCTACCGGCACAAACTCGGAATTGACGATCCCGTCGGCCACATACTGGGAAAAGTTCTGTACCACAGCCGTCTGTGGGGTGATGGGGTATGCCGCGACCACATCGGGGTTGATCTGGCGCATCGCCTGCGAGACCGCATTTGCCCCATCCAGAGGCATGAATTTGCTTTCAACCATGTCGATTCCCTCCAAGGAATATGGACTCGCTGCGGGGCGCCGTTACTCGTCACTCCCTTCCGGCACCATCTGGATCACTTTGCCCATCTCACCGGTTACGGCGTGAGCGTTCTTGATCTTGACGGGGCACTGCTCCATGCAGATACCACACCCTTTGCAGTGTTCGTAATCGAAACCGGTTACCTTGCCGTCCTCGATCAGAATCGCCGAATCCGGGCACATGATCCAGCAGATGAGGCACTGTGTGCACTGCTGGGTATCGCGCACGGGCTTGAGCGTACGCCATGTTCCCGTGATATAGGTGACCGAATTACCGGTCTCGACGACCACGCCGCCCGGGCGCACTTCCGTCCAGGGCAGATCCAGGCGAGGTGCTTCATGCTTGGTCATGACAAGACCTCCATTGATCATCGTCGCATTGACATAATGCGCTCGACAGGGATTTCGAAAAGGAAGGCAGAGGCAGCGACCGATCTACCCCTTGGTGCACTCGTTAAAGGCCCGTCGTAGCGAGTTGATATTGGCCTCGACAACTTCGGGGCGCAACCTGCCGCTGAGTTTTTTCTGCGTCAGTTCAATTATGCTGTCCAGATCTACCGTATCCGTCACTTTGGCTACCACACCCAACATCATGGTGCTGGGAATATCACGCCGGAGTTCTTCCATCGCGATTTTAGAGGCATCGATGCACCATACATCGCCCCCATGGTAATCGAGCCGCTGACGGATTGCTTCCGGGGTTTGACGTGTATTGATGATGATCTTGCCGTCTGGCTTGAGCCCTTCGGTCAGGTCAACCACACCGACCAGATTAGGGTTGACGACGATGACGATATCGGGCTCGAGAATCGGGGCATGAACCTCGATGGGATCATCGCTGATACGCGTATAGGACTTGATGGGGGCCCCCATCCGCTCTGCGCCATACTCGGGGAAAGACTGAAAGTACTTGCCCATCTCCATGGCTGCTTCACCCAGCAACTCGCCGGCCGTCACCACGCCCTGGCCGGCGCGCCCATGCCAGCGGATCTCCAGCATCTGGCCCATCTGATACCTCCTGTTGATTCGAGGACAATGCGCTCACAAAGAGCAAGCAGTAATGGTAGTGGTATGTTGCGCCGGTCCGTCTGGGGCTCCGGCAAACCGAGTTATTGTATCGCGAAACAGCCCTCACTGTCAAAAGGTGAGGGCTGCTCGTTATGGGCAAATCTTGCCGGTACCTGGCCGCCTGCAATGCCGGCCCATCATCATATCGTGAACAGGCTCAGTATCCATCTCCTGAATCATTCGTGTAACTATCATCATCGCCATCTTCGATATTGGGATACGCCTCATAGCTATCCACAACGGCAACCTGGCTCCGCCGGATACCCTGCTCTCGCTCGCTGGCGCATCGAACGCAAAAAGTCGTCTCCGGCATGATATCCAGCCGTTCCTGAGGAATGGGCATGCCACACTTTTCGCATATGCCATAGCTGCCTTTGGTTGCCATAGCGATCGCGCGATCCAATGAATGCAGCTTGGTCTCGAGGCTTTGAATCAATGAGATGATTTTGCCACGTTCGTATATATCGGCCGCAACATCAGCCGAATCGTCATCAGTCGCCGATGCCGGCTCAATCTCTGCCAAAAGCTCACCTCGAAGCCGATCGATCTCGGCCAACGTACGCTCACGGAGTTTCTGCAGGTTTTCCAGTATGGCTTGCTGATCAGTCATCATTGTATCTCCTGCTCTTGCTACACCTTCATGACCGAGTAGACATCATAGCCCGCGAGTTGTTCGGTCCCATTTAGAAAGGCCAATTCCATAAGAAAAGCCACGCCCACGACCTGGCCGCCAAGTTGCTCTACCAGGTCAATCGCCGCTCTGGCCGATCCTCCTGTAGCCAGCAGATCATCCACCACCAACACGCGCTGTCCGGGCTGCACTGCGTCGACATGCATCTCCAGGACGTTCGTTCCGTACTCCAGGCTGTACTCGATATCTATCTTCTCAAAAGGCAACTTGCCGGGCTTGCGCACAGGCACAAACCCTGCCCCCAGCTTGTAGGCCAGGGGGGCCCCCAGAATAAAGCCTCGAGATTCGATAGCGACAACCAGGTCGATCGCCTGATTGACATACCGCTCCGCCAGCACATCCACAGCTTGCCTGAACGCGGCAGGATCGCTCAATAGCGGCGTAATGTCTTTGAACAGAATCCCTTTGACGGGGAAATCCGGCACATCTCGGATGTAGCGGTCCAGCTCCATGGATTGTGGGATCTCCTTTCTATTATGCCGCTGGATAAAAAAACAAACTGCTGGCCTACAACATTGGCAGCCCAGAGTCGTACCATTATATCACCTGATACCTATGTCGTCAAGTTTTTTGCGGCTCAGCAAATGGATGTTTTGTGCAATTGCGAGGGAGTGGCTGGCCGTGGTGCTCTATGCTGAAACGTTGCAAAGGACTCACCTTTGAGAGAAGGCTCATATATATCGTATATGCCGCATGTTCTGTTATTCCCCGGCCTGGGGCAGCGTTCTCACAAAAGCGGGTTCTATGCTATAATAAGGACTGCAGTCTCATTCGCACTCAGCACCCATTTGGGAGTCAGGATGCGCCTCCGAGACCAGAGACCGCCCAGGTTTATTCCTCCATTCATCGCCTCCCTGTGGCTCTGCATCGTCATTGCTCTGGGAGGATGCGCCGGTGTGCTGCCCGATCGGCGTTCTCAGCCGGTGGCTCAGGATACTACGCCACCGGCTCCTGCATCTTCTAATGACATAAATGACATAGTCGAGCCGACGCCAACGCCATCTGCAGAGTCTGCAGAGGCGGAAAACACTATTTCAACCCTCACGCTATGGCTGCCTCCCGAGATGGTCATCGGTGAACAGGACGATTCGCCAACATACGCCTCACTGCTGGTAGAAGCGTTTGCAGATAAGCATCCCGATGTACAGATCGAGGTGATTGCCAAAGCACACGATGGGCCGGCCGGAATCGTCCAGTCATTGCTGGCCACTCAACCCGTTGCGCCGTGGCGTATGCCGGACGTCATCGTGATCGATACCGTCCATATCGCTCAGCTGGTCAATCAGCAGATCATTGCGCCACCACCGAATAACCACTTTATATCCGGCATATGGGATAGCTTTTACCCCTTTGCAATCAACGCAGTGAGCGTAGAAGAGGCAAGGATGGCCGTGCCGTTCTATGCGGACATCCAGTTTATGGTATATAATGGAGCAATGATCGAGAGTCACCCGCGAAACTGGGACGAATTGACCCGGGTAGAGAGGCAATACGCTCTACCTCTCGCTCACGGCGATGGATCGATGGCCGATGCGCTGTTGCTCCAGTATATCGCCCGCTGGGGGCGATATGAGGGAGACGTGCTTGATCTGGATAGCCAGGCGCTTGCCAGTGTTCTGCAACAGTATCGCCGCTTATCCGAGGCCGGTGTGATCCCTCGAGCAACCGATTCGCTCACCTCACTGGAAGAGTGCTGGCGCGCCTATTTTGCCGGTGATGCGATGCTGGCACACGTCTCATCGGTGGATTATCAGCGGGCACGCCCGACTCTGCAGCGCACCCATTACGCACCACTCCCCACGCATAACGGCCACCCTGTCACTCTGGCGAGATCATGGGCCTGGGCGATTGTGACGGATGATCCGGAGCGGCAAGAGCTGGCGACAAGCCTGATCGCCACCGCTCTGCAGGATGAGTCATACACGGCCTGGTTGGCCGAAAGCCATCATCTGCCCGTGCAGCCCCGTGCGTTGACGCGGGTAACGGCCGATGACGAGCCTTATCGAGACTTTCTCGATGAACAGATGGCAAATGCCTATCCTTACCCGAATAGTAAAGTGTATCCTCAAGTACAAGAGATTTTGATTCGCGCAATCGAGGATGTGTTGGCCGGCGAGGCCACGCCGGAACAGGCGGCCTCTGCGGCTGCGTCAGCCATTCGAATGTTGAGGTGAAGGGAATGCGCCATGTCAGAGGGTGATCGTGGGATTCTGATGTACGAATCGACGCTGAGCCTCGAGGCCAGACAGCGTCTGCAAGAGATCGGTCGGGCCGATCTTGTCATCGGCATCCCCAGCCATCGAAATGGACGCACTATCGGTGAGGTAGTGCGTGCCATCAGTGAAGGCATCGCCACCTACCTGTATGACCAGCGGGTGGTTCTGATGATTGCCGATGGGGGGTCTTCAGACAATACCGTTCGCCACGTCGTCGATGCAGCGGTTACGCCCAATGTGGAAAAGCTGGTCAATATCTATCAGGGCACGACGGGCAAGGGCACGGCGATTCGCTCGATCTTTGAAGTAACGGCCGAATTGCAGGCCAGGGCGGGGCTGGTCATCGAAGCCCGCGCACCCGGGATCGTTCCCGAATGGCTGCCCTCTCTGCTGACTCCTGTCCTGAGCGGCGACGATCTCACCATGGGCTGCTACCAACGCAGTGCCTATGCTTCGGCGCTGATCGATAACCTGGTCTATCCGTTTCTCTACACCTATTTTGGCACCGACCTGCGAGATCCACTGGCCCCTGAATTCGCCCTCTCGGGCGCTATGGCCGCCGATCTGGCAGGGCGCGATGTGTGGGAGACGGACGTATCTCGCTTTGGTATCAACATATGGGTCGCCATTCAATCTCTGGCCGACAATCGCCGCGTCTCACAAGTATCTATAGGTTACCGCGGTGAAGGCAGTGGCGAGCCGGGCATGCTGATTGATGCCCGTTTTTTGCATGCCATCGGCACCATGTTCCGTCTGCTGTCAGTGCATGAGCGTTTGTGGCAGCAGCCGGCTTTACCCGCTCGTCGCGTTCCGATGCGTGCCACAGCCTGTGATGATGAATATGTCCCATGCCCCGATTGCTACGCCGATCTGCTATGTTCTCTGCAACAGAGTTGGGACCGTTATCTGGACGAGTGGCGCCGTACACTGGCTCCAGATACCATGCGCCGGGTCATGGAGGTCGTCAAGGCCGCGCCTGACGATTTCGACTATCCATTGGACCTGTGGGCGCGCAGCGTCGCCGAATTCGCCGTCATCTATAATCAGGGAGACGGCGATCCGGACAAGGTCGTCGAGGCGCTCCTGCCGTTGTTTTACGGACGTGCCGCCGCCTATATCCGCCACACCCAATCCATGACACCGGTGCAGCGAGAGAATGTCGTCGCCCATATCGTGCAGGCGTTCGAGGCCAATAAACCCTATTTTATAGAAAAGTGGCGCAGTTATGAGCTGTGGTGGGACAACGAGGATCTGTTCTGATGCAACCGCTCGAGCATTCTCCGGCATTCGCGGCCTGAATTGACATAATTACCAGATGGAACCGTCGGAGGGTTCCCAAAGG
>JBMNOI010000205.1:0-2682 GCA_050942995.1 Anaerolineae bacterium
CCTCTGCGTTGTGCAAACGCCATAAATCGAACGAGGGCCGTCCCACATCGGTGGACGGCCCTCGTTTTGTTTCTCAGACGATCAGCCCTTGCCCACGACGTTGATCTCGGACAGGAGGATGTAGGGCATCTGGATATGGCCGTAGAGCCAGCGACTTTCACGGCTGATGGCCGCGATCTCGCGCAAATCCTGGTAGATGTTGCCGGCGATCGAGACATCCTTCACCCGACCGACGATCTCGCCGCCCTCGATCACATAGGCCAACCCCACCGTGTTGGAAAAGGCACCGCTGATGGTATTCCCCTGGCCCAGGCCGAGGACGTCGTCCACCAGCAGGCCGCGATCGATGCCCTTCAAGATGTCGCTCAGCGGCGTATCGCCCGGTTCGATGATGAGATTGGTGGCCGAGGGCGAGGGAGTGGAGAACAATCCCCGCGATCCGTTGCCGGTGCTCTCGGTCTCCATCAGGGCCGCCGTCTTGAGATCGAACAAGAATCCCCGGGCCACGCCGTTCTCGATGAGGGCTTTGCGGCGGCAGGGAACGCCCTCGTCATCGTACGATGCGCTACCCGGTCGCCCCGGCAAGGTGGGATCGTCCCACACGGTGAGGCGGCGGTCGAACAACTGCTCACCCAGCCGGTTAGAGAGGGGCGATGTGCCGCGCTGCACGCTCTCACCGCTGACGGCCTGCATGATGGGGAGCATGAGCACCGAGGCGCCCTTGGGCGAGAACAGCACCGGCATTCGTCCCGACTGCAGCGTGGCGGCGCGCTTGGCCAGTTCGAGCTTGTCGGTCAGGTGGCTGACCATATCACGATACTCGTCGGTGAGCGAGATGCCGCTTATGGCGTCGTAGACGATCAGCACATCATCGCCGCGCACCCGTTCGATAGAGACCGCCATGATCAGGCTGGAGGAGCGTTCGGCCGTCTCGGTGCCGGCGCTGTTGCGCAGGGCGGAGCGATCCACGCTACGGCGAATGTCGACATTCACCTGGGCGTCGGGATCTACTTTACGCAGTGCGGCGATGATCTCTCTTCCGATCTCGACAAAGCGGGCGATGGGCACATCGATCAGTCCCGGGTCATAGGTTTCGACCTCCGGCCCCGGCGCCGGGGCCGGAAAGACGATGGGGATCCGATCGCCGTAACGGGCCGAATCCAGCAGGTTTTCGATCAACTCTTCCTGCGTGACCCGGCCGCCTGCGGCGGTAAAGCCCATGCGGCCGTCCACCATGCCCCGCAGAGCGATACCACGGGTTTCCTCGACCTTGGCCGACTTGACCTCGTTGGCTTCGAAACTGACCATCGTCGATTCGCTCTCGACGGTATAGACCTCGGCCTGTTCCGTCCGCTTGCGCAGTGCCGACAGAATGTCCATTGCATTCCCTTCCATCAGCGACCTCCCATCACGACACCCTGAATGCGGACGTGGGGCGCGCCCGTGCTCACCGGCAGGCCCCCCTGACCCTTGCCACACGTGCCCAAATTGCTAAAGACCAGATCGTTGCCGATAGCGTCTATATTCTGTAGCGTGGTAAAGAGGTTGCCGCTCAATACCACATCCTTGACCATCTCGGCGATGCGGCCGTTACGAATCATATAACCATGGCCGGCAGAGAAAGAGAAATTCTCCAGCATGGTTTGCCCGCCGATGGCGTCGCAGGCATATACCCCCAGCTCGATGTCGGCAATCATATCATCGAACGAGGTGTCTCCCGCCTCGATAAAGGTATTCGTCATACGTACGATGGGCGGGTAGCGGTAGCCGGTCGCCCGGGCGTTGCCCGTGGGCGCTTCGCCCATCCTGGCGGCGGTTTCGCGCGAATGCAGACGCCCCGTCAGCAGGCCCTCGCGCACCAGCTCGGTGCGCTGGGTGGGCGTGCCCTCGTCGTCGTAAGGATGAGTGCCGCGCAGGCCGGGCAGCGTGCCGTCGTCGACGATGTTGAGAATCTCGCGACCAAAGCGACGCCCCAGCACCATCATCTCCTGCGCCTGCGAGTTGGCATAGACGAAATCGGCCTCGGAGAGGTGGCCGAACGCCTCGTGGATGAATACGCCGGCCAGCCTGGGATCGCACACCACCGGATAGACGCCCCCCACCACCGTCTCGGCGGAGAGCAGATCGACGGCGCGCTGCGCCACACGGTGGGCCAGATCATCCAGCCCCAGCATCTTTTCATAACCGGCGGGCACGCCCAGTCCATCGGCGGCGCGCTGCACGTTGTCATCCTGCCGGGCGGTGGCCACCAGTTGTGTGTTGACCATGGGGCGCTCCTCGATGATCAACGCGCCCTCTGAATTGGCATAGATCACGGTGACGAACTGGTCGACATAGACGGCCTGGGTATCTACGATGTTCGGATAGGAGAGGAGGATGTCGTTATAGCCCTCGATGAGGGTCTTTTTGTCGGCGGTGGGCACCTGGCGAAAATCGGTGTCCAGCGTCGCGCGAATCTCGTCGCGCGAGGCGGGGACATCGGCCAGAGCGATGGGCTCGGCCTGCACCAGGCGGGCGCTCTGATAGGCCTGGTCGACGCGGACGGACAGGTCGTTCAGGCTGTTAAAGGTGGCGAGCCCCCATCCACCGCCGTGTACCAGCGCCCGTACAATGCCGCCCTCGTCCTGCACGGCGCTGACCGTCTCCAGCCGGCGGCCGTGATAGATGATCCGCGTCGTCCGG
>JBMNOI010000095.1:0-15087 GCA_050942995.1 Anaerolineae bacterium
CCTCGTCGTGCCCGAGGATAATCCCCAGACGCCGGCGCGCGACGGAGGGGTTGAGGGCGATGTCGTTCATTTCAAGGTGGGGAGCTACTGGGCGGAGGGCTCGGCGACGTGGCGACGCAACGCGACCATCAGTCACAATCTCCAACCCCTGACCTATCGGAGCCATGTGGCGCTGGTCACGCGTAACAAGTCATAGCCTCGCTCTGCCCCGATCGTGTCGGATGAAAAAAAGCCCGGAGTGCTCGGCCATGCCGAATGCCTCCGGGCTCGATCTTTGGTAGAACAGGCGGGCTCTCAGCGGTGGCGAAAAGAGCCGCGTGCGATCAGAATCGAAAATCTTGCAGAACCGAATCGCCGATGAACTCGCGCAAGAGCGAATTATCGGGCACCAGATCCGAGTCACAGGGGGTCACCCAGCGCAAAAAAGCCAGGAGCCGCCGCGCCTCTATCGCGGCGTCGGTGCCTCGTGGGACGCGGAGCAGTAGCGGCTCGGCGTAGGGCTTGAGCACCGATAGCTCGTAGGCCAGCGTCGAATTGAACATCACATCCGAGTGCTCCTGGAACGGAAAGATATAGCGCTCTTCGCCACGGCGCACGCTCTCCCACCGGTTGATGGTGTCGGCGGCCGAATAGCCGCGATAACGCGCATCGCGCACGATGCGGCGCAATAGCCGCCCGTCGGTGGTGGGGATGCGGTTGTGATGATCGATGTTGAGTTGAGTCAATGCCGAGACATATATACGGTATACAGATTCGGCCGGAATATCGGTGATGAGCGCCGGATTGAGGCCGTGAATTCCCTCCACAATGATCACCGTATCGGGCGACAGGGTGACCTCTTCCCCCTCTACGCTGCGCCCCAGTTCAAAGTCGTAACGGGGCAGGCGCACCCTCTCCCCGGCCATAAGCTGTTGTAGATGCAGGTTGAACAGAGGCAGATTGACCGCCTCCAGCGCCTCGAAATCATAGTCGCCCGACTCATCCCGGGGCGTCATATCCCGCGGCACGAAATAATCGTCCAGCCCCAGGGCGAAGGGCTTGAGGCCGTGCACCAGGAGCTGGATGGCCAGCCGTCGGGCAAAGGTGGTTTTGCCCGAGGATGACGGCCCGGCGATGAGGACCAGACGCACCCGGCCGTTCTGCCCTACGATCTCGTCGGCGATATCGACGATGCGCTTTTCGTGCAGCGCCTCCGAGATCAGGATGATCTCGCGCATGCGCCCGTCGTGCACGATCTGGTTCAGCGAGCCGACGTCCTCGATCCCCAGTATGCTTAACCAGCGGCCATACTCGCGGAACACCCGCATTAGCTTGGGATGATCGCGATGCGGCGCCAGTTCCTCCACCCGGTGCCGACGGGGAAGGCGCAGAATGAATCCGGGGGGATAGACCTCTAGCGCGAACCGGCGCAGGCAGCCGGTGCTGGGCGCCATATAACCGTAGAAATAATCGCGTACGCCGCGCAGGGTATAAATCGAGATGTCGGGCTCCTGGCGATAGCCCAGCAACCGCGCCTTGTCCTCATAGCCCTGTGAACGGAACAGCTCGATGGCCTCTTTTGTCGAGATGCGCTCTCGCTCGATCGGTTCGTCGGCCTGGGCGATCTCGTGCATGCGCTGTTCTATGGCGGCCATCTCGGCCCGGGAAAAGAGCTCTCGCCCCTCGATCTGGCAGAAAAAGCCGCCCATAGTCACCGAATGATCCACCAGCACATGCACGTCGGGGAACAGCTCGCGCACGGCGACGATCAGCACAAAAAGCGCCGAACGATGGTAGATGCGCATGCCGTCGTTGGTCGAGGCGTCTACCGGACGCACCCGCACATCGCGGGTGACGGGCGTGGTCAGCTCGCGCAGGTCATCGTCCATCATGGCCGCCATTACGGGCGGCTCGACATCGGGGTAGGCCGCATCGATAAAGTAGCGCAGGGGCGTTCCGGTGGGCGCTTCAAAAGCGCGTCCGTCCGGAAAGATCGCCTGCACGGTCTGGCGCGGTGTGACCGGCACCACCGGATATTGGCGGGTCATGGTAGAGATCCTTTATCGTTACTTTTGGCCGTATTGCTCCACGTAGCGGCGATGGGCCCGCTCGACTTCTTCGGCGGGGAGCTCTTCGACGGGGCCGAGTTGCAGCGCATAGAACACGGTGCGGGCCACATCCTCGGTCATCACCGCGGCCTTGACCGCCGCCGTAGCCGATGGGCCGATGGTAAACACCCCATGGCTTTTCATCAGGATGGCGGGGCTGCGCCCGATAGAACGCACGATCTCGCGGCCGATATCTTCCTCTCCGATGGCGGCATAGGTGCCCACGGGGATGGCGCAGCCGAACTCGTCGGCGATGGCGGTGAGGCATGCGGGAATGGGCCGACCCACGGCGGCAAAGGCCGTGGCAAAGGGCGAATGGGTGTGTACGATACCGCACACGTCGTCGCGGTGGCGGTATACGTACAGATGGGTGGCGGCATCTACCGAGGGCTTGAGTTTGCCGTCGATGATCTTGCCGTCCAGGTCGATAACGACCATGTCCTCAGGGGTCATCTGTTCATAACGCACCCCGCTGGGCTTGATGACCACATAGCCCGTCTCGGGATCGCGGCCACTCACGTTTCCGCTGGTCCATGTGACCAGGCCGGCCTGGGGCAGCATCATGTTCCCCTCGTATACTTCGCGTCGTAGCTCTTTCAGTAACACCCTTGCCCTCCTCGAATTGGTTCATCTTCATTATGGCACCCGGGGCAGGGGTTGTCAATGTGGGAGGATTCGATTTTCGGGTGGGGGTAGGGCGCGTCCTGCTCCTTTGTTTCTCCCTTACCTTGTGCTAGAATGCGCCCGATACTACGTTTCTTACTACCGCACGGAGGTGCCGATATGCCGAAAGAAATCAAGGGGATCGTCGTCCCCCTGGTGACCCCTTTTCACGCGGATGAGACGCTCAACGAACAGGGCCTGCGCCAGATCGTCAACTATTTGGTGGATAGCGGCGTTCACGGGCTGTTCCCCTCGGGCAGCCAGGGCGAACTGTTCTCGCTGAGCACCGACGAGAAAAAACGCGTCACCGAGATCGTCATCGAAGAGAACAATGGGCGGGCGTTCGTCATGCCCAGCACCGGCGCCGTCACTACCCGGGAGAGCATCGAATTGACCCGGCACGCCGAACGGGCCGGGGCCGACGCCGTCTCGGTGATTACGCCCTACTTTATCAAGCCCTCGGACGAGGAGTTGCGCGCCCATTTTTTGCGCATCGCCGAATCGGTGAGCATCCCCGTGCTGGCCTATAACAACCCCGATCGTACCGGCCTGCCGCTGTCGCCCGCCGTGGTGGCCGCTGTGGCCCGCAAGGCGGATAACTTTGTCGGCGCCAAAGATTCCAGCGGCGACCTGACCAACACTCTGAGCTATATCGACGGCGCGCCCGCCGGCTTTCGCGTCTTTATGGGGCGCGATACCATGATCTATGCCGGACTCTGCGTGGGGTGCGCCGGCGCGGTGGCCGCTACGGCCAACGTGGCCCCTGATGTGGTGGTCGGCATCTGGAACGCCTTCCAGGCCGGCGATCATGCTCAGGCTCAGGAGTGGCAGCGCAAGCTGGCCCCGCTGCGCCGGGCGTTTGCCCTGGGGTCGTTCCCGGTGGTGGTGAAGGATGCCATGGAATTGATGGGCCTGCCCGCCGGACCCTGTCGCGCGCCCATCCAGTCGCTCACCGGCGCCGCTCGCGAGCAGCTCATCGCCATCCTGCGCGATCTGGGCAAGATCGAGTAGCGCGTGGCTCGAAGCGGGTTGTTCTCGCTCTTGTGAGGGCACCACGATCGGGCTCACCCGCTGCGCCTGATGCCGGATGCTGCCCTTTTGCCCTTTGGAAGCCACATGCAGGTTTTATCATTGCGAATTACGACGATGACATCTACGAGGTAAACCGACCATGTTCAAGTTCCTGCTCTACGAGACGATACACGAGGCCGGCATGGAAGTATTGCAGGCCGCCGGTGAGGTGCGGCTGGCCAGCGGTACCGATGAGGACACCATCATCGCCGAGATCGGCGATATTGACGGCGTCGTCATCCGCAGCCGTGGCGCCATGACGCGCCGCATTATGGAGCACGCCCCCAAACTCAAGGTGGTGGGGCGGCACGGCGTGGGGGTGGATAACGTCGATCTGGAGGCGGCCACCGAGCACGGCATCCAGGTAGTGAATACGCCCATGGCCGTGGTGCAGCCGGTGGCCGAGCACACCGTGGCGATGATGCTTTCGCTGAGCAAGCATATGTACGTTTCTGAGACGGCCTTGCGCGGCGGCGATTTCGAGATCCGCTATCGCGTGATGGGGCGCGAGCTGCGCGGCCGCACCGTGGGCATCATCGGTTTTGGCCGCATCGGCCGGCGCGTGGCCGAGATCCTGCATCGCGGATTCGACATGCAGGTGCTCTATACCGACGTGGTGCCGGCCCCCGAGCAGGAGCGCGAGCTGGGCGCCCGCAAGGTCGATCTGGAGGAGTTGCTGCGCACGGCCGAATATATCACCGTGCATGTGCCGCTGTTGCCCGAGACGAGGCACCTCATCGGCGATGCCCAGTTCGACATGATGCGCCGGGACGCCCTCTTCTTCAACGCCTCTCGCGGGCCGGTGGTGGACGAGGCAGCCCTGTATCGCGCCCTGACCGAGGGCAAGATCGCCGGCGCCGGTCTCGATGTGTTCGAGCAAGAGCCCACCCCTGCCGATAACCCGCTGCTCAAGCTGGACAATGTGGTGGTGACGCCGCACATGGCGACGGCGACTCAAGAGTCGATGCGCGAGATGGCTCTGGTGGCGCGAGATCTGGTGGCCGTGCTGGAGGGCCGTCCGCCGGAGTATCCGGTGAACCGCCTGAACAAATAGTCTCCAAACGCGGGCCGAAGGGATGCTCTCCCTTCGGCCTGTGGCACGAATGAGTGAGGTTCACCTCCAGAGGTCTTGCACAAGTTCTGGAAGGTGACCATGCGCCGGGCAGATGCCGCATCTCTGGAAGATGAGAGAAAGGGGGGCGCCATGGCCGAAATTCGTCTGGAGAACGCCGTCAAGATCTATCGCACGACCGCCATCCGCTTTTTGCCCAGTCGGGGTGTGCGCGGCACGCTGCGCGATTATGCCGACCGGGCCTTTGTAGAGCGGGTGGCCTCGCAGGAGGTGGCCAGCCCAGAGTCCGAAGGGCCGGTGCGCGCGCTGGATGCCGTCAACCTCACCATCGAGGACGGCGAGACCATGGCCATCGTAGGACCTTCGGGCTGTGGCAAAAGCACGCTGTTGCGCGTGGTGGCCGGCCTGGAGGAGGTGGATGAGGGACAGGTTTACTTTGACGATGTGCTGATGAACGACGTGCCGGCCAAAGATCGCGGCGTGGGCATGGTCTTTCAGAGCTATGCCCTCTACCCACACATGAAGGGCGAGGGCAACCTGAGTTTTTTCTTCCGCGTGCGCAAGCGCCCCGATGAAGAGATGATGGAACGCATCCGCGTGACCTCGGAGATCATGGGCATCGGGTTCGACCAGCTACTGGCGCGCAAACCGGGCACCCTCTCCGGCGGGCAGCAGCAGCGCGTCGCCATCGGCCGCTGTATCGTGCGCGATCCCAGCCTGTTCCTCTTTGATGAACCCCTCTCCAACCTGGATGCCGCCCTGCGCGCCAGCACTCGCGTCGAGATCAAGCGGCTGTTGCGGCGCTTTCACATCACCGCCATATACGTCACCCACGACCAGACCGAGGCCATCACCCTGGGCGACCGTATCGCCGTGATGCGCCACGGCCGCATCGAGCAACTGGGCACCTATCAAGAGATCGTCGGGCGGCCGGTGAACTCTTTTGTGGCCGGATTCCTGGGGCTGCCACCGATGAATCTGCTGCAGGGCTGGCAAGTAGCGAACGGCGATCGGCTGGTGAGCGCTCAGGGGCAGATGCCTTTGCCGGCGGAACTGGCGGGGCGCCTGTCTCCTGCCCGGGCCCTGACGGTGGGCTTTCGGAGTGAGGGGGCGAGGCTGGTGACCGGGAACGAATCGGCGGGGGCTGGGCTGGTCATCCGCGCCGAGGTGCTCAACGCCGAGCCCGATTTCGCCCATCAACGCCAGATCGTGAACGTGCAGGTGGGCGAGGCGTTCGTGAGCGTAGCGGCGCCGTTAGAGATGCCGGTGAACACCGGCTGGCCGGTGACGGTGCATGTGCCTCTGGATGCCCTCTATCTGTTCGACAGCGTGACGGAGGAGCGGCTCTATCCGGAGTGAGATTCTTTTTGGGTCGCCCTCACCCGGCGCCGGGTACAGCGCCACCCTCTCCCACATTGTGGGAGAGGGGAGAAGGGGGACGCTGGTGCGCTGTATTCCGTAGAGGCGATGGCAGTGTTCTCATCGCCACCGCCTCTGATTTTTCTCTCGTCGATCGCCCTCACCCGGCGCCGGGGGTGAGGGCGATTCCCATAATTCTCTACGTCGTCGCCTGGCGGTGCCTCAGGCTGTCGCTCCCGCCGCCTCGGCAACCTCGGCCGTCCCGGCGGCGTCGGCGGCGCGGGCCACGGCGATGCCCTCGGTCTCATTGACCCGGCTGAGCAGCAGGGCGCCCGCCACAAAGAATACCACCAGCGAGACGATGCTCCAGCGACTGGTGCCGGCGATGGTGGCGGTGAGGCCAAAGAGCAATGGCCCGGCGATGCCGGCGAATTTGGAGCTGATGTCGAAAAAGCCGTAGAACTCGCCCGAGCGGGCTTTGGGCGTCATGGCGCCGAACAGCGAGCGGCTGAGGGCCTGGCTGCCGCCCTGCACGGTGCCCACCATGCCGGCCAGCACCCAGAAGTGCCACGCCTGGCTCATGAAATAACCGGCGATCGAAATAAGGGTGTATACGCCCAGCGCCAAAAAGATCGAGCGCTTGGTGCCCAGCCGTCTGGCCAGCGAGCCAAAGGCAAAGGTCAGAGGCACGCCGACGACCTGAGTGAGGAGTAGTGCGCCGGCCAGATCGGCGGTGCCGATGCCGATCTCGGCGCCATAGATAGTGGCCATCTTGATGATGGTGCCGATCCCGTCCGAGTAAAGCCAGAAGGCGATGAGGAACTTCCATAGCTCGCGGTAGCGACGCACCTCGCCCAGCGTGTTGCGTAGACGAGCAAACCCGGCGCGCACCGGATTGATGCGCACCGCCCCCGCCGAGGCTGGCGGCTCGGGCACGTGGCGAAAGATGGGGATGGAAAAGATCACCCACCACACCGCCACGCTGAGAAATGAAGCACGCACGGCGGCGCCGGAATCGGCAAAGCCAAAGGTCTCGGGCATCATGAACCAGAGCAGGTTGATGAGCAGCAACAGGCCGCCGCCCAGATAACCCAATGCATAGCCGCGGGTCGAAACCTGGTCGATATCCTCGGGGCGGGCCACATGGGGCAGGAGCGAATCGTAAAAGATATTGGCCCCGGCGTTGCCGATGCTGGCCAGCACGTAGAATACCACGGCACCCAGCCAATCACCCTCTTGGATGAAGAAGAGCAGGCCGGTAAAGAGCACCGCCATAGCCAAAAAGCCGCGCATAAAGCGCTTTTTGGCGCCGGTATAGTCGGCGATAGCCCCCAGAACGGGGCCCAACACGGCCACCAGCAGCATCGCCGCCGACACCGAATAGGCCCAGATGCTGGTGGCTTGGGCCGGCGGCAGGCCCGCCGCGGCCACGCTACTGAAATAGGGCGGCAACAGCGCCGCCATAATGGTGGTGGCAAAGGCCGAATTGGCCCAGTCGTACATGCACCAGGCGTTGACGATGCGCCGGTAGGTGCGGTTGTCGGTCAGAGTGGTGGCCATAGAGCGGCTCCTTTGGCGTATCGATCGTAAACCCGATGCGCTCATAGTAGACCCGGCAGAGGGCGATGTCAAAGCGTGGGGAAAAGGAAGGCGGCGGGAGTGCTCCCGCCGCCCTGTGGCGATCTACTCACCGCCAGGCTTCCACCCTCTCCCACATGTGTGTCTTTAGCACTAAATGCACTTACCCCGGCCGATTGACGGGCGCCGCACCTCATGATACAATCGCTTCGACAAGCGGCAGAAGGTAATCGAAAGCAAACGAAATATTGAGGGCCATGTCGCGTCGACTGTATCGCCGGGAGCGCCTGGATGCCATCGTCCGTCGGTTGGAAGAGACGGGCTATATCTCGGTGACCGAGCTGAGCGAGATATTTGACGTCTCAGCGGTGACGGTGCGCGGCGATCTGGCTCTGCTGGAATCGGCCGGGTATCTGGTGCGCACCCATGGCGGCGCGCTACCCATCGATCTGAGCGACAGCGCCCTTTCCTTCTCGGTGCGACAGCGCGCTCAGGCCGAGCTCAAGGCCCGCATCGGCGCCGCCGCCGCCGAGCTCGTCACCGATGGCGAGGCCATTGTGCTGGATGCCAGCACCACCTCGTGGCATGTGGCCCGCTGTTTGCTGTCTCGCCATGACCTCACTGTGTTTACCACCGGCCTCTATGTGGCGCTGGAACTCTTGCGCGCCCCCGGTATCTCGGTCATAATCCCCGGAGGCCCCGTGTGGCGCGAGGCGGCGTCCGTCATCGATTCGCCCCAGGGCGATGTGGAGCGGCTGCTGGCCCGGGGCAACCTGCGTGTGGGCTTTTTCGGCGGGCGCGGCCTTACGCTGCAAGAGGGCCTGACCGACGCCAACCCCACCGAGGTGGAACTCAAGCGGCGCCTCATGGCCGCCGTGCGTGAGGTGAATGTGGTGCTGGATTCGACCAAGCTGGGCAAGGTGGCCTTTGCCCCCTTTGCTCCCATCGACTCGATTCATCGCCTGATTACGGATCGGGGCGCGCCGAACGATCTCGTCGACGCGTTGCGTGATCGTGGTATCGAGGTGATTCTGGCCTAGACATATTTCCCCGGCGCGCCTGCAGGGCGCCCAGTCTATCACACAAAGGAGGCATCATGGCGGCGTGGCAGAAGGCTTATGACGTGCTGGTCGACGATCTGACGGCTCGCGGCGTGGATGTGCAGGGCGTCCTGGACGCTCTCAAAGCACAGCGTATCGAGACCCCATCGTGGGGCTATGGCGATTCGGGAACTCGCTTCAAAGTATTCAAGCAGGCCGGCGCGGCGCGTACCGTCTATGAAAAGCTGGCCGATGCCGCTCAGGTGCACAAGTACACCGGCGTGGCCCCCTCGGTGGCGCTCCATATCCCCTGGGATAAAGTGGACGACTATGCCGCGTTGCGCGAGTACGCCGAGTCGCTCGGGCTGACGCTGGGCGCCATCAACCCCAACCTGTTCCAGGATGATGAGTACAAACTCGGCAGCCTCACCCATGCCGACGCGGCCGTGCGTCGCCGGGCGATAGACCATATGCTCGAATGTGTCGAGATCGCCCGGACCGTCGGCTCTGAGGTCATCAGCCTGTGGCTGGCCGACGGCACCAACTATCCCGGCCAGGATAATATCCGCCGGCGCAAGCACCGCCTGGTCGAGAGCCTGACCGAGGTATATGCCGCCATGCCCGCCCCGATGCGCCTGCTGGTCGAGTACAAGTTCTTCGAGCCGGCGTTCTATCACACCGATCTGGGCGACTGGGGTATGGCCCTGCTCACCTGCCAGAAATTGGGCGAGCGCGCTCAGGTGCTGGTGGATCTGGGGCATCATCCTCTGGGCACCAATATCGAGCAGATCGTCGCCCTCCTCATCGACGAGGGCCGGCTGGGTGGGTTCCACTTTAACTCGAAAAAATTTGCCGACGATGACCTCACCGTGGGCTCGATCAATCCCTACGAGCTGTTCCTCATCTTTAACGAGCTCATCGACGGCGAGCGAGATCCATCGGTCGAGATGAACGTGGCCTATATGATCGACCAGAGCCACAACATCAAGCCCAAGATCGAGGCCACCATCCAGTCGGTGATGAACGTGCAGGTCGCCTACGCGCAGGCCTTGCTTATCGACCGGCAGGCGCTGGCCGAGGCCCAGCAGGCCGGTGACACGGTGCGCGCCGAGCAGGTGCTGCTGGATGCCTATCGCACTGACGTGCGTCCGCTGCTGGCCGCTGTGCGCGAGCAGATGGGGCTGGATCCGGACCCGCTGGCCGCATACAAGGCCAGTGGCTATTTCGAAAAGGTCTGTGCCGAGCGCCAGCCAGAGGGCGGTAGCGCATCGGGCTATCCCGGCGCCTGACGCGGTATCGATCACCTTCCCGGGGTCGTCGATCTCTGGAAGGTGAATATAAGGCCACATACATGACGGAGACTATTCTTACCATGGCTGATGAAAACGAAATCCTGCGACAACTCGTCGACATGTCTAACGAACTGGGCCGCCCGGAGCGCGATCTGGTCATTTTGGGCGAGGGCAACACCTCGGCTGACTGCGGCGACGGCACCTTCTGGGTCAAGGGCAGCGGTAGCGAGCTGCGTACCATCACCGCTGACGGATTTGTGCGTCTGTGGGCCGAGCCGATATGCGCCCTGGCCGACGGCGGCCCCCTGAGCGATGACGAGCTCAAAGAGGCCCTGGATGCCGCCAAAGTCGACGCCAGCGTGTCCCGGCGACCTTCGGTAGAGACGGTATTGCACGCTCTGGCCCTGACCGAGATGGGGGCGCGCTATGTGGCCCACACCCACCCTGTGGCGGTCAATGTGCTGATGTGCTCCATGCAGGGGCCCGAGGCCTTTGCCGGGCGCATCTTCCCCGACGAGATCGTCGTCTGCGGGCCGGCGCCGGCCTATGTGCCCTATACCGATCCGGGGCTGCCCCTGGCCCGCGTCGTGCGCGACACCTATCGCCGCTACGCCGACACCTGGGGCGTCGTGCCCAAGGTGATTCTCATGCAGAACCACGGCATGATCGCCCTGGGCTCTTCCCCGCGTGAGGTGGATAGTATCACCGCCATGTTTGTCAAGACCTGCCGCATCCTGGCGGGCACCTATGCTCTGGGCGGACCTCATTTCCTGACTGAAGAGCATATGCAACGCATCTATACACGACCGGAGGAGGCCTACCGCCGTAAGGCGCTCAAACTGGACTGAGGCTTGGATGTGTCTGCCTCACCTGTGCGGCAAGGAGAGATCACATGAACGCTAACACGACGCAAAAGCCGACGGCTCACCGCGGGGCAGAGAATCCTCTTCCCGGGCGCTACTTGCTCTGGCCCCTGTATGGCGCCGGCATGGAGAACCTGGGAGTGGACGATAGGCCCATCGAGGTGGACATGCCCGTCTGTGGCCCTGATCAACTGCTGGTGCGCCACGATGCTGTGGGCCTCTGCTTCTCGGACACCAAGATCATCACTGCCGGAGAAAATCATCCTCGCATCCAGGGGCGCAATATGCGGATCGATCCGGTGGTGATGGGCCACGAAGTGGCCATGACGGTGATGCAGGTGGGCGAGAACCTGGGCGATCGATACAAGCCGGGCGAGCGATTTATCATCCAGGCCGATATCTATTACAAGGGTGTGGGGATGGCCTACGGCTATATGCTGCAGGGCGGTCTCTCGCAGTACAACCTGATCGGCCCCGAAGTGCTGGAGGGCGATGAGGGCTCTTATCTGCTGTCTGTGAAGGACACCATGGGGCATGCTCAGGCCGCTCTTACCGAGCCCTGGGCCTGTGTGGTGGCCTCGTACGAGGTGGTGTATCGTTCGGCCTGGAAGCCGGGCGGCGCCGTCCTGGTGGTGGCCGGGCCGGGGGCCACGGGTGAGTATGACCTGGGGGCGCCCTACACCTCGGGACGGGGGCCCGCGCAGGTAGTGACGTTGGGCGTGGGCGGAACATTACCGGCCCGGTTGCGCGAATGCGCCGCTGCAGACGGCTTTGCGTTGACCGAACTGGGCGCGTATGACGAGGGCACTCTGGCACAGGCCGTCGAGGCCGTCGGCGGAGGCAGCTTTGACGACGTGGTGATGCTGGGCGCCGATCCGGCGCTCTACGAGGCGCTGGAGCCGCTGGCCGCCAGGGGCGCCGTGCTGAACATGGTGGGCGCCGATGCCCTCAAAGGCACCGTGCAGGTGGATGTGGGCCGGCTGCACTATGACGGGCTGAGCCTCATCGGCACCGTCGATCGCACCATCGCCACCGCCTATCGCCCGGTGCGCACCGAGCTCGAGCCTGGCGGCAAGGCCGCGTTTCTGGGCGCGGCGGGCCCCATGGGACAGATGCATGTGCAGCGGGCGCTGCAGGCCGCTCAGGGGCCGTCGTTGCTGGTGGCCACCAGCCGCACCGACGTACGGCTGAAGGTGTTGGGCGAGAAATTCGCCCGGTTAATCGAGGACAAGCGCGAGACCACTCGCTTTGAAATGCAGGTTCCGGCGCGGGGGCAATCGTTTTCCGAGTTCTACGCCGGGTTGATGGAGCTGACCGGCGGCACCGGCTATGACGATATCGTCGTTCTGGCGCCCAGCGCCGAAGTGCTGGCCGAGGCCGCGAACATGCTGGCTCCCGGCGGCGTGATGAACATCTTTGCCGGACTGCCGCGGGGCACCAAAGCGCCGATCGACCTGAAAGGCATCGTCGTTCACGGCGTGCGCTTTACCGGCACCAGCGGATCGTCGATCCGTGACTTGCGCTCTGTGCTCGACGAGGCCGAGGCGGGCCGGCTCGATCCCAACCTGTCGGTGGTGGCCGTGTCGGGGTTGAACGACGCCAAAAAGGGTCTGGAGGGGGTGATGCACCAGGCGTTTCCGGGCAAGGTCGTCGTCTATCCCCAGATCGTCGATTTCCCGCTGACGGCGCTGCCGGATCTGGCCGACGTGCTCCCCTCTGTCTATGCCAAACTCGGCCCCAACCACTCGTGGACCGTCGAGGCCGAGGCCGCGTTTCTCGAGGAGTTGCTGTAATGAGCGACTGCCGCCGTTTGATCGATCGCGTCGCCATCGTCACCGGCGCCGCCCAGGGGCTGGGCGAGGCCCTGGCGCATCGTCTGGGGCGAGAGGGCGCCCACGTGGTGGTGACCGATGTCGATGTCGAAAAAGCTCGGGGGGTGGCCGGTGCCATCGCCGCCGAGTATGGCGTGCGTACCTCTGCCCTGTACTGCGATGTGACCGATACCGAGGGCTGTGACGTGGTGGTGACGCAAACCGTCGATACCTTTGGGCGGCTCGATGTCCTGGTGGCGAACGCCGGCATCCTTTTTGCCGGCGCCATCGACGAGATCGATCCCGCCCGCTGGAAAAAGGTGATCGAGGTGAACCTGGTGGGCTATTTCAATATCGCCCGTCCCGCCGCCCGGGTGATGAAGGCTCAAAAGAGCGGCTCCATCATCCAGATCAATTCCAAGTCGGGCAAAAAGGGTTCGGCCAAGAACTCGGCATACGCCACCAGCAAGTTCGGCGGCATCGGCCTCACCCAGAGTCTGGCGCTGGAATTGGCCGAGTATGGCGTGCGTGTAAACTCGATCTGCCCCGGTAATCTGCTGGATTCCCCTTTATGGGTGGATAGCCTCTACTCGCAGTATGCCAAACGCTGGGGGATTACAGAGGAAGAGGTACGCCGGCGGTATCTCGACCAGGTGCCCATGGGGCGCGGCTGTAGCTATGATGATGTGGCCAACGTGATGGTGTTCCTCGCCTCGGACGAATCATCGTACATGACCGGCCAGGGCATCAATGTGACCGGCGGCCAGCAGCTGGTATAGGGGGCCGTCACCGGGTGATCATGCGATAGACTCGAGGACGTGAATGATGCGCAAGGCGGTGATGTTTGGCGCGGGCAATATCGGCCGCGGATTTCTCGGTCAACTCTTTTCCGAGTCGGGATATGAGGTGACCTTTGTCGATATCGACGAGCGCCTCATCGGCGCTTTGCGCTCACAACGCGCCTATACTATCCGTCTGGTGGATAATGTTCGCACCGAGGAGGTGCGCGTAGGGCCGGTGACCGGCCTGCTCAGCGGCGAGGCCGACGCCGTGGCCGAGACACTGGCCGAGGTCACGCTGGGCGCGACGGCGGTGGGCGCTCGGGCGCTGCCCCATGTCGCGCCGCTGGTGGCCCGTGGCATTGCCCTTCGCGCTCAACGGGGTGTGCAGACGCCGTTGAACCTCATCATCTGCGAGAATCTGCAGGGCGCCGCCGATCGGTTTCGCGACATGGTGCGCCGGCATCTGGATGATTCCGGCCGCGAGTATGAGGCCGATCATGTGGGGTGGGTGGGCACCGTCATCGGTCGTATGGTGCCCGAACTGCCCGCCGATCTGCGCGCCCAGGATCTCACCCTCATCATCGTCGAGCCGTACAAGGAGCTGCCGGTGGATCGCTCCGCATTTGTGGGTGATATCCCTGATGTGGTGGGCATGCAGCCGGTGGATGATTTCGAGTTCTACGAGCACCGCAAGCTCTACATCCACAACGCCGCCCACGCCATCATGGCCTATCTGGGCTACCGCCGCGGGTACGAGATGGGTTACGACGTGCTGGACGATCCCGTCGTGCGTCCCATTCTCGATGGGGCGATGGACGAGTCGGTGCGGGCCATTGTGGCGCATCATGGCGTTTCCGAGCCGGAGCTGCGCGCCCACATGGCCGACGTGCTAAAGCGGCTGGGCAACCGGGTGCTGGCCGATCCGGTGGTGCGCCTGGCCCGTGACCCGCTGCGCAAGCTCGATCCCGCCGATCGATTGGTGGGGGCTGCGCGTCTGGCCGAGGCCAAGGGGATCACCCCGGCCAACCTGGCCTGGGGCATCGCCGGCGGGCTGTGTTACGATCATGATGGGGACCAGCTGGCGGTCGAGTTGCAGGCGCGCATCGCCCGTGAGGGCATCGAGGCGGTGATGGAGGCAGTGTGTGGTATTCGCCGCGACGAACCGCTGGGCGGGCTGGTGCTGGAGCGCCACCATCTGCTCAAGACGGAAGGACGCTGGCAGCCATGATCTATACCGTTACGCTGAATCCGGCCGTGGACCGCACCATGGTGTTCGACCGACTGACGTGGGGCGACCTGAACCGAGCCGTTCGCTCTCGGGTGGATCTCAGCGGCAAAGGGGTGAACGTCTCCAAAGGGCTGCGCCGGCTGGGCGTCGAATCGGTCATTATGGGGCTGGCCGGCGGAGATCTGGGACGCCTGCTGGTGAACGGCCTGTGCGATCTGGGTTACGAGTGCGATTTCGGCAT
>JBMNOI010000206.1:0-2670 GCA_050942995.1 Anaerolineae bacterium
AGATCATAGCGGCCAGACTCGAGACGCGCCAGATCCAGTAAATTCCCGATCAGCCGCGTCTGCCGTTCGAGTTGGGTATTGATCACGGTAAGATAGTCGTGGGATTTGCTGTTCAGGGGGGCATCCATGAGCAGCAGACGCACCAGCATTTTGATGGTCGTAATCGGGGTGCGCAGTTCATGCGAGGCATAGGCTAAAAAATCCGACTTCATCTGCTCCACCTGCGCCTCCTGGGTGATATCCCGGGCCACACAGATGGTGCTGGCCGGCACCTCCTCGCCGTTCAGACTCGCCAGACTGAGGCTCACCACGCGATCATCCCACTCGATCAATTTACGGTCGCCGGACTCTTCATCGTCGACGTCGGCCCATAGCTGCTCTGCCAACCACCGGGGCAATCTCTCCCCCTCGGACACCGACAGCATCTGTGCGGCCGCATGGTTCGAGAGCAACACCCTGTCCTCATCATCCACGACGAACACGCCCTCGACCATGTTGCTGAGAATGCCGTGCAACAGGTTGCGCTCGTGGTGCAGATGGCTAAAAAGGCGGGCATTTTCCAGCGCGATGCCCAACTGGTGCCCCAAAAGCTGCAGAATCTGCTCCTCGCCCGCATCCATCTCTTGTTCACCCGACGGAAGCAACGTCAACATCCCCTCGATGCCGCGGGGAGAGCGCAGGGCGACGTGGGTGAGGCGTGACGGGGCGCCCTCCATCTCCCGTATCGGTTGATGGAGGATGGCCGCCTCTTCGGTGTTGTTGCGCCACTCGGCAGGCAAAGGGAGGCTCGGACGCATATCGTTCGATTCTTCCGGCCCTCCTCTCGACTGTTCCAGACACAGCGCATCGCCCCGGCGCACATAGATGGCCGCCCCACGATGGCCGGTGATGCGCGGCACCAGCTCCAGAGATGAAGCCAGCAGATGAGACAGATTCAGTCGACTGAGCCACTGTTCGCTGGCGGCCACCAGGGAGCGCAACCGCCCGTTGATGCGCGACAGCTCCTGATTTCGCAGATTCAGATTTTCCTCGCCCCGCTCCATCTCGGTGGTGAGGGCCCACACCAGGAGCGATACAAAGGCCAGATAGGGCAGGCTCAACACCATACCCTGAGAGATCCCGGAAGGCGTAACCACCTCGGGCAGAAAGACGATCTCGGCATTGCGCAATATGACGAGGGTGGCGTACATGGAGCTGCTCATCAGCGTAAGAGGCGGGATGGCGCGATGGCCGATGAGCCAGCCCGCCATGATGATGGGCCACAAATAGGCCAGCACAAAAGCGTTCCCGTCGCGCCCCAGGAAAAAGATCAACATCGAGATCAGGATGATCTCGAGGCTGAAGCAGAGAAAGCCGAGAAAGGAGAGATCGCGGCGCTTCCACAGATAGAGGTAGATGCCGTTGGCGGCAAACTGGACGCAGGCGACGGCAAAAAGCGGATAGAGCGGCCTGGGAATGGTCAGCCCGTTCACCACCCACAGCAAGAACAGAAATGCTCCGGAGACTGCACTCCGGCCGATGAGAAACAGGTGCCAGAGCTGCAGCTTGTCCCTTTTCACAGCTATTTTCTCTGGCCGATATGCTTGGCCACACGCCCCGGTATCCAGATAACGAGGCTATGTCGGCCGTCCTCTTCCATTCGGGTAGAGACTCGCCCACTGTGGCCGCGAATCACCTGTCGCGCAAAGTCGAAATGATCCAGAACGTCATCGCCTGCCGAGCTGTCGTCAGAGGCCACTCCGCCTCCATCGGTGATGACGAATTCCAGCCCCCCCTCCCGGGCGCGCGAGGCCGAGATCGATACACAGCTACCCGGCGGTGACAGCTCGACGGTCGATTCCAGCAGACTGGAGAGCACACGGGTCATGGCCGTGCCGTCGATCACGCCGCTAAGCAGGCCTCCGCACGAGATCTGTAGCTGAATCTCTTTCTCCTGGGCCAGTTTGGCGGCGGTGGCCGCTGCACCACGTACCACCGGAGCCACACGGATCGACTCTCGTTTGAGAACGGGCTCGGCGCCGGCATCGCCCGACGCCCATGAAAGATCGCTGATGAGATCACACAGCACGCTCGCATCCTCCAGCGCGCTGCGCAGATAACGCGCCTCTTCATCCTCATTATCGCCGAATCGCTCAGAGAGGAGCAGATTCACATGCGCCATAAGGCTGGTCGCCGGCTTGCGCAGGCGTCCCGCCACCTCGGACAGGATACGGGCACGCAGGCGTTCGAGGTCACGGCGCTCCTCGCGGCGCGTCCGCTCGACACGATGCAGGATGGCCTGAATACGCGCCTCCAGCTCCTCCGGCTCGAAAGGTTTGGTGATATAATCGTCGGCACCGCCCCGCAACCCCTCCAGCCGATCCTGCAGATCGCTTTTGGCGGTGAGAAAGATCAAGGGGATACTATCGTTCGTCAGGGCGGCCACCCGCCGCCGAAACTCGAACCCATCCATCTCTTCCATCAGAATATCCGAGATGATCAGATCCGGCGGAGACTCGACTACTATCTTGAGGGCTTGTGCGCCGCTTTCGGCCGGCACCACAACATAGCCGACACGAGAGAGGAATTCACTGACGGAAAAAAGAAGTTGCGGCTCGTCATCGACGAGCAGAATACGCGTTGTCATGGCGCCTCCGTTACATACGATTACATACGATACACTGACCGGGC
>JBMNOI010000207.1:0-2634 GCA_050942995.1 Anaerolineae bacterium
GCCGGAGCATTATCGTCAGTACGCCGCCGACGACTATGGCGGGGGCTTTATCCGCTTCGAGAACGGTGCCGGCCTGCAAGTGGAGAGCTTTTGGGCCAGCCATCAGCCCGAGAACCTGCAGATCGAGTTGTTCGGCACCGAGGCCGGGGCGCGGCTTCGGCCGCTCACCGTCTATCGCACCGTGAACGGCGCGCCACAGGATATCACCGTGAACCTGCCCGAGGGGCCGACGCCATGGGATAATATCGCCGCGCATTTCATCGAGTGCATTCTGGACGGCGTCGAATGCCGGGCGCCGCTGCGCCACGGCCTCATCGTGCAGCAGATGATGGAGGCCCTGCTCGAGAGCGGCGAGACGGGCAGAGAAGTGCTCATCCCTTAGACGATTCGTTCCACCGGTCGTCCGCTACACCTGCAGAGGAGGCACGCGATGAAACTGGGCTTTATCGCCAGCAATGATCTGGCCGGCCTGGAAAAGGATGCCAGATTCGCCGCAGAACACGGCTTTGTCGGGCTCGAGTTCAACTTTTGGGCGGATTTTGCCGATCTGACGGCCGATACCGTCGCACAGATGAAAGAGATCCTCGATCGCCACCATGTGGCCTGCTCATCCCTGGGGTTATGGGGCTGGAACCACACCGCCCCCGATGCAGAGGAGCGAGAGATCAGCCTGGGGCATCTGGATCGGGCCATCGAGTTCGCCAAAACACTCGGTGCCCGTGTGTTCATCACCGGCGGCGGCCAGATCCCGGGGGCCACACTCCAGGAGAACGTCGCCGAGTTTGTCCGGATCTTTCCCCCTTATGTCGACAAGATCAAAGAGGCCGGTATGCTGCCGACGTTCTATGCCGTGCACGGCAACAGCTTCTTCGACAGCCTCCGGGCGTACGAGGCGGTCTGGGAGCAGATGCCCGAGATCGGCGTCAAGCTCGACCCGGCCAATATCAAGCACCATGGCGATGACTATTTGCCCTTCCTGCGCGATCACGGCAACAAGATATTCGAGGTGCACATCAAAGAGCACCTCTATATGGACGGCAAGCTGGTCTCCCAACCGGCGGCGGGAATGGGCGATATCGAATGGGGCAAGGTCATGGCTTTTCTGTACGAATGCGACTATTCGGGCTATCTCGTGTTCGAGCCCCATGGGCCGTTATGGGGACGCAGCCCGCTCCGGGAAAAGATGTTGTTGTTGACCAAGCGTTATCTCGATCCCTTCCTGCTGTAGCCGGATAACCATCTCACTAAAGGAGCGACATCATGAGCAAGACCTATCGTGTCGGCGCATTGGGTTTTGGCCACATGCATATTAACTCTCTGCTGGACGAGTTCGCCAAACTGCCCAACGTCGAGTGGGTGGCCTGTGCCGACATCCGGCCCGCCGTACCCTCTATCTCGATGAAACGCTCGACCCGCGGTGCCAACATGCAGCGCGCCCTGGATGTCACCGGCATCCCCAAGGCGTACGACTGCTATAAAGAGATGCTGGAGAAGGAACAGTTCGACATCATCGTCTTTTGCCCCGAGAACGCCCGCCACGGCGAGGTGGCCGAGGCGATCGCCGCCAGAGGCATCCACATGGTCACCGAAAAGCCGATGGCGGCCAGCCTGTCCGAGGCGTTGCGCATGGTGCGCAACGCCAAGGCCAACAACGTGTCGTTGATGGTCAACTGGCCCACCACCTGGTCGCCCGCCGTACGCAAGATGAAAGAACTCATCGACGCGGGCAAGATCGGCGACGTGTGGGAGGTCAAGTGGCGAAACGGCGCTTCGATGGGGCCGCTCTCCTACGGCACCGGTGAAGATGCGGTGACCGACATCGAAAAGGGCGCCGAGTGGTGGCATCAATCGGCGCCGGGCGGCGGCGCGCTGCTGGACTATTGCTGCTACGGCGCCTGTGTCTCGCGCTGGTTCCTGGGAGAACAGGCCACGGCGGCGATGGGCATCAAGGCCAACTTTACCAGCCATTACGGTGACGCCGAGGATAACGCCGTCATCACGGTGCGCTTTCCCAGGGCGCTGGCCATTCTCGAGGGCACCTGGACCACCTATGCCACCGGCATCCCCACGGGGCCCATCGCCTATGGCACCCGGGGTACCCTGGTGGTGACCAGCAAGGCCGATCCCAATGGCGGGCGGCCCATCCCCGTGGTGAATGTGTACACATCCCGCGGCTATGGCGCATCCGAGCCGGACGAGGTCATCGAGGGCGATCCGTTGCCCGAGGGCCGCGCCACGCTGGCCGAAGAGTTTATCCATCATCTGGAGACAGGCGAGCCGTTGCATCCCACGCTGGACATGATGCAGAACCTGGAGGTCATGGCCATCCTCGATGCCGGCATCCGCTCCGCCGCCAGCGGCCGGATGGAGCTCGTCAACGATGCCACCTGGTGCATCGGCTAGGGCGTACTTGGAAATTGGGTTTATATTTTGGTGGGGGCTATGCCCCCACCAAAATATAAAATGTGCTGTTTAGACCCCTTGCGATGTGCGGCCCGGCCATCTGCGTTTTATGTTTGGTCGCAAACGAATCAAAGAAGATCCTCGTATAACGAAACCAGAGTCAGCATCTCTTCCTCCGGTGTGGGCACCGGAGGGATTCCCCGGCGCAGGCGGGCCAGCAGATCGGGCTCG
>JBMNOI010000096.1:0-14847 GCA_050942995.1 Anaerolineae bacterium
GATCGCCGAACATCTCCAATTCGCGCTCTCGTGGCGTGTTCGATGTGTTCAAAACAACGGCCGTCCGGGCACGTAACAACCCGATCGGAACGCCCTTGCCCTCATCCCCGTCCGCAAAGGTATAGGCCACTCCCGGCCGAAACACCCGATCCACCCATCCTTTCAGGATCGCCGGCGGCTGTCCCCACCAGTTGGGATGAACCACAACGATGCCGTCGGCCGCGGTCAACTCGGCGCAGTGCCGCGCCACCATCGCGTCGATCCCTCCACCGCGCAGAATCTCGCCGGCGCGAATTAGCGGATCGAACCGCTCGGCATAGAGATCGTGAAAAATGACCTCATGGCCGTTGGCCTGTAATGTCTGCACGGCGGTATAGGCGATGGCATGGTTAAAACTTCCGGGATCGGGATGCCCCAGCACGACGAGTATCTTCATCGGTGGTCCTCTCGGATGGTGTGGTCAAAGGCTCAACCGCCAGAGCCAGCACGTTGATCCAGTGCACGTCACTCGCTCGACCGATCCAGGCGCGCAACGGGCGAAAACCGGCTCCCGTCAACAGAGCCTCTACCTCCGTCATGCGATAGCGCACAAAATAGCGTTCTACCGCCGGGCCATAGCGGGTGACGGACTCCCACCCCTCACCATCGCCTTCTTGCAGGGCGAGATAGAGGGGGCCACCAAAGGCCAGCACGCGGCGCATCTCGGCCAGCGCCCCGGGGGCCTCATCCCTGGGAAGGTGCAGCAGCGATGCGCAACACCACACCCCGGCGAATGAGGCGTCGGCGAACGCCAGCCGACGCATATCCATGCGCGTCAGCGGTCCCCGTACATAACGCCGCGCCTGAGTCAGCATTCCGTACGAGAGATCGGCCCCCACGACGATGAACCCCTCGCGTTCGAGCCAGGCCATATCGCGTCCGGCGCCACAGCCCACATCCAGCACCGGACCTCGCCCGTCGATCAGGGTCTTGAACTCTGACGCGGCTTCGATCAGATCATCCGGCATGGTCTGATTGACGCAGGCATAGCCCTCCGCCACGGCATCATAGGCGGCGGTCAGCCGCTCGGCGATATCGTCACTCATTGGCCTCTCCATCCACGCCCGAGCCTTGCTCCGATCATACAGTCATCGCATCGAATCGCGCAAACAAACCAAGGGCCCTATCCCTGACGGAACGGGCCCCTGTCGCGTCACATCAAACAGCTCACCTATTCATCGATCTCGAACTTTTCGATGCTATCCACGCGAGGCGCTTTCGTCAGGTCGCTGTAAGGGCCGGCCACCGGCGCAGCCCAGCGCACGCCGTTGACGATCACCCGCTGAACCTTATCCTGGAAAAAGATGGGGAAGGTCTCGTGGCCGGGACGGAAGTAGAATACCTTGCCCTTGCCGCGATGCCAGCAGCAGCCGCTGCGGAATACTTCGCCGCCCTGGAACCAGGAGATAAAGACGAGCTGGTCGGGCTGCGGGATATCAAAGTACTCGCCGTACATCTCGACATGGGGGATCTCGAAATACTCGCCCAACCCCTCGGCGATGGGATGGCCCGGATCGACCACCCATAGCCTCTCGCGCTCGCCGGCCTCGCGCCATTTGAGGGTGCAGTGGGTGCCCATCATGCGACGAAAGATCTTGGAGAGGTGCCCTGAATGGAGCACAACCAGCCCCATCCCGGCAAGGATGCGCTGCTGTACGCGATCGACGATCTCGTCCTGCACCTCGCCGTGGGCCATATGCCCCCACCAGATGAGGACGTCGGTCTGATCGAGTACCTCGTTTGTCAGGCCGTGCTCGGGCTCGTCCAGCGTCGCCGTGCGCGCCTTAATACCCGGCGCATCGTTCAGGAATCGGGCGATCTGTGTATGGATGCCCTCGGGATACACATCTCGAACGGCATCATGCATCTTTTCGTGACGAAACTCGTTCCATACCGTCACACGAATTGTGTTGCTCATCATATCGCTCCTCTGTCGGCAATGATCGGTTTCGCTCGGTCACATCGCTCACCGTCGGACACCGCGCAGTATAGCCTATCCGGCAGGCAACAACAAGCGTTTGCCGTCATCCGGCATCGCATTATGTCATCTCATCTGAGAACCCTCTGTTGCCTTCCCGCCCTTTTCCTCCACATAAGGCTTGATATCGAGCACCGGCGAGCCGTCCCAGGCATCCAGCCCATCTACCCGGAGCACATTGCCCTCGACCGCCAACAGACGCACCGTGGTCAGGCCGATCGGATTGGGCCGGTGCGGGCTGCGCAGCGCAAAGACACCCCGGCGGGGCACGGTCTGGTCTCCCCGTGGATGCTGATGAAGGGGCGCATTTGCGGGAGCACGGTGGAACACAAACAACACCTGCAACCGCTCGAATCCCTCGATGCCCAGCAACCCCGCGCTGAACTCGGGATACACGTGGATGCTCGCCTCGGCTCGCTCCCGGGGCGCGGCCGTGTCGGCTGTCAGAGCGCTGTGTACCATCCCGATAGGCCGAAAGACAAGGCGCCCGCCCTTTTGCCCCCCTCCCTCGACGGCCGCCTCGTAGCAGGGAATGCACAGGTCTTGCTCGCCCAGGCGGCGCAGACGCGTCGCCATGGTCGTTTCGCCGCAGGCGGAACAGGGAAAAGAGCGGTGCAGTTCGGCCCGATCGGGAATGCGATAGTCATGCAGTTCCTGTACATCGAAAAGCTCGTCGTCCTCCGGCTCTAACACGGCCAGCGATCGACGACGCCACAGCTCGTCAAAGACCGCCTCATCCTCAGGGTTTCCCCGACCGGTGCGCACCCGCTCGATCAACGCCCGCTCCTCCGCCGCCTGAGGGCTCGTATCCTCATGGCGTGCAGGGGATTCTTTTCGCACGATGCGGATGGCCCGCCCGTCAGAGCGCCGGGCAAACGTAAAGGCGTTCTTGCCATAGTCGGCATGGATCAGATTGCCCTTGCCAAAGGTGCACCCGACCATGAACTGGATGGCATCCACGGCGCAGTTATCGGTCTCGACGACGGCCACCACCTCTTCATCGGCGGCGTGAGGGCCGATCTCGCGCAGGGCGATCTGCGCCACGCGCACGCCGGTCATCAATCCGGGACAGAGGTGGCCGTGAAAGGCGATCACCTGATCCAGGGTCTCCTGGCTTATCCTGGGCGACAACGAGGGCTCCTTTCCGCGAATTCCTGTTCTCCTGGAGTCAGTATAGGTCGCCACGACCGGGGCGGTCAACCGCCCGCCCTTTCGTTGACGCTCTGAAGCGTCGGCTTTATAATCAGAATCGGTACAGGAGTGCCGACGGCCGCAGACCGGATGATCGAGAAAGGGGATTGGGGCCATCGCACGCATCGACGATCTTGTCCAACGCATATGGAAACTGGCCACGTCACCGGCCACAGTCCTTGCCCTGATGGGTCTGTTACTGGCCGTCTGTATCGTGGGCGGGTTGTTCCCGCGCCCCTTCGATGAGACGAGCGCCGCGCCCGATCATCTCACCCTGCCCGGCATAGCAGGAACTAGTGGCCCGACGCAGCCACGACTACCCGCTATACCCGATCTCTTTGCCAGTCGCGGCCTGGATCTGCTGCTCGGTCTGGTGGGGGGGATCGCTCTGCTACGCCTGTTATCATGCTGGATCCCGGCGTGGGCGCCCCTGCCGACGGGCCGCGTCGAGAGCTGGGTCGCGCGGCTGCCCGGGGATATGGTGGCAACCCGCAACGCGCTGAACCAGGCCCTCGGCGCGGCCCACATGACGATCCATCGCCTGGTCGATACAGAGCAGGGCACGCTGGCCGCCGCCCGGCGAACCGGGGTGGCTCGATTGCTTCCCGGGCTCTTTTATCTGGGGCTCTTGGTCCTTCTCGGCGCGGGGGTGTGGGCGCGGCATGCATCATGGAGCGGACCGCAACAGATCCTGCTGCTGGGTGAGAAACGCACACTACACGACGATCGGGACGTGACCATCCGCCTGGACGAGATCGAGTTGCGCCCCGAACGCGACGGCCACGGCATCGCCTCGGCCGTCGGGCGCGTGACGCTATCGCAGCCCGACCGGGGCGACCGACGACTGGCGATCGGCCTCACCCGACCGGCCCGAGCCGATGGGCTGGATCTCTACATGGTCGGCATCGGCCCGGCGGTGCGCATCATCGCCCGAAACGCCGCCGGCGAACGACTCTATCTTCTCCCACCGGGTGAGCCCTTGCCGGAAGAGCCGCCGGCACCAAAGGCGCCGATACGGGTGCCTCTAACGGGAAGCACGCAGGAGCAACTGCTGGCCGCGCCCCAGGGGGGCATCATCCTTCGTCTGCTCTATTATCGTCCTCAGAACACGCCGAACGCCTCGGACGACGGCATCCTGGTACAGGTCCTGCACGGAACGGACGGGCGCATCCTGGACGAGCGACAGCTCGCGGGCAACGCCCGATTTCACGTCGAGGGGGTTACCCTGGATATAACCCCGGAATATTATGTCGCCCTTCGGGTCGAGCACGAGCCCGAAATTCCCCTGGCGGCTCTGGGCGCATCGCTGATGCTCATAGGCCTCGGTGCCGGGATCGTCTGGCCGCCGAGGGCGGCCTGGCTCGTTCTGCATGACGACGGCGATTCGACCGTCTGTCGGCTCGCCGTACCGCATCACGAGGCAAGCGCCGCCTGGGCGCGCACCGTCAAAGCGTTGCTGGACGAGGAGGCCGAACGTGGCTCCTCTTGATGCGTTCTCGCGGGCTCTGGTCATAGCCGGCGCGGTTCTGGCGCTGGTCGGCGTTATCAGAGCGGGATGCGCTCCCGTGGGCGGCTCTCAGCGAGGGCTTTTGACCGTCGCCGGGGCGTTGACCCTGGGGGGCATCTTGCGGGCCGGAGCGACGCCGTTTTCCCCCGCCGTCGGGTTGGCATGGGTGGCGCTGGCGACGGCGGCGGCAACGCTCTATATCCGCCCTGTAAGGCGGGCCGCGTATCGCCTTGGGGGAATCGCGATCGTGGTGGCCGCCGGAGCGCTCGCACTGCTGCCCCGCTCGACACCGCCCTATCTCTATGCCCCCGGCCTCTGGCCGGCGGTTGGTCGGATCGGACTGGCGCTGGCCGCGGGCACACTGCTTGCGGGGATATTCTCCCGTTCAGCCGATAACGCGGGCTCTCGTCTACTGTCGTCGGCATGGTGCCTGCAAACGGTCGGGCTGCTCGGTCACGGCGTGGGAGCCCGGCAGCTATGGGGCGCTTACTGGAGCCGGGATCCGCTGGAATGCTGGTTGCTGGCCGCCTGGCTCGTCACCGCCATCGCCGCATGGGGAGAGCGGGCATGGGGCTGGGGAGAGCGCCGCCCCTATGCTCTGGTGATCGCCCCGGCCATCGTCGCACTTTTCGTATTGTTCGGTGCGCTGCCGCTGCTGCACGTTCTGGGAACGAGCTCGCTATTCCTGAGGTGACCGTGCATACGGTCGCCCCATATTCCCCCACACCGGCCCACAGCGCAATGTTCAATTCGGTATATCTGCCGATCGCCCACAGGTGATCCATCTTCTCTCACCCTTCTCGACCTCTCCGCCATAAGCGCATCCTCGCAGTTCGTGGCATGATCGGATAGTCGAATTCCGGGAGGGTGAACGTGTCTCTATGGAAACGGATCCTGCAAGGGTTGGTGGCCTATTCGGGAACCGCCATGATCGTGAATCTGAGCGGGGCGCTTCAGGCCGTGTTCACCCTGCGCTATCTCGCCGTGGCCGAATTCGGCGCCCTCTCCTTTGTGCTCTCGATATTCTCTATCGCCGCCATTCTGATCGATCTGGGCACGAGCTCGATGATGGCGGCCGAGATCGCCAAGGCGCGTGGTGCCGAAGACAAGCCCCGTGTGCGTGTGCTGATCTCTGTCTACGGAAGGATGGTGCTCGGCACCGGAACGATCCTGTGTCTCGTCTTTTTCGGCATCGCCCGCTATCGGCAGGATATTCTCTGGGCGATTATGGGGTTGCACCTGCTGCTATCGGCGCTCAACCTGGTGCCCCATACCCTGTTCCTGAGCCACACCCGTTATCGGCGCTCGGCCGCCGTCGCCGTCATGCGTAGCACGAGCCGATTGGCCCTGCTGGCCACCCTTCCCTGGTGGGCGGGTGGAGAGCGACTGACCGGAGTGGCCCTCACCTATCCGCTCATGGAGGTCTCGACCCTGCTCCTTTCCTTGTGGATGGTTCGCCCGATCTGGCGCGAGCTACGTGGTCTCAGCGGGGGACAGGCCAACCTGGCGGCGCTGATGCGGCGTCAGGGAGTGTACGTCATCCTCGCCGTCCCGCTGAAACAGGTGTCGGAGGAGCTCCCCGTCTGGCTGCTCAAGGCGCTGGCCGGCGATGTGGCTGTGGGCCTGTTCGGGGCGGCGCGCAAAGCGATGTACATGGCTTATGCCGTTTTCGGGCCGCTGGAGACGATTCTGCTGCCCCTCGTGTCCGAGCTGGTCGTGCAGGGCACCGAACGCGCCCGCATTGTATTGCGACAGGCACAGAAATACGCCTTCTGGGTCAGCGTCATTTTTGTCCTCGCCTGCATCCCTCTGGCGCCATGGCTCGTATTGTTCATCGGCGGTGTACGCTATGCCGGTACGACGCCCGTGCTCCAGTGGGCGTTGATCCATCTGGTGGCCATGACCTTTGCCGAGACGCAACGCCCCGTATTTTATGCCATCGGAGAGGAGCGCTGGATGCTGCTCATCTATGCGGTGGGCATTATGGCATATGCGCCGCTACTCTGGGCAGGCATTCGCTGGGCGGGCGCCCTGGGTGCGGCTCAGGCCATGGTGGGGTACGGCGTTTTGCTGGCAACGATCCGCCTGGTCGTCCTGCGGCGACTGTCTCCCGATCTCTGGGTTTCGCCGCTCCAGGTATTCGCCGTCGATGCCGTGGATCGCGAGCTACTTCGACGCGTCCGCCTGCGTCTGCGGCATATTATCTCGGCCCGCGAGAGTGACGTGCCGTGACCGCCCCTCGCCCGGTCATTCCCGAACCGATATATGGAAACGATCATTTTGACGACACCTGCTCAAGACTGTTATTATCTGTTCCGCAATCATCATCTGCTCTCTGGTCCGCATGGCCCGGGTCGGGCCGCCACATGCCCGCCGGCACATTAGATGCCCTGCAACCTGTCCACATCAGGGCTCACTTGAGCACCGGTCCTTCATCTCTTGATGGGAGAGTCGTATGAGCAAGAAACGTAACGAGATCAGGCGACGCCGCCAGCTCAACAAGGCCCGTCAGGGGGCGCGCTCGTCCACTCGGCAGAGGCCCTCTCGCCCGCCCGTCAAAAAGCAGGAGGAAAAACTGACGATGCGCGACATCTGGCTGGCCGTCGGCATCGTCATCCTGATCATCGCCGCCCTTATCCTGCTTTACCAGTTCACCGTAAACCGACCTGCACAGCAGCCGGCCGACACGCCGCCCGTCGAAACACCGGCGCCCGATACCGGGACGCCCACGCCGGAAGCGGCTGATGAATCGAATACTGAAACGGAGGAATACGCCATGAGCTGGTCCCAACCGCCCGAGATGCAGATCGATCCGACCAGGCGCTATGAAGCCATCCTGCATACCGAAAAAGGCGATGTTCGCATCGAGCTGTATGCGGACAAGGTGCCCATCACGGTGAACAATTTCGTCTTTCTCGCCCGCCAGGGCTATTACGATGGGGTCACCTTTCACCGCGTGCTGCCCAACTTTAAGGCCCAGACGGGCGATCCCACCGGCACCGGCCGCGGCGGCCCCGGCTATCGCTTCAAAGACGAGTTCCACCCGGGCCTGAATCATAACTCGGCGGGCACAGTATCCATGGCCAACGCCGGTCCGAACACCAACGGAAGCCAGTTCTTTATCACCTACGTTCCCACCACGCATCTGAACAATCGGCACTCGGTGTTCGGCCAGGTGATCGAAGAGATGGATGTGGTGGAGGCGCTCACGCCGCGTGACCCGCAAAAGAATCCCCAGGCCCCTCCGGGAGACAAGATTCTGAGCGTCGAGATCATCGAGAGCTAGATAGTGACAACGCCCACATTCTCTCAACGTGCTCTGGCGTTCTGGCGTCGCTATAGTAGCCGTATCTTGGCGTTGCTCTTTTCGGTCGGCATCACTGCTGCCATTCTGATCTATCGAGAGGAGCTGGCCAATCTACGCGGATACGGCTACCTGGGAGTGTTCCTCATCAGTGTATTGGGAAACGCAACCATCATTCTGCCCGTCCCCTCGCTGGCAGTCGTATTTGCCGGCGGCGGTGTGCTCAATCCCTTGTGGGTAGGTGTCGTCGCCGGTCTCGGCGAGCCCATCGGCGAACTGATCGGCTATATGGCGGGCTATGGTGGCAGCGCCGTGGTGGAGAATCGCGAGCGATTCGAGCGCATGAAAGACTGGATGCAGCGTCGCGGGTTCCTGACCATTTTCGTGCTGGCCGCTATACCAAACCCGCTCTTTGATCTGGCCGGCATGACGGCCGGCGCCCTGCGCTTTCCGGTCGGCAAGTTCTTGCTGGCATGCTGGCTGGGAAAGACGCTCAAGGCGTTTGTCATCGCGCATCTGGGTTCGCTCTGGCTCGATCTCTTGACACCGCTCTTTGGCTGAACGATACGATGGCGTCAGTCGGCCCGGAGAAACTGAGTCGACTGACGCTCCGGTCACATAAGGAAATCGCGTATTGGATGTAACGAGCAAACGCACACCCGTCTCATATCGAAAATCCCTGATACCTGTAGCCGGCGTGATCGGCCTGCTCCTGATCGGTGCCCTGACCTATGGCTTTGTGCTCCGGCTGCCCTTTTTCTCGGACGATATGCCCCATTACCGCTGGCTGGAGGGGCAGAATATGGCGTCTATCTGGAGCTCTGCGCGGGGGATGGGCTATTATCGGCCTCTGCCGTTTACCCTGTGGAGGGTCCTGCATCTACTTCAGGGCCGATATGATCCGCCGACGCTACACGCCCTGAATCTGGCGCTGCACCTGATCAACACCCTCCTGGTGGTGGGGCTGGTGATGGGATACCGACCGAGACAGAATATCCTGTTCGGTCTCTCGGCCGCGCTTCTTTTCCTGCTCTACCCGTTCAGCTATCAGGCCGTGCCCTGGGTCGGAGCGCTAACCCATCCTCTGGTCACCGCCCTGATTCTCAGTGCCCTGCTCCTCGCCCGCCTCGGCATCCGGCATTGCTCACGCCCCTTGTTCGCGGGCTCTATCGCCCTGGCGTTACTGGCCCCCTTTGCTCACGAAACCGGTGTCCTCATCGCGCCGTTACTCACCGTCTTGCTCCTCATCGAAGCACAACCCGAGACATGGAGGGCATCTCTCCGGCACACGATTCCCTTCTGGGCATGCGCCGGTCTGGGGCTTTTGGTGTGGCTCCTCGTGCCCAAAGGGGATTCCGCCGGCGCCCTGTTCGATCTGGAGGCCCGCTGGCGCAACGGCGTCTACCTTCTTCAGGGGCTTGCCTTCCCGGTGGCTCCCCTGACCCTCCGAGTGTTGCGGGTGACCGGCCGGCTGGATCCGCTACAGGCGACGGCACTGGTCTCTGGCGTCGCCGTCACGGGGTGGTCGCTCCTGCTCTGGAGGGCCGGGCGCGGGCGACTGGTGCTGCTGGCTCTGGGATGGTTCATTCTGGCGGCAGCGCCCGCCTGGGCATTTTTAGAGCCCGAATATGTGGCCGCGGGCGGCCGGTTGCTCTACGAGCCGGCAGTGGGCGCGGCCCTCTTCTGGTCCATTCCGCTGAGTATCCACCGGTCCGGACGCCGGCTCGCCATCGTCGGGCAAACGCTGGCCGCGCTGGTCGTATTCGGGGCGGCCATCGTCGGGTACCGTTTTATTCGTGCACGCGTGCCCCTTTACGAGCAGACGCGCCGGGCGGCCCTGCCGCTCGTCGATGCGCGCCCGCAGGACCCATCCGCCCCGATGCTGGTGGTGAACTATCCCATGTGGTTTGCCCTGCACCGACCGACCTACGCCGTCGGACATGACGGCGTGGTCTTTGTCCCCGACTATACCAGCGTCAGGGACCTTCTGTGGCTGCACACAGGAGAAGAGCGTCCGGTCACCAGCCTCATTCTGGCCGACCTGCTCCCGCAGGATGATTGGACATATATCTTTCCCTGCATCGGAGAGTTTGTGGATAGCGACACCATTCAGGACCACGTTCGGCAGGCCGGCAAAGTGATGGTCACCCGGTACGAGACGGAACACGTCGCCGTCTATGATGCCGGTGGATTGGAAGGCGAGAATCAACCCGTGGAACGAGATCATCTGGCGGCATTCGATCGTCATATCACGTTGCGCTCGGCCACATGGGAGCGTTGGGGCGAATCGCTCCGAGTCGAGCTGTACTGGCAATGTCGCGAGCGATTGGATCAAGAGATCACGGTGTTCCTGCACCTGTACGACGTGGAAGGAAGGCTCGTCTCCCAGGCCGACGGCTATCCGGTGATGGGCACATCACGTCCCGTGTCCTGGCGTCCCGGCGATCTATGGCGCGATGTGCGTATATTGTCCCTGCCCGCAACCGGTCACCATATGATCAGGGTCGGGCTCTACACCGTATCCGACGGGACGCGCCTGAGAGCCACCACCCTCGATGGGGAACGCTTCCCGGACGACGCCGTACCCATTGCCGATCTGCCACCGGAATGATGCGGAGCAACAAAACAAACAGGCTCGGTGGATACTCTCCACCGAGCCTGTGATCGTGAATCGATCCTCAGGCCGCAATCATCTCACGATAGATGGTCTGCGTATCGTCGTCATAGGCCAGGATCTCGGCATAACGGCCCCAGTCGATGGCAGTATCGATCTGCCGACGGGCATCCTCCGACGACAGGTCGAACTCGAGGGCCGTCTGCACCACGCTCGCGTTCAGTCGGCCGTTTTCCGCGGCGCGCAGCATGTTCATCAACCAGCGGAACAGCGGCAGCCGCCGAATGCGCGTGGCAAAGATCTCTTTGCGGGCCAGGATGCTGGCCTCTGCAAACGCCTCTCCCAGCGGAGTGAGCAGGATGTCCCCCTGGCTAATGGCGGCAAACCCCAACAACTCGGCCGTCTCGGTCAATCGTAAAAGCCGATCCGAATCGATCCGTAGCTCGTCCACCAATTGATAGATGTCGGCCCGATGGGCGGGTCGATCGTTGAGCAGCTCCAGCAAGCCGGCCAGCTCGTTCACATCCACGTCGGGCAGTATCCGTTTCGGCCCCAATTCACCCGGCGCAGTGCCCAGTTCGACCTGCTCCGGCTGCGTCTGCCCGGCCAGGATGCCGTACACCCGATCGACCAGCGACAAAAAGCGCCCGTCCTTGCGCTGGCGGGGATGGGGCAGATCGACCCGAATGCTGGCCACCACCCGCCCCGGCTCTTTGTCCATCACGACGATGCGGTCGGCCATGAATACCGCCTCCTCGATGCTGTGTGTGACCATGAGGATGGCTTTCGTAGGAATGGCCCCGCTCGTCCACAGCTCGAGCAGCTCACCCCGCAGCGACTCGGCGCTGAGCACATCCAGCGCCGAGAAAGGCTCGTCCAGGCAGAGCAATTCGGGCTCGACGGCCATTGCCCGGGCAAAGCCCACCTTTTGGCGCATACCTCCCGACAGCTCGCGGGGATAGGCCGTCTCGAATCCATCGAGCCCCACCTTGTCCAGCAGCGCCAGGGCTTTCGGTCGCGCCTCATCCGCCGGAACGCCCCGGGCATCCAGCGCGACGAGGACGTTCCTCTCCACCGTCAGCCAGGGGAACAGGGCAAAGGTTTGAAAAACGATGGTGGCCCACGGATTCACGTCCTGCAGTTCACGGCCACGATAGAGCACCCGCCCCGTTGTCGGCCGCTGCAGCCCCGTGATAATGCGCAGCAACGTGCTTTTGCCACAGCCCGACGGCCCCAGTAATGCGACGAATTCGCCCTCATCCAGGGTCAGGTTCACATTCTCGATGGCCGTGAACTGTCGCCTTCCGCTGGTGTATATCTGATTCACATCCACGAGTTCCAGCAGATGCCCATTCTGCGTCATAATTTACTCCATTCGGTACTGCTCTTCGGACAGACGATAGAGACGCCGCCAGAGCAGTCGATTGATTACCACCACCACGACGATCATGCTCAACGTTCCGGCCAGCAGTAGCGAATAGTCTCCGGCGGCCGTGGCCCCGGCGATCACCGCGCCCAGCCCGACCGTCTGTACCGTCCGCCCGCCAAAGTGCACATACTCGGCGACGATGCTGGCGTTCCAGGCTCCCCCGCTGGCCGTAATGGCCCCCGTCACCAGATAGGGAAAAAGCGCCGGCAGAATCAGGGTGCGCCAGCGTTCCCACCGACTCAGTCCCAGCAGCGCCGCCGTAAATTTGAGATCCTGCGGAATCGTGCTGGCACCGGCGATGACGTTGAACAGCAGATACCATTGAGTGCCCGTCAACATCAGCAACACAGCGGCCAGATTCAACCCGCCCGGCAACGCCAGCAGGAACAACAAGAACACGGGGAAAAGCGCCGTAGCCGGGATCGAGGCCACCAGCTGCACCACCGGCTGCAGCCACGAAGCCAGCCGCGCATTGGTGCCGATGGCCACGCCGACCGGAATCGTCCATGCCATGGCAATGATCAACGTCACCGTGACGCGCAACAACGTCGCCAGCGCCCCCAGGCCTACCTCTCCCCACTGGTCCAGAGGCATGGCCAGCAACACAGCTCCGGCACGATAGGTGCCGTACCCGATCAAAAGGCCACCTACCACTCCACCGATCCACCATAATCGACCGCGTCCCCCGGCCGATTCGGCGACATGGTCGGCAGAGGCAAAGTGACGCAACGTAAATTCGTCGATTCCGCGGGCGATGGGCTGCCACACCCTTTGCGCTACGCGCTGAAAAAAGCGCGTGCCGGTCAAGAGGTCGTAGAACCACGACCGAAGGGGATAATCCGACTCGACCATTTCGAGCTTGAACCGTTCAGACCACACCAGCAACGGTCGCCAGACCAGTTGATCCAGCGCCACAATGATGATCACCAGCGCACCAACACCCCAGGCGATCGCCGTAAGGTCCCCCTGATTCGACGCCTCTTGCAGAAATGCTCCCAGGCCCGGCAGGCGAAAGTCGCGCTCGCCCACCGTAAAGATCTCGGCGGCCATTAAAAAGAACCATCCCCCGGCCCAGCTCATCATGCTGTTCCACAGCAGACCGATGGCGCCAAAGGGCAGCTCCATGGTCTTGAAGCGAAACCATCCGTTCAGCCTGAATATGGCGCTGGCCTCGCGCAACTCTTTGGGAATCGTCGTCAACGACTGATACCACACAAAGGTGAGGTTCCACACCATGCTGGTGAATATGAGCACGATAGAGGCCAGCTCGGCGGCCACATTCACCGGAAAGATAACGGCGAGGCTGAGCAACACCGCCGGCAGGAACGACAGGATGGGCACGCTCTGCAGAATATCGAGGATTGGCATGATGATTCGCTCGGCCCGCCGATCGTTCGCCGCCCAGTATCCGAATATCAGGGCGAACAGCATAGAGAGGATATATGCGGCCACCATGCGCCCCAACGAAAAGGTCGCATAAATCGGCAACATGCGTGGCGAGAGCGAGATCACCGGGCCGGCCACCTTTTGCGGCGCGGCCAGCGCCAGCCGAATCCCTCCATAGAACAGGGTCACCAGCAACACCAGCACCGCCAGATCGCCCCATGAGAACGCCCGACGATCGATGGGCTCGCCCACCCGAAACGCGCGAAACGACTCTCTCAGCATAAAGGCTCTCCGAGATGTATTGTGTGCGTCGCTCTAATCCGTCACATCCATCGTTACGACGGGCGGGCAACATGGTAACGATCGGGCATCCACCTCCGTGCCCTTATGCCCGGAGCAAGAGCGCAGCGATATTGAAATAGATCAACAGTCCCACCGCGTCGACCAGCGTGCTCATCAACGGCGCCGAGACGAGAGCCGGATCGATGCCCACCTTGGCCGCCACCAGCGGAAGCAACGACCCCACACTGTTAGCCCAGATGACGATCCCGATGGTGCTCAGCGCCACGACACCGGCCATTATGGGAGACGTGCCCCACAAAAGAACCGCGGGAAAAGCCAGCGCCGCCATCGAGACCCCCAGCACGATCGCCGTGCGCATCTCTCGCCACAGCACCCGCGGAAAATCATACAGGGCAACATCCCCTACCGCCAGCGCTCGAATCACCGTGGCCGTCGTCTGCGACCCCGCATTGCCCCCCGTACCGATAAGCAGCGGCAGGAATACCGTCAGGATGACGTGAGATGAGAGCAGGCCCTCATAGCGGCTGATCACCGAACCCGTCAACAACGCGGTGAAGAAGAGGAAGAGCAGCCACCCCATCCGTTTCCAGGCCATCGAGGTGATCCCCGCATCCAGATAGGGCTGCTCCAGCGGCGACGTGCCCGCAATTCGCTGAATATCCTCCGTCGCCTCGTCCTCCAGCACCTCCACCAGATCATCCACCGTGATCACGCCCACCAGTCGATCATCGGCGTCCACCACCGGCACGGCGGCCAGACCGTACCGCGACATCAGCCGCGCCACCACCTCCTGGTCGTCGTCCACCCGCGCCTTGAGCACATCCCGATCCATCATCGCCGACAGCGGCATCTGCGGGTCTGTCCGCAGCACATCGAACAGGTTCACCGCCCCCGCCAGACGCCCCTCCCGGTCGACGGTGAACAGGTATGCCGAATCGTGCCCTCTGACCGGCCACTGGCGAATGGCGGCCAGCACCTGCCCCGCCCGCATCTGTTGCGGATAGGCCAGATACTCGGAGGTCATCAGCCCCCCCGCCGTCTCGTCCGGGTGCAACAGCAGCGGCCTCACATCCTCCGGTTCGGCCATCGCCGCCAG
>JBMNOI010000097.1:0-14707 GCA_050942995.1 Anaerolineae bacterium
CAGCACTCCCGGTAACCGCGTTTCGATCACCTTCATATCCCGTCTGCTCCCTTAGAATCTGTTATCCTCGCGAGTCGCGTACCGACACACTGTATGCCGCCCCTGCTGCTCTGTCAACGCCTTTGGCGGTGCATGGCCCTCGTGATACAATGCGCCAGAATCACATCGAGTACGCCTCTGTGTCACCCACAGAAGGCGATGCAAGGCAGGTATCATGATTGTTTCATCGCGCATCTCGCGCCTTGCCCAAAGTATCCTTCGGTCACGCCTGGTACGGCCCCGCACGCAAGAAGATCGCAACGAGCGGCTGCTCTACATCAGCACCGCCCTGGTCGGCGTGCCTATCGGCGGCATCATGGCCTTTTTGCCCGTGTTCATGGCCCGGTTGGGCGCATCGTCTACCCTCATCGGCTGGCTCACGTCGGCTCCGGCGCTACTGGCCATCTTTACCCTGATTCCCAGCGCCATGATCGCCGAGCGCAATACCGATCAGGTGCGCGTTCGCGTGCGCTATGCCCGCATGATGCGCATCGCCTTTTTGATCTGCGCCCTTCTTCCGTTCTTTATCCCGCCCCAATACCTGCCCATCGCGCTGATCATCATCTGGACGGCCAAAACCTTCCCCGATACGGTGGCCACCACCGCCTGGACGACCGTCATGACCGAGGCCGTCTCGCCCCAACGTCGCGCCAAACTCAACGGCACGCGCTGGGCGCTGCTCAGCATCGTCTCGGCCATCTCCAGCGCCTTTTTCGGATGGATGCTCGACCGGCTATCCTTCCCGTTGAACTATCAGATGGTGTTCATGATCTCGTTCATCTTCGATTGGATGGACCCGTACTTTTTCCAGCAGATCCTCGTCCCGCCGCTGGACGTCTCGGCGGTGGTCTATTCCAGCAACCTGATCGAGCGCATCAGGCAGTATTTCGAGCCCATCGGCAAGGAAAAGTCTTTTCTGCTCTTTCTGGCGTGCACCATTCTCTACCGCATCGCCCTCAACCTGCCGGCGCCGCTCTTTAGCCTGTTCTGGGTAAACAACCTGCAGGCTCCGGACACCCTCATCGGGTTGCGCGGCACCATCGGCTATGTGGCGCTGGTGGCCGGTTATCTGTTCTGGGGGCGCTCGGCCAACCGCATGGGGCACCGCAAAGTGCTGATGCTGGCCGCCCTGGGGTTGGCCGTCTATCCCATTGCGACGGCGCTGGCCCCCTCGGCGATATGGATCATCCCCATCGCCGGAATTTGGGGGCTTACGGCATCGGGCATCGACGTGGGATTGTTCGACCTGATGCTGGCCAGCATCCCCAAGCAGCGCCAGCCACTCTTTGCCGCGGTGTGGAGCATGGTGGCGAATCTCGCGATCTTTGCCGGCCCACTGCTGGGCGCCGCCCTGTCTCAGGCGACATCATTGGCGGCGGCTCTCATCATCGCCGGAGTGGTTCAGGCCATCACCACCATCCCGTTCATCTTTTTGCCCGACGATGTATAATAGAGCATCGACGTGAGCGACGAATCGTTGCGATTCACCGTAAGGAGGATGCCGGGTCATGCCGATCTACGAGTTTCGCTGCGAATGCTGCGGTCACCGTTTCTCCAGGTTCTTTCGCACCATGCGCGGTTCGGAGGAAGATGCGCCCCAACCCTGCCCCGCCTGCCAGAGCGATAACATCCGGCGGCTCGTCTCATCCTTCGCCGTAGGGGGAGGTAGCGCATCCGACACGGAGACGACCCGGGAGTCTTCCGACACGACCCGGCGCGCCGCATCGATCACACCCAAAGAGCAGATCGACCGCTGGCGCTCCGGCAGTAAGCGTTAAGCGATGCCCGACGCGACGCGCACGCATTCGGGCGCCAGGAGCCAGTAGGTCTCGGCATAACGGCGCGATGGATCGGCGCATCCGCCGGGATGGGCTGCGGCGGCCAGACGACCGAACTCGCCCAGCGCCCGACGCATCTCGTCCAGATCGCACCAGAAGGTGCTGATCTGCGAGGCGTAGCAGGCCACGGCATCTCCCTTGGCATAGAGGGCTGCATCGTCGTAGAATCGCGCCCGGGCGCTCCAGCATCTATCGGGCCAATCGGCCCGCGCCGCGGCCACCGCCGATTCGTCTCCCGCATAGGGATAATCCTCGTAAAAGAGCACGCGATAGCCCTGCTGTAGCAGCCTGATCGCCACCCGCCGGACCAGAATGTGATCCACATGGTGGCCGGCGGTCACCGGCGCATAGATGGTGGCCTGCCCCGGATTGCCCACCGCATCGTACAGCGCCTCCAGCAGCTCGCCCTCCCAACCCCGCTCTGCCGGGTGTACCTCGCCAAAGATCGCCTCCTCAGAGGGGTACAGACTCTGGCCGGTGCGCGGATCGACCCGATATACGCAGTCGAGAAAGGGGAGATGCACTCCTTCCACCCCCAGCCGCCGCAACGCCTGTAGATCCTCTTCCCGGCGCACAGCCACCGGGTCATCGGCAGGGCCGGCGGCATCGCCCCAGCGCTCCTGCAACTCGCGGCTAAAGTCCGTCATGGGCGCATCGGTAGGTGACGCGGCGAAAAAGGTGACCACCAGCGCACGTTCGCCCGCCCGAGACTGACACGCCAGTAACCCGCCACACGACAGCACGGCGTCGTCCAGATGGGGCGAGAGGTAGATGTGATCAAAGGTTTCGTTTATCTTCATGGGCGCGAGTATATCACGGGCAAGATCCACCGGCAAGGCAACCCCGCCCGTGCACCTTGCATGGGCTTCTCATTGCCGATCCTTCGCAGCTATGGTACACTGGCGGCAAATGCGAGAGCGGAGGGTGATCGATCGATGCGCGTACTGGTAGTGTCGGATATTCACTCCAATCTGGTGGCGCTGGACGCCGTGCTGCAGGATGCCGGGCCGTTCGACGTCATCTGGTCGCTGGGAGACGTGGTGGGCTATGGCCCGCAGCCAAACGAATGTATCGAACGCCTGCAGGAGTACCCCCATGTCGCCATCGCCGGCAACCACGACTGGGGCGTATTGGGGAAACTCGATCTGGAGCAGTTCAATAACGACGCCCGGCTGGCCAACCTGTGGAATCGCGACGTCCTTCGCCCTGCCTCACGCGAATATCTCGAAGCGCTGCCGATCACCCATACCGAGGGCGGTGTGACCCTGGCCCACGGCAGCCCGCGCCATCCGATCTGGGAGTATCTGCTCTATGCGTCGCTGGCCAAGGTCAGCTTCAAACACTTTGATACGTCGCTCTGTCTCGTCGGCCACAGCCACGTCCCCGTCGTCTTTCGCGATCTGCCCGATCGTGACACCTGCGAGGTGCTGCCCCCCGCCGACGAGGCCCCCGCTCAACTGGAAGAGGGTCAGCGCTATATCATCAATCCGGGCAGCGTGGGCCAGCCCCGCGACGGCGATCCACGCGCCGCTTACCTGATGCTTGATCTCGAATCCGGGGTCTATGAGCATCGTCGCGTGACCTATGATATCTCGGCCACACAGGAGAGAATGCGCCAGGCCGACCTGCCCCGTCGCCTGATTACACGGCTGAACATGGGCTGGTAGAGAAAAAGGAGCCGCAGGGGAACAAATCGGGACCCTGAGACGTTGTAGTTATAGAAGCATTCATCTCGCATCGAGCACGCCAGGAGGAGATCTCATGATACACCAGAGAAGGGTCTTGTTTATCGCCCTGATCGCTATTCTGACGCTGGCGGTGGCCGTCACCGGCTGCGCCGGAGTGGGCGCCCCTAAACTGCAAGAGGTGGCGGGATCCGTCGCGTATGACTATGATATGGCCGAGGAGGCGGCGATGGTAGAGGCCCCCGCAGCGTCTGCCGAGACAGGCTTCGCCCGGGGCATGGCCTATGACGGCGTGGGCGAAGCAGAAGCAGCCGAACAGGAGGCCGCCAGGCTCAACGCCGCCACCGCCGAGCGAATGATCATCCGCACCGTGAACATGTCCATCGTCGTCGAGGACACCGACGAGACCATGGCGGCCATTCGCGATGCCATCCGCCAGTTCGACGGCTATGTGGCCGATTCGAACCGCTGGATGGTGGGCAATCAGGCATTCGCCAACCTCACGCTACGCATCCCCGCCGAATCGCTGGACGCCGTCCTGGATACAGTGCGCGGCATGGCCATCCGCGTGGAGAGTGAGAACAGCTCCGGCCAGGATGTGACCGAGGAGTTTTTCGATCTCCAGGCGCGACTGCGCAACCTGGAGGCCACCGAGACCGAGTTGCTCGCCCTGCTCACCGAAGTGCGTGAGAACCGCGGCAAGGCCGAGGATATCCTGGCCATTCACCGCGAGCTCACCAACATCCGCAGCCAGATCGAGTCGCTTCAGGGGCGCTCGCAGTATCTGGAGCGCATGACGGCTCTGGCCACCCTGCGGGTCGAGATTCGTCCCCGGGAGACCCCCGTCCCCGTGGTCGAGCCCGCCCAGTGGAGCCCGCTGGTCACGCTGAACCGCGCCCTGCGCGCCTTTGTCTCTGCCTTCCAGGTGCTGCTGGATCTGGCCATCTATGTGGTGATCTTTTCGCCCTTTGTATTGATCCCCGTCGCCGTGCTCTGGTTGCCGGTGCGCGCCCTGCAGCGGCGTCGTCGAAACCGGCGAGAGGGACCGACGACCAGCGCCTGAGGACGATCGAACTGAGCGAGTATCATGCAAAAAGGGCGGGAGGGTGTCGATCAAGACACCCTCCCGCCCTCGTTTATCTGCATCGTGCATTGCCGCGCATCTCTCAACGGGTCGTTCGTTCGCCATCCCGGCGCAACAGCACCCGCGCCGGAGCGCCGTCTCCATACGCCAGCCTCACAGGCAGGCAGAATAGATCATAACGCCCGGACGGCACACCGCTCAGATCGAGTCCTTCGACGACGGTCACTCCCGCACCAAGGAGGATATGATGCACCGGGCTGGCGCCCTCCTCGAAAGAATCGACCGAGGGGCCGTCCACCCCGACCAGCCAGAGTCCCCGAGCGACCAGCCAGCGGGCGGCATCGGCGGTCAACGCCGTATAACTCTCAAAAGCAGAGAGATCGGCCGACGCCGAGTTCCGTGTGCCGATGAGCAGGCGGGCGCAATCATCCGGCAGCGCCAGCGCCTCCAGATCGGCCGCCGTAACGTGCCCCGTTCCGGCGATCTGTACCACATACGCCGGCCCGAGCAGAACGTCCGCCGGAATCGCATCCACCGTCAGGCCGCCGGACAGCACGTGGGCCGGGGCATCCACATGAGTCCCCGCATGGCTGGATAGCGTCAATCGCGATACGGCCGCGCCGTCGGTATCTGCCGAGGCGACACGCTCCACCGACACCGGTGGGTCGCCCGGCCACACCATCATGCCGTCGCGAAGCGGCCGCGTGACGTCGTAATACACCGTCGCCTACTCCTCAAGAAGACGTATCTCGCCCGTGGTCGTCTGCAACGTCAGAGTGACCTGTGGATTATCTCCCACCGATCCCTCCAGCCGGTCACCCACGCCCGGCAGGTCGTCTCCCTCTTGCGGCAGATCGAAATCCGTGTTGATTTCGCCGACGCCGGTGCGGGCATCCAGGTTAAAGGCGCTGCCGGCCGGTAGCCCCAGGCGCAACTGCCCCACATCGGTTTGCAACGTCGAATCATCCAGCATGGTAAAGCCGCGCACATCCACCTCGCCCACATTCACCCGGACATCCATCGACCCCTCGATGTTCTGGATATGCACCTCGCCCACATCGTTCACCAGTTCGATGCGGCTCTGGCGCGGCACCTGCACGGTGATGTTGATCGTCGGCGAGCGATCGACGCGCAGCTGGGGCGTCAGCGAGCCCGTCACCCGAACCCGATCGGCCGCCACCTGCTGAATGTCGACCTGAACGTCGTCGGCTCGTGACTCGGCTTCTTCCGTCGAGTTGCCCCACGCACGCACGGTAACCTGCACCTGCGCTTCTTCTTCATCGGTGCCGCGAATCTCAATGGCGCCGACATCGTTATTCACCTCGAGCACCATCGGGGTATCGACAGAGAAACGCTCCTCATAGTTGCGGGCCGATTCGCCCCTGCCGCCCGGCAGTGCGATTCGCGGCATGCGCAGTTCGCCGGTTACACCCTGCCGGAACGTAAACGCCGTCGGAGCGACCAACGCCAGTATCGTACAGGCGCACAGAAAGAGCGCGCCGAGCGCCACCACTACGGCGAGAATGATCCAGGGAGTATTGTTGCGTCGCCGCTCCTCCGGTGGCCTGTCATATACCTCTGTCATCACTCATCTCCTTTCGCTGAGTGTGCGACTCTCAATCCACCAGATATACGCGCAGATCGTGTCTCAGTTGCGGCAGAACCGCACCGAAATCGGCATTCTCCCCGGCAGTGGCCGATCGCTGCCAGAGACGCCCCCCACACACGCCATCTTGTGAGTTCGGCGGCTTTTTGGGAGTGGACGATGAGGGCGACGCATCGACAGCAACATAAACCGCCCCATTCGGACGCGCCCGTCATACAGGGCAAAATGCGCTTGCCCCGCTCCTTATGCCCGCTGCCGCCGTGTCCATGCGCGGCAATTCACGATTCGAACACGTTCCGGGCAGGGTCTGGAGATGATGAATCGGGCAGGGTAGAGAGGATCACTTCCAATTCACTGAGGATCATGGCTGTAGCGCCCCAAATGACGTGCTCGCCCCGGCGATAATAAGGCGCCTGAATCATTCGTCCACGAACCAGGCGTGATTCCTCTGCTTTGGCAGCAGGATCCAGCAGCGCCTCCAGAGGCATCTCGATCAACTCGGCCACCTCATCCTCGCTGAGCCGAAACGTGGGGCGATGGGGGGTATAGCCGACAAAGGGTTGGATGGTAAAGTGGCTGGGCGGGACGTATAGAGGGGTGAGCGCCCCGATCTGCTCGATGCTCGACGGATCGACGCCGATCTCTTCCATGGCCTCGCGCGCGGCCGTATCCCACAGAGTTCGATCGGCCGCCTCGCGCCCGCCTCCGGGCAGCGAGATCTGTCCGCGGTGGGTGAGCACCCGCTCGGTTCGCCGGGTCAGCGGAAAGCAGAGCCGGCCGTCGCATGGATAGAGCAGCACCAGCACGGCCCCCTCGCGCGGAGGCCCCGGGTGGTCGAAATCGGCAGCCGACGAGCGCGGACGCGTCGCCATTCGCGATTGCGCCGCGACGCCGGGAAGAGGCGCCTGCAGCGCCCGGCGAACTCGACCGATAGACAGATTACGAGGCATCGTTTCATTCCCGTACGACGTTTGCGCCATTGTAGCATGCCCGAACGGGCCGTCAAGCGCTTTGCAGGGTGAACCTGTCAGGCTCGCGCACAATGACATGGCTGCCTTTTGGCCATCAGCGGACGCTGCGAAGCAGGCGGCGTACCCGCCGCCGTCGCCGGGTGAGGGCGGTTTGGCCGCCCACCTCCTCCCGGCTTGACACCGATGCCTTTGCGCACTATTCTCGCGCCAACTCTGCGGCAGAAGGAGTCACTATGCCATTGTACGATAAACCACTGGAAGAGCTCGTCGTATACGATCCGCCGTTCACCCGCGAGCCCGATTTCGACGCCTTTTGGGATGTTACGCTGGCCGAGAACGCCCGGATGCCGCTGAATCCGCGCCTGCGTCCGGTCGATTACCCGGCGCTGGGAGTGCAGATATACGCCGTCGAATACGACGGCTGGCGCGGCGCCACGATCTGCGGCTGGTACCTGGTGCCCGAAGAGCCGGGGCCACATCCCGGTCTGATCCGGTATCACGGCTATTCCGGATCCAAACAGGGCGCCCATCAGTACATCATGTGGGCATTGCAGGGCTATGCCGTGCTGGCCGTGGATGTGCGAGGCCAGTCGGGCGACAGTACCGATCCGGCTTGCTATCCCGGCGGACACGTCACCGGCTGGATGACGATGGGGATTCTCGACCCGGAGACCTACTATTATTGTGGAGTGTATATGGATTGCGTGCGGGCGCTGGATTTCCTCTGCGCCCAGCCCCGGGTCGATGCCTCGCGAATCGGCCTCATGGGCATGAGTCAGGGAGGCGGGCTGACGCTGGCCGTCGCCGCACTGGACGACCGCCCCATTCTGGCCATGCCCGAGATGCCCTATCTCTGCCATTTTCGCCGAGCCGTCGACATGGCCGTACGCCCGCCCTATCTGGAGATAGCCACCTATCTCCAACGCCATCCCGATCGCGCCGAACAGGTGTGGCGCACGCTGAGCTACTTTGACAATATGAACCTCGCGCCGCGCATCACCTGCCCCACGCTGATGGATGTGGGCCTGCTGGACGACATCTGCCCCCCGTCGTCGATCTATGCCACCTACAACAAGATCATGGCGCCCAAAGAGATAGCCGTGTTCCCCTATCACAACCACGAGGTGGTGGACGCCCACTGGGAAACCAAGCTCCGCTGGGCGCATCATTATCTCAAAGGAATCGGAGAGCTCTAGTTGAAGCAAACAGTCCGCGGAGCAAAGTGCTCCGCGGACTGTTTGCCAGCCTTCCTTCCCCTCAGGCCCCCCGTTTGCCTCAGATCCACCCTTTGTTTATACTTCAATAGACCGACCGGTCAGTCTATTGTGCTGCCCATCGCTCATCCCGAATTACGAGCCACGCCCTGGCATGCCGTCCCAAACCACCCGAAGAACCTTGCGCTGCAGAGGATGACATCATGGAACGCCGGACAGCGACCACAGAGCAGAACAAAAGAGAGCGGGTGATCGAGGTCGTCAACCTGGTCCGCCGCTTTGGAGATACGGTGGCTGTGGACGACCTTTCGATCAGCGTGTGCCGGGGCGAGATTCTGGGATTGGTCGGGCCGGATGGCGCCGGCAAAACCACAACCCTGCGCCTGCTGGCCACGATAATGAACCCCACATCGGGACGCGCCTCGGTACTGGGGCACGATACGGTACGCCGGTCGCGGCAGATCAAGCAGCACATCGGGTATATGGCCCAGCGCTTTACGTTGTACGAGGATCTGACCGTTCTGGAGAACCTGAGCTTCTACGCCAATGTCTACGGTGTGCGCGGCGACCGGCGGCGGCAACAGATCGAACGATTGCTGGGGTTCTCTCGTATGTCCGAATTCGGTCATCGCCGCGCCGGACAGCTCTCGGGCGGCATGCAGAAAAAGCTGGCACTGGCCTGTGCCCTGATCCACGATCCACAGATCGTCCTGCTGGACGAGCCGACGACGGGCGTCGACCCCGTCTCCCGGCGCGAGTTTTGGGACATGCTGGCCGAGCTTCACATGGACGGCGTCACGATAGTCGTTTGCACGCCCTATATGGACGAGGCCGAGCGTTGCTCTCGGGTCGGGCTGATGTACGAGGGCCGCCTGCTGGCCTGCGATAGCCCTGCCCGGCTCAAAGCAAGCATCGATCATGACCTCCTGGCCATATGGCCCGACGATATACGACGCGCTCACAACGCTCTGCTGGATGTGGATCTCATCCACGAGATCCAGACCTATGGCGATCAACTGCGCGTCTTTGTTCAGGACGCCGACACCGCCATGCCTCATGTGACCGCAGCGCTACAGGCGACCGGCGTGGCGGTGCGTGAGGTGCGTCCGGCGCCCGTTCGTATGGAAGAAGTTTTTATCTCGCTCATCCGGCGTGCGCACGATCATCACGGGATGAGCTCTGACAAAGATCATCCCCCGCCTGCCGGCGTTTGAGGTTGCGATGTCACCGGTACGCACCCTGACCCTCATCCACAAAGAACTGCGTCATATCGTGCGCGATCCGCAAATCCTGTTCATGGTGCTGGTGGCGCCTGCGTTCGTTCTCCTTTTGCTGGCCTATACCTTTGCCGCCGATCTGCAGATCATCCGCATCGGCATCATGGACGGTGACCGCAGCGCCATCTCGCGCGATTACGTCAGCACGCTGGCTGCCGACGGCGAAATCACCATCGTCGGCAGCTATGAGAGCTATGCAGAGGTCGATTCGGCCCTGCGGCGGGGACATGTCAACCTGGTCGTCGTGATCCCACCGGGCTGGAGCAGTGATCTGATCGCGGGCCGCGAGACGCACATCCAGCTCATCCTGGACGGATCCGACTATCAGCAGAGCCTGGCCTACAGCCGCAACATCAGCCAGCGCACCACGGCGTTCGGCGTATCTCTGGCCGCCGGTATGGGAGGCCTCCCCGGCCCCGTCGACGTGCGTACACGGGCATTGTATAACGGCCCCCTCAAATGGATGGATGCCATGATCCCGGGGCTAATGGCGATGGCCTTTTCCTTCCCCGCCATTGCCGCCGCACTGGCCTGTACCCGCGAGACCGAGCGCGGCTCGTACGAGGGGCTGCTCTCTACACCGATTCGCCCGATCGAATATTTGTTGGGCAAGCTCCTGCCCTATCTGACTCTCGGCACCGCGGGCACGCTGCTCTCTTGGGCGCTGGCATGCTGGTGGTTTCGTGTACCATTTCGCTCCTCGCTGGGTGATTATGTCGCATTGACCGCGGTGTTTATGCTCTCTCTGGTGAGTCTGTCGCTGTTGATCGGTGTCACCATGGCCAGCCAGCGCCACGCGATCGTCATCGTGGTCTTTTTATTCTTTATCCCCTCCTTCTTCCTTTCCAACTTGATCCAGCCGCTGGAGCGGGGCAGCGTAATGGAGCGTGTATTGATGGTGACGCTTCCGGCCACGAACTATGTGGATATAAGCCGGGCACTTTTTCTCAAAGGGGCGAGTGTGCGCGAACTGCAGGGCTACACGATGAATCTGTTGCGAATCAGCGGGGCGGCCATCGCCGCCAGCTTGTTGCTGTTTCGAAAAAAGGTGGCGTAGGCCATGGCATCACAGCTCATCCCTGCACTATTTCGTATCTCTCGCCTGGTACGCAAAGAGCTTGAGCAGCTCTATAGCGACAAATTCTTTGCCGCCTTGCTGGTGGCATTGCCTTTGACGTTGCTCTTTCTCATCGTAAACGCCGCAGGAGAGGATGGCGGGGCCCCCGAAGCTATCGCCGTCATCGACCAGGACCTCACCGCCGGCTCCAGGCGGATCGTGGAGGCGCTGGAGAACACCGGCGCCCTGCGCGTGCAGACGAGGTTGACGCGACTCGCCGACGGCGAGCGGGCTCTCTACGAGGGGAGCATCTACGGCCTTGTCGTTATTCCCGATGGATATGAGCGAGACCTTTTGGCGAACGCCGGGCCCGAGATCCTCATCGTTGTGGATGGTAGCAATACACTGGTGGCCGGACAGGTTCTCAGCGCCGCCGGTGGAGCGATCTCGCACCAGGCGCACCCGGCTCATGCCGCCGGATCCGGCGGCATCCGATTGGACGTCCGCTCCACTCAATTTCGCGGGGTGACGGCCCGGCAGAGTCTCGTAGCCCCCCAGTTGGGATTTCTGCTCTATCAGGTGGTTCTTCTGGTTGCGGGACTGAGCATTGTGCGCGAATCCGAGACGGGCACTCTGGAGCAGTTGCTGGTCACCCCGCTCAGCAGGCTCGAGCTCATTATCGGCAAGATGCTGCCGCCTTTGCTTGTCGGCGTCGTCAACTTTTGGGCGCTCTACTTTGCGGCGCGCCTCTTTTGGGATCTCCCCGCACGCGGATCGATCGCTCTCCTCTTTTTCACAGCCGTGTTGTTCATCCTGAGCGAGAGCGCATGGGGCTTGTTTTTGTCGTCGCGCGTGGCCCGCCAGCAGCAGGCCACGCAACTGATCTTTGTCCAGATTCTGTTCGACCTGGCATTCTGCGGCTATATGGTACCGGTCACCAATCTGCCCCGCTTTATGGCATGGATTTCGGAACTGTTACCGCTGCGCCACTATCTGGTCTGCGTCCGGAGCATCCTGTTGCGAGGGGGTGATCTGACGGCGATCTGGATTCACGTTGTCGCGCTGATCGCGCTGAATCTGGCCTTTTGGAGCCTCAGCGTGGTCTCGCTGCGTCGGCGATTGCGCTAAAGGAAGCCTCAACATGACCGAACACGCGACATCCAACCCGAGTCCAAACATCGATTCGGTGATCAAGGCCGATGGGTTGACCAAAACGTTCAAACAGTTCGTCGCCGTCGACAACGTGAGCCTGAGCGTGCGCCGCGGCGAGATCTTTGGCCTGCTAGGTCCCAATGGCGCCGGAAAAACCACCACCATCCGCATGTTGCTGGGGCTGATTCGGCCCAGCAGCGGGGTTGCGACGGTGCTGGGTTACGACACAAGCCGGCAGGCCGGGGAGCTTCGTCGGCACATCGGCTACATGTCTCAACGCTTCAGCCTGTATGACGATCTCACCGTCGAGCAGAATCTGGCCTTCTTTGGCGGCGTGTACGGTGTTCGCGGTCGTCATATGGAGCAGCGTCGCGCCTACGTGCTCGAGATGGCCGATCTTGCGGGCCGTGAGGGTGAACGGACGGCCAATCTATCGGGGGGCTGGCGACAGCGCCTGGCGCTAGGCTGCGCCATTCTGCACGAGCCTCAGGTGCTCTTTCTGGATGAGCCGACGGCAGGGGTCGATCCGGTTGCCCGACGGCTTTTTTGGGACCTGCTCTACACCCTGTCCGATCGAGGTCACACCGTGCTGGTGACCACTCACTATATGGACGAGGCCGAACAATGTCATCGGCTGGCCTTTATTCAGCGCGGCAAGCTGGTAGCGATGGGTACGCCCGAAGAGATCAAGCGAGAGCAGATGCCCGATCAGGTGATCGAGATCGATTGCGCCGCGCCCGATCGGGCCATGGCAGCGCTGCGTGCATCCGGCGCATTCGTGGAGGTCTCTCTCTATGGCGCCCAGATTCATGTCATCGTCCATGACGCGCATGAGGGACGCCGGCAAGTCAAGGCCATTCTCGAGGGCGCGGGTATTCCGGTTCACGATATACAGGTTATCGCCCCATCGCTGGAGGACGTCTTTATCACCAGCGCGCGGGAGCATCGATACACAGATAGGGGATCACGATGAATCGACTGGTACACGCCACGCTGGTGGCAACCGTTCTGGCGTTCACGCTGGCGGGCTGCGCATCCACCTCGGCCACCTCTCCCAATGCGGCACAGAGCGTCAGCTCCGGGACAACGGCTCTGGAACTATCGGGCACCCTCGAGGCACAAGAGATCGCCATCGCCTCCGAGATCGGCGGGCGGATCATCGAGGTGGCCGCCGAAAAGGGTGATTCGGTAGAGCCGGGCGCGTTACTGGTACGCCTGGATGACGCCCTGCTTCTGGAACAACGCGCTCAGGCCGTGGCGGCGGCGGATGAGGCCCGGGCTGCGCTCGAGGCGACCGAGGCTCAACTGGCGATGGCGCTGGCCGGGGCGCGCAGTGAAGAGATCGACTCGGCGCGAAGCGTGCTCCGTGCCGCCGAAGCCAATGTGGCGTTGGCCACCAACCTCAAAGAGGTGGCCGAACTGCGCGTCGAGGCCGCCGAAGCCGAGGTAGAGGCCGCTCGAGCCCAACTCGCCGCCGCGCAGGCCGGTCTGTCGGCCTCTGAGGCCGATCTCTCGCGAGCCGAGTCCGCCCGCGCCAAGGGCGAAGCAGGGGCCACGCCGGAGGAGATTACCCTGGCCGAACGTCAGCTCGAACGAGCCAAGAACGAGCTATGGGCCCAGCAATCGCTGCGCGATGCGGTATGTGGCTCTCCCGATCAGATCAGAGAGATCTCGTGTGACATGGCCCAGGCTCGGGTACAGGCCGCCGAAGAAATGGTGAATATCGCCCAGGTCGAATTGCAACGCGTGCGCGAGGGGCTGCGCGAAGAGGATCTTGCGGCGCTCACCTCCCAGATCGACGCCGCATCGGCGGGGGTAGACGGCGCTCGTGCACAGGTCGCCGCAGCTCAGGCGCGGCTGGCGGCCGCCGAATCGGCACGGGCCACCGCTCAGGCCGATGTTCAATCGGCTCAGGCCCAGATAGACGCCGCCACGGCCGAGCGAGATCGGGCGCAGGCCACCCTGGACCTCGTCTTGGCGGGTGCCCGATCCGAAGAGATCGATCTTTTGAGATCGGGAACGGACCGCGCCCGGGCCGCTCTGGCCGGAGCCGAGGCAGCGGTGCGCGCCATCGACGTAAGTATCGGGCAGCTCACTCTCGTATCGCCCATTCGCGGTGAGGTAATCCAGACGACGGCCCGCGCAGGTGAGCTGGCCACACCCGGTGCGCCGCTCGTTATCCTGGGTGACCTTCAGAAGCTTACGCTAAAGGTATACGTACCTCAGGCCGATCTGGGCCGCGTCTCTCTGGGACAGACGGTGGAGGTTTCGGTGGACGCCTATCGGGATACCTTTACCGGACGCGTCACCCACATCGCCTCGCGCGCCGAGTTTACCCCCACCCATGTAGAGACCAGGGAAGAGCGCGTCAAGATGGTCTTTGCGGTCGAAATCACCCTGGACAATCCCGACTTGTTGCTCAAGCCGGGCATGCCCGCCGATGTCGTGTTCCGCTAATGCGGGTCCAACGGGCGGGGCATACCGTGCGCTCGGATCGCCCTGCCCGCTCCAACCGCAACCCGGACACCGCTACAGCAGATCCGGCAGCTCGCCCAGTGTGCCGATGCGCTCTCCGGCATAGTCGGGATGATTCCCGGCCATATCGATGAGGATCGGTCGGCAGCCCACCGCCTGTGCTCCGGCGATATCGGCGTCCAGGCTATCGCCCACGAACACGGCCTCGCAAGGCTCGCATCCGAGGGCATCCAGAGCATGATGGAAAATGCGCGGATCGGGCTTGTCGACGCGAATATCGCCCGAGATCACGATATGGTGGAATAGCTC
>JBMNOI010000098.1:0-14689 GCA_050942995.1 Anaerolineae bacterium
GAATCATGTTGCATTCGGAGCCTATTTACCGTAACCGGGTTAGCACCGTTATATCAGAAGCAAGAGGAGAACAGAGATGCCGATCTACACAAAACGGCTGCGGGTTCTGTTGGTCGTCCTGGCGCTGGGGCTTGTTACAGCGTGTAACATACCCACATCGCCAGAAACCCCCGAACCCGGCGGAGTGGTCGATGCACCCACAGAAAAGGCCACCGCACAGCCCACCGCCGAATCGACAGATCCATCGACAGATCCCGAGCCAAGTGAACCCGTTGCATCATCGGGCGCCGTATCCAGGCTGGAGGATGTCAAGCTGGCCAGCATACAGATCGAGGCGCAGGGAACCTTTGTCGATCCCGAAGTGGGTCTGCAGATGAACACCGCCGGTCGGGGCTCTGGATTCATCATCGATCCCTCTGGCATTGCGGTAACCAACAATCACGTCGTCACCGGGGCGGCCTTTCTCAAGGTCTGGGTAGGGGGCGAGAGCACACCGCGCAATGCCAAAATCCTCGGCGTCTCTGAATGCTCGGATCTGGCGGTGATCGATATCGACGGCGAAGGATACCCCTATCTCGGCTGGTACCAGAGAGAGATCAAAACCGGCCTGGAGGTATATGCCGCAGGCTTTCCCCTGGGCGATCCGGAATACACCCTCACCCGTGGCATCGTATCCAAAGAACGCGCCTCTGGAGAGAGTGACTGGGCCTCGGTCGATTATGTCATCGAACATGACGCCCGCATCAACCCCGGCAACTCAGGCGGGCCACTGGTGACCCAGGACGGCCAGGTCGTCGGAGTGAATTATGCCGGCAACCAGGCCGGGCAGAGCTTTGCCATCGACCGCCGAGAGGCACAACAGGTAATCGAGCAGCTACGGCAAGGGAACGATGTAACCTCCATCGGGGTGAACGGTCAGGCAGTGAGCGACGGAGGTAGTCTCTCCGGTGTCTGGGTGGCCTCGGTCAAATCGGGGTCTCCGGCCGATCGCACCGGCATCAAGGCGGGCGATATTATCATCCATATGGAGGGCCTGTCGCTGGCTACCGACGGCACCATGGCCGATTACTGCGATATCCTGCGCAGTCGCCATTCCACCGATGTCATATCCGTCACGGTATTGCGCTTCGACTCGGATGAGATGCTCGAGGGACAGATCAACGGGCGCGAGCTGGAGCAATCTTTTTCCTTCGCCCAGCAGTTCGAGGAGAACGTGCAGCCCTCGGAGCCTGATAACGGCGGCAATGTCGGAGGGGGCACGACCACCTATTCACAATACCAGGGCGTGACCGATGACACCGGCGCTATCTATATGGAGGTGCCGACCGAGTGGCGCGAGGTGCGCGGCGACCTGTTCACCGATAATGAGGGCAACGTACTGGGCGCCTCGATCACGGCCGCGCCGGATCTGGACGAGTTCGATCAGTGGTACGATGTGCCCGGCGTGCTATTTATCGCCTCTCGACAGCTAGTGGCCGGCTTTGATGAGGACGATCTGCTGGATCTGCTCATGATCGACGATGTCTGCTCCAGCTATGAGGGACGTTACGATTACGAGGATCCTCTATATACCGGCAAGTACGATCTGTATATCGGCTGCGGCGCCGATGGTGCCGCCATTATCCAGGTTGCCGCCGTGCCTGCCGACCGCGACTTTATCATGCTGGTTAGCATTCAGGCTTTGACCGAGGCGGATCTGGAGGCGGCCGACCGTATCTTTGACACCTTTTTCGTGATGGGTGACCTGCCCTGAGTTCGATACAGATAAAAAAAGGGCGGGAATCGAACTCCCGCCCTTTTTTCGTTCATGATTCGTCAGATTATGAGCCCTGTATGGACACCCATTTTCACACAGGACCTAATGCGCCCGGCGCGCCCGCGTCCACAGTCGATCCATTATCTCCATGGCATCTTGCTCCAGGTGACTCAGGCGACGCGAGTTCCCCTCATCCCAGGCGCCCAGCGCCAGGCTGATGCCCAGCCCCGCCGTGGTGACAAATACACCGCTCCATATGGCCCAGAAAAGATCTTTTTTGACCGTCTCTGAAAGCGAAGCGATCCAGGTTGTCAGGCTCACGCCGATCGAAGGGGCATCCGATGGCAGCGCCACCGGCACGGCCATGAGGGTGATCAACAATGCGAGTCCCAGCGCCAGCACCGGCACCCAAACGTCCCACGTCAGCAACCGCTCCTCGCTTGCCGACTCTTCCTCATGGGAGATCATCGCCATGATCTCCGGCGCCATATTCGGGGAAGGCATGGCGATCGGCCGGTCGTGCAGAGCGCCTTCGACCACGCGCAGATCGGCGGCATAAGCCTGACAGGCCGGGCACTCGTTCAAATGACGCAATAACGGAGCATACGTCGACAACGGGGGTTCGCCGGCGGCTACAAACTCGGGCAGCCAGCGCTGTACTTGGTCACAAAGAGACATCGGGCCCCTCCTCTCGCTCCGAACGAAGCAAACGGGCCAACGCCTGGCGCGCGCGATTCAGATGCGCCTTGACGGTCCCCAGCGGCAGCGAAAGTAACTGAGCGATCTCGGCATACGAAAGCTGCTGCTGATAGAACATGGCAATCACCAGACGATACTTGTCCGGGAGGTGATCCACCGCCTGCCATAACAGATCGTTGCGCTCCTTCTTCAGAGTGGCGGTGGCCGGATCATCCTGTGTCGCCGCCAATTCGGCCAGGGTGTCGTCATCATCGACAATGCGTAGCTGAATTCGCAAGGCACGACGCCGGTTCAGACAAACGTTCACCGTAATGCGATAAAGCCAGGTGCTAAAGCGGGCATCCCCGCGAAAATCGGGCAAGGCACGCCATACCCGCAGATAGATCTCCTGAGTCATATCCTGAGCCTCATCAGGGTTCCTCAACACCTGATAGGCCAGGTTGTATACTCTGGCCTGTGTCTCGGCCACCAGACGGGCAAACGCCGCGCTATCGCCATTGCGGCAGCGCGCCACCAGATCGGCCAGCGGATCGACCCTGGAATCCCGTTCCGGCGATCCGGGCACCGCGCCTGAGACAGGCCATGCGTTTTCGCTAGGCACGACGCGCCGGCCCATCGTCCGTCTCTATCAGATCACTCAGCGACAGACCTGCAGCCAACCCGGCATCATCCTCATACACTGCGGTCTGAGCATCCTTAGCCGACGGCGTCTCAGAACCCGGCGACATGAAATAGATGGCGATCATGCCCAACCCGACAAATAGGGGTAATAGCCCTCCTAGCAGCCAGGCCCCCATACCCAATGTTGCCAGGCCCAGCAAAAGCGCCAGGCCGCTCATACCGGTGATGACGCCTCCCCATAGCACGCCACGACTGCCCTGTTTCTTGGCCGCATCCCGCCGAATCTCTTCCAGTGAGTAGCCCAAACGCGCCAACTCGACCCGCTCTTTGTAGCCGATATAACGATTCAGCGTGACGAACAGCAAGAGCAAAAAGAAAAATATGAACGGAGAGCTCAGAATCACCCAGAACTCCAAGTGTCGTATCCTCCTATCGGTGCGGCAATAGGGGTTATGCCCCATACGACCACTCTATATGACCCGATTCCGGGGAAAATGTTGCATGGCATCGAGGCGGCAAAGCCGCCGCCGATGAATCCATTGTACTCCATATAGTCCGCTTTGCCCAAGCATTGTCGGCAGCATGTTTGACAGCCACTAGACAGGGACGTTATAATCGCCACATGCCTGTTGATACACAGGCTCTGACACTCGGCCGGATGCGCTATCCGACGATGTGTCCATAATGATTAATTGTGCTCTATTGGAGGAACGATGACCTGGAAGCCTCCCAAGACCCTCGGCCTGATCGTCGGCCTCGTCATCATACTCACCATCGTGGGTATCGACATGTTTCTGTTCCAGAGTATGCTCCAGCAGGATATCGGGTTGAACCTGTATCTGACGGGGGTGCTCGTTCTGGGGAGCCTGCCGTTGCTGGCCGCCGTATCTTATTGGTACTATGATCTGACGACCCTGCACTACATCCTCGACCGCGATGGACTGATCATCGCCAGCGGCACCACACGCTATACGGTGCCGATGGATGCCATCGAACGCATCGTGCCCGGACGTGAGGTGCAGGTATCCCACGGATTCCGGGGTATCACCTGGCCCGGATACCTGAAGGGACGGCTTCACGCTCGTGGGCTGGGCCGCCTGCAGATATTTGCGACCGAGCCGCTGGAGCGCCAGATCATCGTCGTCACCGGATCCATGTGCTACGGCATCTCTCCGGAAGATCCGGAGCAGTTTATCGCCACCTATGGCGATCAGCGGGTGATGGGCCCAAGTTGCTCCCTGCGCCAGAATATCGAGCCGGTCGGCATCGCCGCCTGGACCATCTGGCGCGACCGAGGCTTTTGGCTGGCCTTTGCCGGCGCTCTGGCAATCAACCTTCTCCTCTTTGGCATGATCATGGGCCGATATGCAGGATTGCCCGACCGGCTGCCCGTCGAGGCCGGCATGCAGGGAGGCGCTCGCATCGCGGCCAAAAACTGGCTGTTGCTCATTCCCACCATCGGCGCCCTGGCGTTGGTCGTCAACGCCCTGTTGAGCATCGTGGTCCATCATCGCGAACGCTTTGCCTCATATCTGTTGATCTATGCCTCTCTCGGGGTACAGGGTGTGGTGTGGCTGGCCTCGCTGGGAATACTGGCCCGATGAATGACCTGCTCAGGAACCTGCTGCTGGGCGCGGGACTCGGGGTAGCCCTGGGTCTACTGGGCCGGCGCATCAGGTTCCTGTCGTTAGGCGGCCTGTTTGGCGTCACACTGGCGAGCGCCGGTGTATTCGCCGCCGCCGGATGGGTGTGGGCCACCCCCATGCTGGTATTTCTCATCAGCATGATGCTTCTGGCGCGATACCGCGCCCCCTATAAAAGGACGCTGTCCGATCGATTTACCGAGGGGTCGGTACGCCGATTAACCCACATTCTGGCCCGCTTGGGCTGGGCAACGGCTCTGGCCCTGGCTTATGGTCGGCTCTATCGCAATGATGAACTGCTCGTGGCGTATGTGGGGGCCATCGCAGCGGCTGCGGCCGATGGATGGGCCACTGAATTGGGCGTGCTCAGCCCGCAACCCCCGAGGATCATCACCAGCGGGCGACAGACCACCGCCGGTACCGCAGGGGCCATCTCGGTGTTGGGGCTCGTCGCCGCACTGGGCGCGTCGTGGCTCATCGGCTTTGTCAGCCTGCTGGCCGCCAACGCAGCGGCATGGCTGGACGAGACCGAACTTGCCCGCCCGCTGCTGTGGTTGCCGCTGGCCGCCCTTCTTGGCGGCATGGCCGGCACCCTGGTCGATAGCCTGCTGGGCGCCACGGCCCAGGCCATATACTGGTGTGAGAAATGCGAACATTATACGGAACACCGTGTTTGCTCTTGTGGCGGCGCGTCTCGTCAGGTCCGTGGATGGTCGTGGCTGACAAACGACGGGATTAACCTGATCGGGTCCATCATCGGAGCGGCGGTTGCCGCAGGCGCTGCTGCGTGGCTTGCACGTTCTTGATCCGGATGGTAGAATGCGCCTGATTCGGGCTGAGCGACAAGTCCTGTTCATCATCGATCCTTTTTGGGGAGGTTGGCAATGGGTCATAAGGAGACAATTTATGAGGGCATCCTAAAGGGCGACATGAAAGCCGTAGAAGATGCCACCACAGCAGGGCTGGGCGAGGGTATCCCTGCCGGCGAACTGCTCAACGAAGCCATGATCCCTGCCATGGCCGAAGTGGGCCGGTTGTTCGAGGCAAACGAATATTATGTGCCCGAAATGCTCATTGCCGCCCGCGCCATGAAGGCCGGCCTGGCGCTGCTACGTCCAGAGCTGGTGAAAGAAGATGTCAAGCCGAAAGGCAAGGTCGTCCTGGGCACGGTAAAGGGTGACCTGCACGACATTGGCAAGAACCTGGTGTCGATCATGATCGAGGGCGCAGGGTTTGAGGTTATCGATCTGGGCGTGGACGTGAGCCCCGAGCAGTTTGTCAGCACCGCCCGCGACCAGGGTGCCGATGTCATCGGCCTGTCGGCATTGCTGACCACCACCATGCCCAGCATGCGCAGCACCATCGAGGCGTTGCAAGAGGCGGGCATGCGCGATCAGGTCAAAGTCATCATCGGCGGCGCACCGGTCACGCAGAAATATGCCGACGAGATCGGCGCCGACGGCTACGGCCGTGACGCTGCGGCGGCGGCCAATCTGGTCAAACAACTGCTGGGCGTCGACTGAGCTCGGCCCGCAGATCATCGTCTGACCCGGGGGCGTCCCGTAGATGGGACGCCCCTTTGTATTATGACGCCTTTGCCCCTTCTATGGTATAATGAAGGCCAAACGTTCATGGTCGCTCGAAAGAGGCGCAGAGCGTCCCGGATCACGGGGGAATTTACATGACGGAGCGCGTGATATCATCAAACAGTCAACCTGAAGAGGCGTCGGTAGAGCAGAGCCTGCGCCCTCGCAATCTGGCAGAGTATATCGGCCAGGAACGGGTTGTCGAGAATCTCAAAATCAGCATCGATGCGGCTCGGGGGCGAAACGAGCCGATGGATCACGTCCTGCTCTACGGCCCGCCGGGCCTGGGCAAGACGACGCTGGCCCATGTCATCGCCGCCGAGATGGGCGTAAGCATCAAGGTCACATCGGGGCCCGTCATCGAACGTCCGGGCGATCTGGCCGCCATTCTTACCAATCTGCGGCAGGGCGATATCCTCTTTGTAGACGAAGTGCACCGGCTGAGCCGTACCGTGGAAGAGGTGCTCTACCCCGCGATGGAGGATTTCTGCCTGGATATCGTCATCGGCAAAGGGCCGGCGGCGCGCAGCATTCGCCTGAATCTGCCACACTTTACCCTGATCGGCGCCACTACTCGTATCGCATTGCTTACATCACCGCTTCGTGATCGCTTTGGCGTGGTGCACCGGCTGGATTTCTACAGCCAGGAGGCCATGGAGGCCATCGTAAAGCGCTCGGCTGCGATTTTGCAGATCCCCATCAGCGATGAGGGCACCCGTGAGATCGCCGGGCGATCTCGGGGCACGCCGCGTGTGGCCAACCGCCTGCTGCGTCGCGTGCGCGATTATGCCCAGGTGCGTGGCGATGGGATCATCGATACCGAGACGGCTCGCGAGGCGTTGCGCATGCTGGAAGTCGATGACCTGGGGCTCGATCTCTCGGATCGCCGTGTGCTACAGGCCCTCATCGAAAAGTTCGACGGGGGGCCGGTGGGATTAGAGACCATCGCCGCGGCGTTGAACGAAGACGCCGATACGATCATGGACGTTTATGAGCCGTATCTGATTCAGCTCGGGTTCATAGATCGCACGCCCCGAGGTCGTGTGGCCACCCGCCGTGCCTACGATCATATGGGGCATCCCTATGACCCGGAAGGGAGCCGTCAGGCGAGCCTGTTCTAATGAGTAGATATGCCGATGTTCTGGATGCCCGCGGCAACAAGCTCTCCCCCTGCCCGGAGGACCGGGCACGCGATCTGATACGTCGCGGCAAGGCCGAGATCGTCTCGGAAGAACCGTTCATCATCCGCCTCCACCAGGTGGTCGATATTCCCCGCCCGGCCACGCCCGAGCCGGCGCGTCCGCCGGAGGATCGTCGCCTGCTGCTACATATATGCTGCGCCCCCTGCTCCACCTATTCGGTGCGCCATCTGACCGAACAGGGCGGCGCCATCGTCGGGTTCTGGTTCAATCCCAACATACATCCCGAGGCCGAACATGAGCGGCGCCGGGAGACGCTGGCCCGCTATGCCGGCGAGGCGGGATTCGACGTGATCTGGGAGCCGGGGTTCGAGATGGACGAATTCCTGCAGGCGGTGGCCGGGCGCGAGGCCTTTCGCGTGCGCTGTATGGTGTGTTATCGCATGCGCCTGGAGTGTACCGCCCGCGTGGCGGCGCGAGAAGGATTCGACGCCTTTTCCAGCACGCTGCTCATCAGCCCGTATCAAGATCAGGAGGCGATCCGCAGCCTGGGCGAAGAGGTGGCCGCCACACACGGCGTCGAGTTCTACTTTGAGAACCTGCGCAAAGGATTCGCCGAGCATTACCGCCTGGCGCGGGCCAGCAGGCTCTATATGCAGAACTATTGCGGCTGTATCTACAGCCTGCGTGAGGCAGAGCAGCAGCGAAGCAGCCGCCGCCCGACCGGCTGAGCCCCTGCCATCACCCTATTCAGGTGTTGGAAAGACGGTGAGAGATGAATCATGTTTGATCTGGAGGGATTGGGGCGCACCCTGCTGATTACCGGGGGCGCCATCGTCTTGTTAGGGCTGATATTCTTCCTGGCGGGGCGAATCCCCTTTCTGGGGCGGCTACCCGGTGACATTCGCATCGAGGGTGACCGGGTATCCTGCTTTATCCCACTGACCAGTATGATTCTGCTCAGCCTGTTGCTGACGGTCATTATCAATGTGATCTTGCGCATCATGAATCGCTAAACAACAATTTGCCCCTGCCGACAAACATCCGGCGCTTTTCTGAAAGGAATCTAGATGGAAATGTTATCATTCATCGCCGTTATCGTCTTGCGTCTGCCCCTCATACTGGCCTATATGGCCGGTCTGATCGTTTCGATCCTCCTGATGAGGCAACGTCGCGATTCGGCCCCCATTCTGGCTCTGGCCGGGTTCGTGCTCTTTTTGGGCATCGGTATCGTCAACAGTGTGATGCCCTTTATCATCGACAGAGTGATCACGGCCGGGACGGCCGCCATGGGGGTGGGGAATCTGGTCAGTGTCATCAGCATCCTGAGCAATCTGGCGTCCACCGCCGCCGTCATATTGCTCGTTCTGGCGATCTGGTTTGGCATGCGGAGGGCGTAAAGCCTGTGCTGACCCGCGAGTTCGACTATGACCTGCCCGAAGAGTTGATCGCTCAGGAGCCGGTGGAGCCTCGTGATACATCACGACTGATGGTGGTGCCCCGTCACAGCGAGCGGCTGGAACATCGCCTTTTTCGCGATATTGTCGAGTACCTGCGTCCGGGCGATGTGCTGGTGGCCAACGAGACCCGGGTGATCCCGGCACGACTTCAGGCGTTCAAAACACCCGGTGGCGGGCGCGTGGAACTGCTGTTGCTTTCGCGTCGCAACGACCTGCTGTGGGAGGCACTGGTCAAGGGACGGCGGGTAGCCGTTGGGCAAAGGCTGGAGCTGCGCGAGGCGGAGGGGCCGGCGCTGGCGACCGCCGTCGTCGAGGCGGTGACGCCGGCCGGTGGACGACTGTTGCGCTTCGATGCCCCCATCGATACCCTGATCGACCGGCTGGGGGCCACGCCTCTGCCCCCCTATATCCACCGGCCGTTACAGGATCCCGAGCGCTACCAGACGGTCTATGCCCGGGTGAAGGGTTCGGCGGCAGCGCCCACCGCCGGATTGCATTTCACCCCGGAGCTGATGGCCCGAATCAGCGAGATGGGCATCGAGTGGGTGTCGGTGCTGTTGCACATCGGGCTGGACACCTTTCGCCCCGTGACCGAGGAATTGGTCGAGGAGCACCGCATTCACACCGAGTATTGCCACCTGTCAGAGGAGGCGGCGGAGAGGTTGCGCCGCGCGCGGGCCGAGGGGCGACGCATCATCGCCGTGGGCACGACCTCGGTGCGGGTGATCGAGACGGCCGCCCGGAGCGGCGAGATCGCTCCGTGGGACGGGCCAACCGCGCTCTATATCTATCCCGGCTACCGCTTTCGCGTCGTCGACGCCCTCATCACCAACTTTCACCTGCCGCGATCATCGCTGCTCATGCTGGTGTCGGCGCTGGCCGGCAGGGACCGCATCCGCCACGCCTATGCCGAGGCGGTGCGTCAGCGCTACCGATTCTACAGCCTGGGCGACGCCATGCTGATTCTTTGACCCCGAACATGCGCCCGGCTCAATGCCGCGCATTCCCTTCCGAGCTCTACCGGGCGCGGGCCACCAGCACCAGATCGCCGCTCTCGGCGGCGTCAAAGGGTTCACCGCGATAGTTGCCATGGGCGGCGACCAGATCCAGACCGGCCTCATCCAGCAATTCCCGCAGCTCGGCATAGCGCCAGGGGTAGAGCCGCGTATGCCCCAGGCGCACCTGCCAGCCCTCTCCCCTCGGGCGATGAAGGCGCACCACGTTAAAACGCAGGCCGTCGGGTTCGAAATCATAAAAGCGCATGAACACCCATTCGTCGCCATCTTGAGCGTGGGCTTCGGGGGGCATGAATCGTTGTTCGGTATCGAGCACGCGGTCGAAATTGCGGTTCTGCACCACCAGCAGCCCCCCGGGGCGCAAAACGGCGGCCATATCCCGCAGGGCGTAGCGCATCTCGTCCGCCGTTAGCAGGTGGGGGAGCGAGTTGCCCAGGCAGATGACGGCGTTGTAACGTTCGTCCAGAGCGTCGGCCAGTTCGCCAAAGCCGAGCCGCGAAAAGGCCACCTCTACGCCCGCCTCCGCCGCATTGGCCCGGGCACGCTCGACCATGGCCTGGCTCAGATCGGTGGCCGTGACCTCGAATCCCTCACGGGCCAGAGCGATGGCGTGCTGCCCCGTGCCACAGGCCACATCCAACACGCGCCGAACCCCGTGCTCGGAGAAAAGCGACCTGAAAAAAGGCAATTCAAAGGCCAGACGCGCATCCCAATCGACAAACCGATCATAGTCCTGGCTGAAATCATCGTACAGGCCGACATCGGCCGGACGATCGTCGTTTCTCGCCGTCATGCGATCCTCCTCAGCCTCACCCTCCGTGGATGAGGGCGGGCAGGCAACGCGTGCACACCCACAGGCTCTGGCCTCCCGCGCGGACGGGAAGCAACACGGCCTGATCCTCGCCGGTGTCACAACGGAAACAGCGCTGGGTGATATAGGTCGGCTCGGCCTCAGCGGCGCGAGCGTCGAACGCGGGAGCCTCCCGCTCTTCTATGGTGAGGGTGAGCGCGCCGGTGGGGCACACCCCCAGGCAGAACCCCGCACCGTCACACAGCTCTTCTCGCACCACCTGCGCCTTGCCGCCGATCATCTCGATGGCGCCCTCTGCGCACGGGGTAACACACAATCCGCAGCCGTTGCACAACTCCTGGTCGATCCGCACGATCTGTCGTTTCATCCTACTCTGCTTCCTCCTCAACGTCGTCGGGGGGCGAGAGGATGATGTCGAACGGAAGGGCGATGGCCCCTTTAGGGCATACGTCCTCACAATCTCCACAGTAGGCGCAAAGCGCCTCATTCAACCACAGTTTGCCGTCCCGAATGGCCAGCGCATTACGGGGACAGGCCGGCACACAATCGCCGCACAGATCGCACAAAGCCAGGTCGATCTCGGGCATGACATTCTCGTTCACGTTTCTCCCGCCCTTTCGGATGCCCGGCCGGGGAATCGGCCTGCTCATCATAGCCCCTCGGGCGATCGTCGATTCTCCAAAGGGCATCCCTCTTGGTTTCATTGTAGGGTATTTTGAGGCGGCGGGCTGTGACAAATATCACACTCGCCATCAGGCACAGGATTCTTCGCGCAGCGCCTCCAGGTCGATGATCTCAATGGCTCCACGACGCACGCGAATCCACCCCTGAGATTCGAATTGAGAAAGGCTCCGGGCAACGACCTCGCGCACGGTGCCGAGTTGGGCGGCCATCTCGCGTTGAGTCATGCGGTGGCGCCCCGGCGACTCGACCTGCCCGACCAGCAACCGCGCTAATCGCTGAGACACCGAGCGCAACGAAAGATCCTCTACCAGTGTGCTGAGCCGACGCAGACGCTCGGCCATGGCCGTAAGCAGATGAACAGAGAGTGACGGATACCGGTGCAGCAGGTCGGCGAAATCCTCACGACCGAACACGATCACGGTGGCACGGGTGGCCGCCTGGGTCGTTGTGGGCAGAGGGCCGTTATCCAGCGCGGGCACCAGATAAAAAACCTGCCCCGATTGCAGCTCGTTCACCACCTGCTCGCGTCCCTGGGGGGATATCTTGAAGGCATAGATGCGCCCTTCCATCACCAGATACACGGCGGTACAAGGATCCCCCTCCAGGGCCAGCACTTCACCGCGCATCAGGCGCCGCAGAGAGGCTCGTCGGGCCACGTCGTCCAACTGCGCCGCATCCAGACTGCCAAAATGCGGATGCTTCGCCAGGAATTGTCGTATTGGATCAGCGCTCACGGTCCCTCCCCGGATGGTTTCCCTTTGTATCGCCCCCCTCATTATAGCACGGCTCGCGCCCACGTCATCTATGAGCTCCGATCCCGACGGCTTTATCAGAGATGAACGGAGCTATCTATATTGAAAAATAGCAAAATATAGGTAATATGCATGATATTAAACACTATGAGCCAAACGACCGATCAACGATGGTTCTGGTTGTGTCGTTCTCAAGATCGTGTTACAATAGTCATCGCTGGGTTAACATTGTTGAAGTCACCCATTCCACCCGGTGCAACGCATATGGATAACGAGTACCCGCTGATCAAGACCAAAGTACGAACCCCTCGCCGCCAGCAGACTCTCTTGCGGCGCGAGCGACTCGTCAACTATCTGCACAGCAACATCCACAACAAGCTGATCCTGATATCGGCGGGTGCCGGATATGGCAAAACCTCGTTGCTCATCGATTACGCCCACGATGCCGATCTGCCGGTATGCTGGTACAGCCTGGATGCCAACGACCGGTATGTCCCCACGTTTGTCGAGTACCTTGTCGCCTCGATCCGCCAGCGCTTCCCGGACTTTGGCGAGGCCACTCTGTCCATGCTGCGTCACCATACCGGCCCCGCCGAGGCGGTCGAGCCGTTCGTCCGCATGCTGGTTCACGAGATCGAAGAGACCGTCTCGCACTATTTTGTCATCATTCTGGACGACTATCACGAGGTGCTGGATAGCGAGCCGGTAAACGCCCTGGTAGACGGGTTGCTGCGCTACCTGCCCGAGCATTGCCACGTCATTCTGGCCTCCCGAGGCATCCCCCGCCGCCTCACCCTCACCCGCCTGGCCGCGCGGCAGGAAGTGGTGGGTTTGGGCGTGGAGCACTTGCGCTTTACGGCGCCCGAGATCGAAATGCTGCTCCACAAACTGGGACGTGACGACTTTACCCGGGAACAGATCGACCTGCTGGCCAAGCGTTCAGAGGGCTGGATCACCGGCGTACTGCTGACGGCACAGGCCGGCCTTACCGGGATCGCCCAGGATGTGCTCGAGATCTCGGGCACCACCGAGGGCGTATTCGAGTTCATGGCCGGTGAGATTCTGGAGCGCCAGCCCGAGGACGTTCAACGGTTTCTGCTGGGCAGCGCTCTCTTTAACGAGATGACCCCCCCATTGTGCGATGCCCTGCTCGAGATCGACAACTCGGCGCACATCCTGCGAGATCTGGCCGCACAGAACCTGTTCACTACGGCGCTGGATGCCGAGGGGCTATGGTACCAGTATCACCAGTTGTTCCGCGAGTTTCTGGTCGCCAAGCTCCGGCAGGATGATCCGCTGACCTACCAGCAACTCTCGTTGCGCCAGGCCGAGATCATGGTGCACGAGGGGCACTGGCCTCGAGCCATCGAGGGATATCTTCAGGGCCAGGCGTTCGAAGAGGCCGCCCAGGCGATCCAGGTGGTCGCTCAGGACACCTTTGATGCCGGCAACTGGGATACGCTGAGAAAGTGGATCGATGCGTTGCCCGAGGCGATCCTGGCCGAACACCCCACGCTACTGCTCTTTCGCGCAAAAATCCATTCCGAGACCGGCGAGCCGATTCAGGCGCTGGATCTGCTGGATCGATCGTATACCGCCTATCTCGCCCATCACGACATCATGGGTGCCGCGCGGGCGCTGGTACAGCGGGGTATCGTTCAGCGCATGCGCGGACGCCACAGCGAGGCGATCGAAACCTGCCGCCAGATCCTCGACACCATAGGCGATGAAGATTGCCTGCCCCGAATCCAGGCCTATCATACGCTCGGTATCTGCCAGACCATACAGGGTGACTATGACGAGGGCATGAGGTCGCTCGAGGCGGCGCTCCAGATCGCCGAGCGCATGAACAACGATACCGAAGCCGCCTATATCGCCCACGATATGGGCACTGCCGAGCTGAACCGGGGCCATCCTATCCGGGCCCGACGGCATTATCATCAGGCGCTGATGTGCTGGCGTCGTCTGGGGAATTCCAGTGCGCTGGCCTCTACGTTACAGGGCCTGGGCATCATCCACCAGTACACCGGTCAGTATGCCGAGGCAGAGGATCGCTTCCAGGAAAGCCTGGCCAAAGCGCGTTCGGCGGCCGACCGGCGGCTGGAAGCCTATGCGCTGGCCAATCAGGGCGATCTGTATCGCGATACGGGCCACTATGATAAAGCGCTGGAGGCCTACCGACAGGCCATAGAGGTGGCCGCTACCGCTCAGGCGACGGGGTTGATGTTTTATCTGCTTGCCACGCAGGGCATTACCCATTGCCTCAAGGGCGAGCCGGAACATGCCCGGGCAACCCTCCTGGAGGCGATGGACGGGATGCGCGAAAGCGAAATGCCTTACGAGGCCGGATTGTGCTACCTGGGGTTGGGCATGGTCGCTCTGGCGCAAAAAGATGCCACGTCGCCCGAGGCGGCCCATAAGCATCTGGACCGCGCCCAGGCGCTATTCGAGCAGATCAAAGCATCACGGGAGCTGGCCCGCACCCATCTTTATCAGGCCATGCGCGCCCACCGAATCGGCAG
>JBMNOI010000099.1:0-14610 GCA_050942995.1 Anaerolineae bacterium
CTCGATGCAAAACGAGTATCTGGCCGTCGCGATAGAGAATAACGGCACCCTGACGGTAACCGACCGGCGCACCGGCAACGTCTACACTCGCCTGCTGACCTATGAGGACGTGGCCGATATCGGCGACGGCTGGTTCCACGGGCAGGCGGTGAACGATCAGGCTTGCCTCTCCGGCGCCTCGCCCGCCGACATCACCCTGCTGCACGACGGCCCCATGATGGCCGCATTCCGCATCCGCACCGTCATGTCGGTGCCGGCCGAGTTCGACTTTAACCATATGGTGCGCAGCCCGCAACGGGTCGATCTCGTCATCGAGAGCCAGATCACCCTGCGGCGCGGCGTCGACCGGCTGGAGGTGAGCACCACGCTGGAGAATGTGGCCGGCGACCATCGCCTGCGGGTGCTGTTCCCATCGGGCGTCTCTCAGGCCACCACCTATCTGGCCGACAGCCCCTACGATGTGGTGGAGCGGCCCATCGCACTGCGCGAAGATAACCACCTCTACCGCGAGCTCGAGGTCGAAACGCGCCCGCAGCAGAGCTGGACCGCCGTATACGGCACCGGCCGGGGATTGGCCGTTGTGGCCGATGGCCTGCTCGAGGCGGCGGTGCGCGACCTGCCCGAGCGGCCCATCGCCCTCACCCTGTTCCGTGCTACGCGCCGCACCGTGATGACCGACGGTGAGCCGGACGGCCAGCTCTTTGGTCCGCTCTCCTTCCGTTACTGGATCGTTCCGTTGCCGGGCGAACCCGGACGGGCGCGCCTCTCTTACCTGGGCCAGTATCTGACGGCAGGGCTCCGCGCCGTGCCCATGCATCCTGCCGATATGGCCGTCTATCGCACTACCGGCTCGTTACCGTCGGTCGCCGGCCTGCTCGAGATGGAGGGAGCGGCCATCATCACCAGCGTGCGCCGCGTTGCAGGGGCGCTGGAGGTACGATTCTTCAACCCGCTGGCCGCACCGATGGCGGCCACGCTGCGATTCGGCGGCGAGAACGCCTCCTGGCCTACACCCACACAGGCGCAGCGGGTGAATCTGGAAAGCGCCCCGCTGGCCGATCCGGAGCCGGTAACGAACGGAGTGTTCGAGGTGGCCATGAAGCCGAAGGAGATCGTCACCTTGCGGCTGACATGACATCCGCATCCATGCAAAAACGCGGTGGGGAGGAATTCCTCCCCACCGCGTTTTCTATCCTATCAGCGCCCTACGCCTGTGACGCGCGCTCTTTCATCACCTGCGCGACCTGACGCCCCAGATCGCGGCACTGCTCCAGATCCTCTTCCGTGGGTTGCCACTTGATGCGCACTCCCTCGGCCACCACGTCGATACCGCACGACGTCAGGTGCTCCTCGATGCGCTTGATGGCCTGCCCGCTCCAGCCGTACGAGCCGAACGCCGCACCCACCTTGTTCTTGAACGCCAATCCCTTGAGATCCTCCAGAATCGGCGTGATGGTGGGCAGCAGACCGCCGTTCAGCGTGGGCGAACCCACCACCACGGCATGGGCCTTGAACACCTCGGTCAGTACGTCATTTCGGTCCGTCGTCGCCATGTGGAAGAGCTTGTAGGGCACGCCCTCGGCGGCAAATCCCTCGCCTATCGCCTCACCCATGCGACGCGTGGCCTCCCACATGGTATCGTACAGGATTACGGCACGTTTTTCGGGCACCTGCGCCGCCCATTCTTTGTACTTGTAGACGATCTGTAGCGGATCATCACGCCAGATCACCCCATGGCTGGGGGCGATCATATCCACCGGCAGGCCCAGCGCCAGCACCTCATCGATCTTGGCCGTGACACGGGCGCTAAAGGGCGTGAGGATGTTGGCATAGTACTTGAGCGCCTCTTCGTAAAGCTCTTCCTGGTTCACCCGGTCGTTGAAGCGGAACGCCGTGGCATAGTGCTGCCCAAAGGCATCATTGGACATGAGCAGATTCTTACCGGTAAGATAGGTGAACATGCTATCGGGCCAGTGCAGCATGGGCGCTTCGATGAATACCAGTTCGTTCTGGCCCAGAGAGGTGCGGTCGCCGGTACGCACCGTCTTGATCTCCCAGGGCTGGTGATAATGGCCGCGAACACTCTCTTCGCCGCGCCTAGACGTCACCAATGTCGCGTTGGGCGCATGACGCAGCACCGCCGCCAGCGCTCCGGAATGATCGCTCTCGGCGTGGTTCGCCACGACGATGTCGATGCGTGCCGGGTCGATCACCTCGCGGATATTGTCGATGAGATCGTCCTGGAACGGTCCCCATACCGTGTCGACCAGGGCAATCTTTTCATCCAGAATGAGGTACGAGTTGTACGACGATCCCCGATGGGTGGAAAGCTCGTGTCCGTGGAAATGCTTGAGCCCCCAATCCACCACGCCGACCCAGAAAACGCCGTCCATCAACTTTTCAACCATGATGCGCCTCCCGCTCTACTCTTGAACGTCAGACTCGACTCAAGCGATACAGACCGGCTTCCCGGACCTGCCGCACCGCCTCGATATATTCTTGCCGGGTGATCCGCCGGTTCAGCGGTGGGTACTCTCCGGCGCGATAGCATGGCCGATACTGGTCCATGATGTTGATATAGGTATTGGGCGATATCTCATGCACCAGGAATCGCGCTACCTCGGCGGTGCCGGCCAGCCCGTCGGGCAACACCAGATGCCGCACCAGCAACCCCCGCCGGGCGACGCCATCCTCATCCAGCACCAGATCGCCCACCTGGCGATGCATCTCGCGCACCGCCGCCCGGTTCACCGCCGGATAATCGGGCACGCCCGAGAGTCGCCGCCCCACCGCGGCATCGGCATATTTCATATCCGGCATATAGATATCGATGATGCCGTCCAGCAGGCGCAGCGTATCGAGCGCATCATACCCGCCGGTGTTGTACACCAGCGGCAGACGCAAGCCGCTCTCTATCGCCACCAGCAGTCCGGCCAGGATCTGCGGGACCACATGAGAGGGAGAGACCAGATTGATGTTGTGGCACCCCATATCCTCCAGCCGCAGCATCATCACCGCCAGCCCCTCGGCATCGACCTTGTGCCCCTCGCCCATCGCGCTTAGCTCATAGTTCTGACAGTAGACGCAACGCAGGTTGCACCAGGCGAAAAATATCGTACCCGAGCCACGCCGCCCGACCAGCGGGGCCTCTTCACCAAAGTGAGGGTGGTAGCTGCACACGACGACCTGTTCGCCGGTACGACAGCCGGCTCCCTCCGGCGAACGGCAACGGTTCACCCCGCATTCGCGGGGGCACAGATCGCAAGTCTCCAACCGGCGATAGGCCTCCTCCAGCCGACGCTGCAACTCGCCGGAGCGGTATAGCCGCACATAGCCCGGATCGGGTCCGGTTATCGCCCTGTCAGGATTCATCGTCTCTTCACCTGTTCCCCTGCTCTCCGCGCAGGCCACGGAACAGATCCTCTTCTTTGCCGTCGGGCCAGCCGACGGTCGATCGAGCCAGCACGTATACCTCTCGGCCAAACTCGGGCCGATTGAACATGCCCTCAGGTCCTTCGAGGAAGGAGCTGTTTCGTCCAACCTGAGTGGCGTGACACAACAGCCCCCGCTTCTTTTGCTCTACATATCGAGAGACGTCGATCACGGTGGTGATTTCGTCCCGGCGGCGGCCCACAAACGGGAACGGCACACCATCCATCATCACGCCGGCCCGGCCCTCGCTCTCCTTCATGGCCACGACCTGATCCTCCGTAATGGCCGTATGATAGACCTTGGCCACCTCGTATGGCTCGCACTTGCCATCGTCATCGGGGAAACAGTCGGGATCGGTGGCCATCTCCACGGCGATGGTCACCCAGCGGTGCACGGCGATATGGTCGTAATGACCATAGATGCCGTCGGGGCCAAAGGTAATGATCACATGGGGTTTGATCTGGCGGATGAGGCGCACCAACCGCCCTACCGCCTGCCCCTGATGCACGATGGGCAACTGCCCGTCGACATAGCCCAAAAAGATCGGCGGATGGGCCCCATATTGCTCACAAGCGCAACGCAACTCTCGTTCACGCACATCGGGCAGATTGGCCGGGCTGGCCATATCCGGTTCGGCGATGTTGCCCGCCTCGCCCCGCGTCGCCATCACGACGTACACGTCGCACCCCTCGGCCGCATACTTGCTCAGCGTGCCCCCCGAACCAAACGCTTCGTCATCCGGATGGGCAGAGACCACCATCAGTCTGAGATTCGATTCGGCCATCACGCTCCCTTCCGGCTCTGGTAGCGCCTAATGACGACGCAGCGGGAGACCAACCTCCCGCCGCGCACCATGGTATGATCCGATACAGCACATCCCCATCGGGGTTAATTCACCACGTTGATAGGCTGCCCCTTGATAAAGGCGGCCACATTATCCACCGCCGTCTGCATCAGGCGGGCGCGCGCAGAGCGCGTGGCCCAGGAGATATGCGGGGTGATGTAGCAATTCTTGGCCGTCAGCAGCGGGTTGTCTGCCGGGGGTGGCTCCACGTCCAGCACATCCAGGCCGGCTCCGGCGATGACGCCGTTATTGAGCGCATCGGCCAGATCCTGGTTGTTAATCACCGGGCCACGGCTGGTATTGATGATAAAGGCCGTGTTCTTCATCTGCGACAGACGCTCGGCGTTGACCATCCCCTGGGTCTCAGGAGTCAGCGGCAGATGCAGCGAGATCATATCGCTCTCCCGGAATATCGTGTCCAGATCGACCATCTGGGCGCCGGGGATGGGCGATTCTTTGACAAAGACGTCGTAGGCCAGGACGTTCATACCAAAAGCCAGAGCCACCTGCCCCACATTTTGACCGATGCGGCCAAACCCCAGCACGCCCATGGTCAGCCCCTCCAGCTCGATGAGGGGGAAATCCCAATAGCACCAGTCGGCGCTGCGTGTCCAGCGACCGTCTCGCACCGTTTGGGCATGCTCGGCCACGTGCTGTGTGAGGTTCAGCAGGTGGGCGAAGGTCATCTGTGCCACCGATCGGGTGCCATAGGTGGGAATGTTGGACACGGGAATGTCACGCTCGCGGGCGGCCTCTATATCCACAGGATCGTATCCCGTCGCCAGCACGGCGACGAACTTGAGCTTGGGCAGTTGATCCATTACATCACGGGGCAGTTTGACCTTGTTGACGAGCACGATATCGGCATCTTTCGCCCGCTCAACAACCTGGTCGGGATCCGACCGATCGTAGACGGTGACTTCGCCGAGGGCTTCCAGGCCCTCCCAGGTCAGGTCTCCGGGATTGAGAGTATAGCCGTCCAATACAACTATCTTCATTTTTCTCCTTCCACGAATGATGAATGAGTTGAGACGCTCCGCAAGGTCGCACACTCGGCATCCGGGTTCATCAATCCATCATCAAATTGGATGGGGCAGCGATATATAATCTGCCGCTCGACTATTGATAATACACACGTCTGCATACTGTATCAAGCCGCTGCGCCACGATCGCCCTGTATATCGAATACCACCTTCGGAAGGTGGCGGTTTGACGCTCATCGACGATGATGTAGAATCAGGGTCTATCGTGTCTTTTTGCACAAAATCAGGTCGAGGCCATCGCATGCAATTTCCCGATCTCGTCTGCGGCCGATTCGTTCGCCGCGATAATCGCTTTGTCACCACAGTGCAGATCGATAACGAACTGCATGCCGCCCACATGGCCAACCCCGGCCGGATGCGCGAGCTGCTCGATCCGGGCTGCCGCGTGTGGCTGGCGCCGGTCCATTCGACCACCCGGCGCACTGCCTATGATCTGGTGCTGATAGAGTACGGGGGCATTCCCGTATCGGTGGATTCACGCCTGCCCAACCGTCTCTTTTATGAGGCGCTATCTGACGGGCTGGACCTCGGTCGCCACTACCCCCAAATCGAAACCGAGGTGGTCCGCGGCCAAAGTCGCCTCGATTTCCGTCTGACCGGTCCTGCCGGCGTGTGCTGGGTCGAGGTCAAGTCGGTCACCCTGGTAGAGAACCGGGTGGCCCTCTTTCCCGACGCACCCACCGTACGGGGCCGACGCCATCTGGGCGAACTGGAAGAGATCGTCGCCGCCGGTCAGCGCGCTCTGACCGTGTTCGTCATTCAGCGCCCCGACGCCGATTGCTTTACGCCGAACCGCCGCACCGATCCGGACTTTGCCCGGGCGCTGGCTCGGGCGGCACGGGCCGGCGTAGAGGTGCGCGCCTATACCTGCGACGTCTCGCCACGCGCTATCGCCATCGCCCGCCGCATCGCCGTGGTGGATCTTGTGGCATAGCGCGCCGCCCAACCCGAGACCGCTTATCGTAGAGTCGACGCGGGCGGTGTACCCACCGCCGTCGACTCTACCTGATACAGCCCTCTGCCCATCTCATAGCGGAGACAAGCTCGCCGCTACCAGAAGAAAATAAAGGCGGCCATATGATTCTGTGCGAATCAGTTGTGACTCCCCCGCCGCTTGACGGGCGGCAACCGCATCATAAAATAAACGCCGTGTCCCCTGCATCCCATCTTTTCCCAGGAGGGTGATGGTGACCTTCATCCAGGGACTCGATCCCATACTTCAGGCGCTGCTCGGCTCCAGCTTTGGCTGGCTTATGACCGCTCTGGGGGCGGTACCCGTCTTTTTCGCCCGCCACTTTAACCGCCGCGTGCTGGATTCGATGCTCGGCATGGCTGCCGGCGTCATGGTCGCGGCCAGCTTTTGGTCGTTGCTGGCTCCGGCCATTGAGCTATCCGATGGTTCCTGGGTGCCCGCTGTGGTGGGTTTTATCGCCGGTGGGGCCGCATTGCGCGGCATCGACCGCATTCTGCCTCACCTGCATCCGGCCATGCGCGGCGGTGAGGTCGAGGGCGTCAGCACCTCGTGGAAGCGCAGCACCCTGCTGATTCTGGCCATTACGTTACACAACTTTCCCGAGGGTCTGGCGGTGGGTGTGGCCTTTGGCGCCGCCGCCGTGGGCATCGACGGGGCCGATATCTCTGGCGCCATGGCGCTGGCCCTGGGCATCGGCCTGCAAAACCTGCCCGAGGGCACGGCCGTGGCCCTGCCGTTGCGCCGCGAGGGGCTTTCCCGGGGCAAAGCGTTCTTCTACGGGCAGCTTTCGGGCATGGTCGAGCCCATCGCCGGGGTGTTGGGCGCCTGGTTCGTGCTCACTGCCCGGGGCCTGCTGCCCTACACGCTGGCTTTTGCCGCCGGCGCCATGATCTTTGTCGTCGTCGAAGAGCTGATCCCCGAGGCGCAGTCTGCTGGCAACAGTCACCTGGCCACCGCCGGTACGATTCTGGGATTTGCCCTGATGATGGCGCTGGATGTCGCCCTGGGATGATCGCCCCATCGAGAAAGAACACGGGGCCGGCTGCGTCCATGCAGTCGGCCCCGTCTGTTTTCGACGGTTGATGCCCCTGAACACGATCTGAGAGCGTGACCGGGCCCGGCCTAGCTATTTCGGGTACTGGGCAGCGTCAACGAGAGCAACAGAGCGACGGCGGCAAAGCCCAACGCGGTGGCAAACACTGCCGGATAAGACGCCACGCGAATGATCCAACCGCCCAACGTCGGCGCCAGCATGGTCAGCGCTGCGAGCGTGTTGATCATACCGATATAAAGCGGACGCTGAGCTTCCGGCGCATACTCCAGAACCCAGTTAAAGAAGGGCCAGCCGATGCTGCTCATGTTGATTCCCAGGAAAAAGTAGAGCAACAGGTAGGGATAGAGCGCCGCCTGCCCCAATGTGCCTGCCATGACGTTGATGCCCAGCGCGATGACGGCCGGCAATCCCGAGATGATCAGGATAGTACGGATATGCGTGCGCGGCCCCCAACGATCCTGCACCATGCCCATGAGCAACCCGGAGAAGAGCGAGCCGGCCACCTGCGCCGAGACGAAAAATCCCGTCGCCTCGTAGCTCAGGCCGACATGCTGGGTGGCATGAAGCACGTAAAAGGCACTGGCGATCGTCACAAAGCCCCCCAGCACCCGCACGATCACCAACCGCAAAAAGGGGCGATCCTGCATCAGGATGCGCGGCAGCGACATCAGCACGGCCCCCAGGCGCGGTACCGAGTCATCCACCGCCTGCGGTTCCGGCTCGCGGATCATCATCAATGCGATGGTCGAGCCGGTAAAGAACAACGCCGCGATGACGTACAGGATGGCATAGTTGTTCGGAAAGCGCAGCGGGCTGGCGTCGCCCAGGATATAGCGCACGAACACACCTGCGCCAATGCCGCCGATGCCACCCAGCACCTGCGCTGTGCCCAGGATGCGCCCGCGTCGACGGGCCGGCAGCGCCCGGGCCACCAGATCGAACCAGGGCACGCTGACCACGGCGTCGAACACGAAAAAGATGAATACCGTCGCCATGGTGACGATCATCGTGACTCGGGGCAGGCTCTCGCCCAGCAACCAGATGATCAGCGCCAGCACCAGCATGAGGGGCCTGCTGATCCAGGCTCCGCTGACGATGATGGGCTTTTTACGGGGCATGCGGGCGACCACGCCGGCTATCACCAGTTGGGGCAACAGCCACCCCCCACTGGCCAGGCCGTTGGCCAGCCCCACGGCCAGCTCGTTCCCGCCCAGCGCGGTCACAAAGGAGGGCAACACCACGGTGGCGTTGATAAAGTTCATGCCCACCATAAAAAGGCCCATGTCGATGGCAAAGGCCAGTGCATTCCAGCGGTGGTGTCGGGCAAACGGATCGGTCGAGGTCTCTGCAGGCGCAGCAACGCGTTGTTCGGTCAAGATAATGCTCCTGATGGGTAATGCACACAAGGTGCGTCTGCTAATGTACGCCTGAATGTAGAGCGCGTCAACCTCCCGAACACGAGGACTATGTGAGGCCGGGTGTCCGTCGAGGTGGCGCGCCCACCAGTCAGTTGGGACGATCCGACGCCGATGATCCGACGGATCATCGGACATCGTTTACGGGTTGACCATCACTTTGAGCGTATTTCCCGAGATAAAGGCCTCGTACGCCTGGTCGATCTGGCTCAGCGGATAGCTGTGGGTGGCCAGCGCCGACGCCTGCAACCGTCCATCCAGAATCATGGCCTGGTTCTCGGCAAACTCGCTTCGCGGGAAGTAGAACGACCGGATCATGGTGATGTCGTTGAGCATCCAGCGCCCCTTGGGCCGCTCCAGCTCGAGGCGTCCCCAGTGCTCTCCCACATAGCTCACCGTGCCCCCGGGCGCCACCAGATCCAGCGACTGCCAGATGGTGGCCGGCGATCCCACCGCCTCGAACACCAGATCGACGCCATAGGCGTGCTCGTCGTAGATGCGCTCCTCGAGAGAAACGGCCTGTGGATCGATGGCCACGGCTCCCAGAGCCTCGGCCCGTTCTCGCCGATAGGCGGAGAATTCCGAGACATAGACCTGCGGCACGCCAAACGCCTTGAGCAGCGCCACGGCGCCGATCCCGATGGGCCCCGCGCCGATCACCAGGGCGCTCTCTACCTCGGCACAGCGCGCCAGGCGCAAGCCATGCCCTGAGGTGCCCAGCGTATCGAGTAGCAACACGCCCTCATGAAAAGAGATGCCATCGGCCAGCGGCAGAGCATTCCGGTCGGGCAACAGCATATATTCCGCATAGCCGCCATCGGTCGCCCACCCCAGCAGTCCGGGGCGATTCTGACACACATTCTCCTTGCCGCGGGCACATAGGGGACAACGACCACAGTACAGCGGAATATAGGCCGCCACGCGCGTTCCCACCGCCGTCTGGCAACCGTCCCCCGCCTCGACGACGGTGCCCGCTACCTCATGGCCCGGAATGCGCTCGAACCCACCTCTGTAGATCTTGAGGTCCGAGCCACATACGCCGTTGGCGGCGACGCGTATGAGCAATTCTCCCGGCCCCGGTGTGGGCCGGGGTACATCGACCAGTTCGATTCGACCCTCTCCACGGAAATATGCCGCTTGCATCGTATACCCTTTCATCATGTCATGAATGCCCGGTACGCCGCCCGCTTTATCCCGACACGCGTATAGGGCCGCCGCCGAAGTGGCTCTGGTGCTCCGACCACCCCTCATGCCATGGCCGGATAACGCGGGAATATGGCCCGGAAATGGGCACAGGGCTCGTCCGGCAGACGGTCAGATGCTGCACGTACCGGCGGAGCCGCAACAGCGCCCCATTCTATGCGTATATGACAGGAGATGTCAAAGCGAATGTGCGGTACACTGGGAACCTGTTCATCGAGCCGGCAGTTCATACAGGAGGCCATATGATGGAGTACCGTACATTGGGCCGAACCGGGCATCGGGTCAGCGCCCTGGGGCTGGGCACAGAGTATCTCATAGGCGATTATGTCCAGGGCTCGTTGACCGAAACCATCGATGCCGTGCTCGGTCGTGCAACAGAGGCCGGTATCAACTATGTCGATCTGCTATATATCGAACCCGAATACTGGGAGATGATGGGGCCGATCCTGCGCCCCTATCGAGATCGCCTGCTGCTGGCCGCCCACTGGGGAGGCGCCGAGTACGATATACCGACATGTGTGCGCACCTTTGATCATATCCTGCGCCAGGTGGACAACGGTTATGTCGAGATTGCCATGTTCACCATGGTCGACACCCAACTCAAGTGGCGTTGGGCGGTCGAATCTGTAGAGCTCTTGCAGCGCTATCGTGAGGAGGGCAAGGTAGGCGCCGTTGGGCTCGCCACTCACACCGTTCCCATGGTCCGGCAGGCCGTGGAGAGCGGACTGGTCGACGTCATCATGTCCCCGGTGAACCTGGCCTCGGCCTACAACGGTAGCGCGGACATTCTCCCCATCTGCCGGGATCACGGCGTGGGACTGGTGGCCATGAAGCCCTTTGGCGGAGGTTATATATTGCGTAACCGGCCCGACGAAGAGCCGATCACACCGCTCCAGTGCCTGCACTATACCCTCTCACAACCCGTCGACACCACAGTGCCCGGCGTGCGCAGCCTGCAGCAACTGGAGGCGGCGCTGGAATACCTGCAGGCTACAGATGAGGAAAAGGACTATACCAGAGCACTGGCCCGCGCCCGCGAATTTATGCAAGGGCAATGCACCTACTGCAATCATTGCCTGCCCTGCCCCTCAGGGATCGATGTCGGCCGCACCATCGCCCTGGTGGACGCGATCTATACACCAAAGGACGAGCTGGTGCCCGAATACGCCGTTCTGCCCGCGCCCGCCTCGGATTGTACCGCCTGTGGCGTCTGCATGGAGCGGTGCCCGTTCGGTGTCGATGTCATCGAAAAGATGCAAAAGGCCGTCGAGGTGTTCGAATCGACGGCATAGAGCAAAAACCCCGTACCGCCGATGCACAAAAAACCGGGGATGGCTATGTGCGCCATCCCCGATCTGTCCGCGGATCGATTCGGTCGGCGGAATCCCGCTCTTGGGACCGTCGCGCTCAGGAGGGGGAATCGCCTAAAGCCGTCTCGTGACGCATCGAGCCCGGCATCTATCGCACCGCCCCCGAGGTATGGGGAAACGAGCCGCCGCCCAGACATAGGCAACACCGGGCATGGCGAGCGGGCCCGGGAACGATGGCCCCCCCTCAACCGCTAGTTCTGGCGCATAGAAGCCACCCGCCGCAATGTGTCCAGCAGTTCGTCCAGGTCGCCCGTTTTAGTCAGATAGGCGGCAGCCCCGGCATCGTACATCCGCGTCGCCACCTGCGAATCGACGTGCATCGAAAGGCCCACCACCTGCACCTCGGGCACCTGATCGCGAATGCGCTCGGTGGCCTCGATACCGTCCATATCGGGCATCGTCACATCCATCAGGACGATATCCGGCCGCAGTCGGAGCGCCAGATCCAGTGCCTGTCGCCCGTCGGCGGCCTGCCCCACCACATCGAATCCGTCCTCATCCTGTAGCATGACCACCAGCCCCTGGCGAATAATATGGTGGTCATCGGCCACCACGACACGGATATCCGGCAAGTGGGTCAGATATTCTTGGACTTGAGTCTCGATATCCTCCCGACCGTCTATCGTCTGGACCGCATCGGGCACGGCATCTATCACCGGTGACACCAGCCCCAGAGGCACGTGCAACATGACACGAGTCCCTTTGCCGGCAGCACTTTGCACTTGCATGTAACCTCCCAGATATTCCAGGCGCTCCCGAATGCTGAATAGGCCAAAAGAGCCGGGGATCGTCGCCTGCTGCGAGGGGTCGAATCCAACGCCCTCATCCTGTATCGTTAAATGAACTGAATTATCGTCTCGTTCCAGTTCAAGCATCGCCTCGTTCACTCGGGCATGTTTGACGACGTTAAAGAGCAGCTCCCGCGCCGCATGATAGATAAAGGCGCGGAGACTCTGATCGGGGATATCCGTCCCGTCCTCTATCCGACAATGCACTAAAAGGCCGTGATGCTCTTCCATCCATCGACCGAGCCAATCCAGAGCGGCCGGCAAGCCCATATCATAGAGCACCGGCGGGCTCAGTTCGGCTGTCAGATTCCGCGAGACACGAATTGACTCATCCAGCAGCCGCCCCGCCTCTTCCAGCGGCACGCGTTGTGCGTTATGCGCTGCCCGCCGAAGGGAGTCGATCTGAAAGCGCGCCGCCACCAATAACTGCTGCAGATGATCGTGTAGCAGTCGCGCCAGGCGCCGGCGTTCCCGCTCCTCGGCGCCACTCAATTCGACGGTAAGCGCCCGAAGCTGCTCGGTGCGCTCTATCACCCGTTGCTCCAGCGTCTCGTTTACCTCGAGCAGAGCCTTTTCGGCCTCTCGCTGCCCGGTGATATTCTGAAAGCTCACCACGGCGGCACGAATTTCACCCTGTTCGTCGCGCACCGGCGCCGCATTCGCCGAAAGCCACACAATGTGACCGTCGCTTTGGCGGTACATTACCTCTTGTTGAATAATGATCTCTCCCGCCAGAGCTTTGGTCAGGGGGTGCTCTTCCGCGCGATAAGGCGTGCCGTTGTGGTGCACGGCGCCGTACAGGGTGTACTCCATGGGACCCACAGAGGGAATCGCGTTATGACCCAGAATCTCAACGGCCCGGTCATTGCTCAGGGTAATCCGTCCAGAAGGCGCCTCGGCAACGATCAACCCCGAGGGCATCTGCTTCAGCACGGCCTGAAGCAGCGCTTGCTGGCGCTCTAACTCTATCATCCTGCCCCGTTCCCGCCGATAGAGGTTCACATATCCGGACAGCACACCGAAAAGCAGCACAAATAGCCCGCCCACCGCACTCACGCGGTTGAGGTACCACCAGAATCCGTAGAATCGATGATCCAGGAGCCCGGCGATCATGGCAAAGACTATCGTAATCTGCAATAGAGCGACGTAGCCGAAGAGATGATCCGACTCGCTGCGATATCGGCGCGTAGCGACCACGGCGCCCCCGCCGTGCAGCGCGATGAGCAGCATCGAGACGATGTTCAGATTAACGGTAAATGCTCCATCCATGGTCACAAAGTGAGGAAGAGACGCCTCAAATGTCACACACAGAATCCCAACCAGTACCACGAGGACAAACCAGCCCGCAACGAGCCATGGCCACCGACGAGTCCACCCACTGCTCGCCCGTGGCCATGATGAAAGAGCGGCGACCAGCAGGCACACGCCGGTGATCATCCTGGACAAGAGCAAGAGCCATAGCGGCGTGTTGATCTGGGTGGACGAAATACCCCACACCGTTGGTCCGATCTCGGGCCAGGCCAGCGCATGAATCACAAACAGAATCCCCATAGCGCTCAGGCCCAATCCCAGCCAGAAGGCTGCGGGCTCATCTTGCACCGGGTACCGCCCCAGGGCGAGGAACGCCACACTGAGAGAGGCGACGGCGACAATCCCCGAAATCAACGGAATAAAGATGGGCGAGGATCCGATATATGGGCCGTTCCCCCAATATACATAGACCAGCGCAAAACCAATCGCAAAAGCGACGGCAGTCCCGATGATGGTGCGCAATAGAGGATCATTCCAGGTTCGACGTTCGGTATACATGGGTGGATACTCGATTTATCACAAAACAAAGACGCCACCATGCGACGCTCAGCAGGCAGCATGGTGGCGAACAATGGCTGGTAGCGTTATGTAGCCTAATTTTAGCATGATTACGGCCGATTGGCAATATGCGCACACGGCCCCTTCACCTCCGGGGCTACGTACAAGCCGCAACCCCTCCCCTTCCGAAGGGACGAACAAATCGTGTACTTTTTGAACCGTTCGCTCCCGGCAGAGGCCCTCGTAAGGAGATACCGGACCGTGCACCGCCCTGCTCATCCCCGAGGTCTATCGGGCACAGCCGCCCGGCCCTCATGATCGGCGCTCACCTGACGGGATGCCCCTCCGGCTATGAGGATCAATCGTCGATACGACTCTTTTCGAATCGTCTGGATTATATGGCATATCGATTACGGGGAGGGGTATTTTGCTCCGCTGTACCCGACAACCATTTGTACACTCGCCCCACTCATGTTACAATATTCAACACATTATGGCATAATGATCGGTGTAGCTCTGCCTTTGAAGTGTAAAGCATGCATGACGATACCAAAGGGCACGGTTGGGCGCTGGATTTCCTGCGGCGGGTGGTCGATGCCGACCGCGTGGGCCACGCTTACCTATTGACCGGCCCCGCCCACATCGGCAAAACCCACCTGGCGACGCGCTTTGCGGCCAT
>JBMNOI010000208.1:0-2568 GCA_050942995.1 Anaerolineae bacterium
GTGATCTACCTGGGAGACCTGATTCAGGCCGGCGAGTTCGGTGAGATCTATTACGGCCACGCTCGCACCGTGCGACGCAGCGGCATCCCCGATTGGAACCTTGGCTTTATCCAAAAGGGCGGCGGCGCCTTTCGCGATATGGGCGTCCACGTGCTCGACTCTGCTTGGTGGCTGATGGGTATGCCCAAGCCGGTCTCTGTACTGGGGGCCGCCGGCGCCCGCTTTGGCCCGCGCGGCCAGGGGTTCTGGGACTATCGCCGCCCCGCGCCGGAGCATTATCGTCAGTACGCCGCCGACGACTATGGCGGGGGCTTTATCCGCTTCGAGAACGGTGCCGGCCTGCAAGTGGAGAGCTTTTGGGCCTGTCACCTGCCCGATGCCGGTGAGACCCAGATCGAGCTGTTCGGTACCGAGGCCGGGGCGCGGCTTCGGCCGCTCACCGTCTATCGCACCGTGAACGACGCGCCACAGGATATCACCGTCGAGGTGCCCCAGACACCCGGCGGGTTCGATCTCGTTGCCGACAATTTCATCGCCGCCATCCTGGACGGCGCCGAGTGTCAGGCGCCGCTGCGCCACGGCCTCATCGTGCAGCAGATGATGGAGGCCCTGCTCGAGAGCGGTGAGACGGGTAGAGAGGTGCGGCTGGATTGACCACAGCCACCATGGGCTGTGCCGCCATGCTGTTTTTCCTGTCGGCTCTCGTCGGCACAGCTCACATCCGGTGCAAGACCGTGTGATGACCGAAACGCTCGTGCATGCGGCAGATCGAAAGGAGGCTGGTCGCTCGGGTAAAAATGCTTGACCACGTACGCAGGCAGTCGATCGCTATGTTCCGTAATCGGGTACGATCCAGGGATACCGAGACCGAATCTCACGATGCAAGGAGCTGCATAACTCATGCAAACAGTCAGAACAGCCATCGTCGGAATGGGTATTGGTCGCCCGAACGGCAGGGCCATCGCGGCCAATCCCCGGGGCAAGGTGGTGGCGCTGTGTGATCTGCTGGAAGATCGCATGCGCGATTTCGCCCGGGAGCTCCCCGATCCGGTCACCTTCTACACCGACTACAGGAAGATGTGCCAGGACCCCGAGATCGACGCCGTCTTTGTCGGCACCCCCAACCAGTGGCATGTGCCCATCGCTCTGGAGGCGGTCCGAAACGGCAAGCACGTCCTGGTCACCAAGCCGCTGGCCGATTGTGAGGAGGCTGCCCGCGAGCTCGTTGAGGCCGCCGAGGCCGCCGGTGTCGTCAATATGATGTCGCTGGGTATACGCTTCTCCAATCCCGTACAATATCTGGGCAGACTCCGCGAACAGGGTGAATTTGGTGAGGTATATTATGCCCGCGCACAGAGCCTGCGACGCAGCGGCATCCCCGATTGGAATCTTGGCTTTATCCAAAAGGGCGGCGGCGCCTTTCGCGATATGGGCGTCCACGTGCTCGACTCTGCTTGGTGGCTGATGGGTATGCCCAAGCCGGTCTCTGTACTGGGGGCCGCCGGCGCCCGCTTTGGCCCGCGCGGCCAGGGGTTCTGGGACTATCGCCGCCCCGCGCCGGAGCATTATCGTCAGTACGCCGCCGACGACTATGGCGGGGGCTTTATCCGCTTCGAGAACGGTGCCGGCCTGCAAGTGGAGAGCTTTTGGGCCTGTCACCTGCCCGATGCCGGTGAGACCCAGATCGAGCTGTTCGGTACCGAGGCCGGGGCGCGGCTTCGGCCGCTCACCGTCTATCGCACCGTGAACGACGCGCCACAGGATATCACCGTCGAGGTGCCCCAGACACCCGGCGGGTTCGATCTCGTTGCCGACAATTTCATCGCCGCCATCCTGGACGGCGCCGAGTGTCAGGCGCCGCTGCGCCACGGCCTCATCGTGCAGCAGATGATGGAGGCCCTGCTCGAGAGCGGTGAGACGGGTAGAGAGGTGCGGCTGGATTGACCACAGCCACCATGGGCTGTGCCGCCATGCTGTTTTTCCTGTCGGCTCTCGTCGGCACAGCTCACATCCGGTGCAAGACCGTGTGATGACCGAAACGCTCGTGCATGCGGCAGATCGAAAGGAGGCTGGTCGCTCGGGTAAAAATGCTTGACCACGTACGCAGGCAGTCGATCGCTATGTTCCGTAATCGGGTACGATCCAGGGATACCGAGACCGAATCTCACGATGCAAGGAGCTGCATAACTCATGCAAACAGTCAGAACAGCCATCGTCGGAATGGGTATTGGTCGCCCGAACGGCAGGGCCATCGCGGCCAATCCCCGGGGCAAGGTGGTGGCGCTGTGTGATCTGCTGGAAGATCGCATGCGCGATTTCGCCCGGGAGCTCCCCGATCCGGTCACCTTCTACACCGACTACAGGAAGATGTGCCAGGACCCCGAGATCGACGCCGTCTTTGTCGGCACCCCCAACCAGTGGCATGTGCCCATCGCTCTGGAGGCGGTCCGAAACGGCAAGCACGTCCTGGTCACCAAGCCGCTGGCCGATTGTGAGGAGGCCGCCCGCGAGCTCGTTGAGGCCGCCGAGGCCGCCGGTGTCGTCAATATGATGTCCCTCTCGACACGT
>JBMNOI010000209.1:0-2517 GCA_050942995.1 Anaerolineae bacterium
GCAGGAGTACTCCGGTGGCGCTCTCCAGCCACCAGAGCCACCACACCGAAACGAATCCCGTCTCACTGACGATGCCGCCCAACCAAAGGCTGGTTACGCTCAGTGTCGCGCCCACCACCGGGCTGATACCCATGGCAAAGATGACAAACCCAACCACATCGGAGATGCGATCCAGTGAATTACGGAAATTGAGCAGCCGTCGCAAAAGATGCGTCGCGAGCACAGATTCCAACGATGTGGCGATGCCCAGTCCCAGAGCCACGCCGAACGGGCAGCCGGCGACGAGGGATGCCGCCAGAATTCCGCCCAACACGCCCGGCCACAGCCGATAGCCCCTCAACAGAATGGCTGCAACCGACAGGCCCGAAGAGATCCACAAAGGGGCCGCCGGCCGCAGTGGAAAGCGGTCGCCGAACACCCCCCAGAAGGCCAGCCGGTCGGACACAAAAATAAGAGTGGCCAGCACGGCCATCTCCAGGAGGTCACGTCGATTCAGGTAACGCATCAGGGTCTTGTATCGAGTCGTTGGCACCTGTCACCTCTGCCTCGAATGCGTCGGCGATATGCCGCCGTGGTGGAAAAAGGGCCGATCACCGCAGGCGAAAGGCGTTCACCCAACAGGATATGCCCGTATAAGGAATTAACGGGTACTTTATGACCCGACAGACAAGCGTATTATATCACGTTATGCCCGCGTATACCATCCCTTGCCGTTTTCAGGGCACATCGAACCCACAAAACCGGGTGATGCGGTCGGATCGAGATGCGGTTTTATCATCTAAAGGGCTCTTTTTTCATATGATCTCGATGTCTCGCAGGTATCCGTCGCCATGACCCGACCGGTGCAGAGTGTACGTCTTTTTCTTCCTTTGTCACTGAACTGCAAAAGAGGCACATTGACAGGCCGGAACCTGCGGATTATAATGCGGCTGCTTCGCTCTCATATGATCAAAAGGAGGCATCCTGATGTCCTTCGAGCCAAACAAACCCAGCCGCAGCAGGTCGAACCAGGACCTGTGGCCCAAATGGATGTGGGTGGCGGTGCCCGTGCTGGTGGTGGTTGTTGTGGCCGGCCTGTGGTGGGCTATATTCGCGCCCTCGGACGCGCCCGGAGCAGACGCCACCATGACGCCCACCCTGCGCGTCATCGATAGCCAGCCGACCCCGGAGGCCACACCGGAGGGTGAGGTCGGCGATGTGACACCTACACGCCAGGCTTTGCCGCCCCTGCCGACCTTTACGGCCACACCGCCGGGTGTAACCACTCCCACAGCTCCGGCAGAGCAGGGAGAGGAAGAGCCCGCGTCCGCGCCCGATCTGGCCATCGGGAGCACGGCCGTCGTCTCGTCGGGTGGGTCGGGCCTGAATATGCGCGCCGGCGCCGGCACCGGCCATGCCCGGGTCAAGACACTGACCGACGGGAGCACGGTCGAAATCATCGGCGGTCCGCAGGATGCCAATGACTATACATGGTGGCAGGTGCGTGACGAAGCCGGCACCACCGGTTGGGTCGTGGTCGAGTACTTGACCACGCCGTAGGTCCGGTTCGATCAGAATCCGTCAGTGCCCGGCCGGTGCCGGCGCCGGCGCTAGCAGGGCGCTGAGGCGATATCGGGACGATTCTGACCATAGATTGGACAATCCGCCCGGGACGGAGCATGATCTGGCTCTGCCCCGGGCTGTGTATTTGTAAGCATAGAATGAGGAATAAAGATGTCTCAAGACGTGGCGGCTCGAATCGAAAAGTTGCGAGAGGTCATCCGCTATCACGGCTACCGCTACTATACGCTGGATCAACCCGAGATCAGCGACGCCGAATACGACGCCCTGATGCACGAACTGCGCGACCTCGAGGAGCAACATCCCGAGTTGGTTACTCCCGATTCCCCCACTCACCGTGTGGGCGGCGAGCCGCTACCTGAATTCGCCCGGGTCATTCACCCCCATCCCATGACCAGCCTGACCGACGCCTTCTCGCGAGAGGAGGTGCAGGCCTGGCGAGACCGCGCTCTGCGTCTCCTGGGTGAGGATACGCCGCTGCGCTTTGTCGCCGAGCCCAAGATCGACGGGCTGGCAGTGGCCCTGCGTTACGAGAACGGCGTGCTGGTGCGTGGCGCCACCCGCGGCGACGGGCGCATGGGCGAGGATGTCACCGCCAACGTTCGCACCATCCGCAACGTGCCGCTGCGGATCCCGCTCACCGACCGCATCGCCGAGCCGCCCTCTGTGATCGAGGTGCGCGGAGAGATCTATATGCCCCGCGACCTGTTCGAGGATCTGAATCGACGGCGAGAGGCTGCGGGAGAGCCGACCTTTGCCAATCCGCGCAATGCGGCGGCCGGCTCGGTGCGCCAGCTGGATTCGCGCATCACGGCGGACCGGCCGTTGCGCCTGTTCGTCTATGCGATCGGCTACAGCGAGGACATCCGCATCGATAGCCAGTGGGAGGCTCTGAACTATCTCCAGGATCTGGGCTTTGCCGTAAACCCCGACGTGCGCTTCTTTGACGCATTCGAC
>JBMNOI010000210.1:0-2500 GCA_050942995.1 Anaerolineae bacterium
CGGCCGAGTATCCCCATGCCGAGGCGGCGCGCCCGGGGCTGGAGGACGGCTATGTGTGGCTGATGAAAAACGCCGGGCAGACCGTAGAGGTATCGGTCGCATAGGCACAGCCGAGGGGCATTCCGGTCCGGAATGCCCCTCGGCCAGAGATACCGCCCGGGCCGTTCGATCCGTTCCGCGCTATTCGTCATCTGTCATCACGGCAAAGCCAGAGCCGGTGAAAAGAACGAGAACGCCGCTTCCTCCGCGCGTCATAATTGGCCCGGCATCCCTTTTCATGGTAGACTTGCCACAGTCGGGGCGTCGGCTCCGGCGAGTTCGAAGCAATAGATGCGGATCAGGAGGCGGCATGTCGGTACGAGAGATTCCTTATACACTCATCGGCCTGGGTAACATCGGACGCAACCTGCTGGATGTGCTGGTGCATCGCCAGGCCGCTATAGAGGCCGATTACGGCCTGCGCTTTGTGCTGGTGGGAGCGGCCGACTCGACCGGTGCGGCCATCGACCCCGCCGGACTCGATATCGCCCGCGTGCGCGATATCAAACTGGCCCGCCAGGGCGTGTCCACATACCCCGAGGCCGGACGGCCGGGCATGACGGCGCTAGAGATGGTGACGGCGGCGCCTGCCGAGATCCTGGTGGATGCCTCGCCCACCAATCTAAAGAACGGCGAGCCGGGCATGAGCTGTGTGCGCTATGCGTTGAGCCACGGGCAGCATGTGGTGGCGGCCTGTAAGGGCCCGCTGGTGCTGGCCTATGAGGAGCTGATGGCCATGGCCCGACAGGCCGGAGTATCGTTCCTCTTTAGCGGCACGGTGGCCGGAGGATTGCCCACGGTCAATCTGGGCGTGCGCGATCTGGCCGGCAGCGGCGTGACGCGGGTGGAAGGCATCTTTAACGGCACCACCAACTATATCCTCACCCGCATGGACGAGGAACAGATCAGCTATGAGGAGGCGTTGCGCGGCGCTCAGGAGGCCGGCATCGCCGAGCCCGACCCCACGCTGGACGTGGACGGATGGGATGCCGCCAACAAACTGGTCATCATCGCCAACAGCGTGCTCCGTCGCCCCACCACTCTGGACGACCTGACGGTGGAGGGGATCCGGCAGGTGACGCTGGATGACCTCAAGAGCGCCCGCGCCGAGGGCAAGGTCATCAAGCTGCTGGCTGTGGCAGAACAACAGGGAGATGATTACCGTTTGTATGTCAAGCCCGTGGCGCTGGATAAAGACCATCCCATGGCCCGTACAGGCCGCTGGGATATGGGCGTCGTCTATCACACCGATTTTATGGGGATCATCAGCGCCGTGATCGAGGAAAAAGGGCCTGTGCCCACTTCGGCCGCTGTATTGCGCGATATGATCAATATCTACGCCGAATAGAGGGGTCGCCTATCCTGAGGATGCTCCGATCCCGACCCGTGAAGCGCTCAGGGCACCCGGAGCGTGCTTGAAGAACGAGCCGCCACATATGAAAAGGGCTACATCGGGCATACCGGTGAGCCTGAGCGGTGTATTTTATATTATTGTGGGGCTATGCCTCCATAATAATATAAACAACCGATTGTCAGATACGGCCTAGCGCCGTCTGGGCGCCTCAAAGGCCCGAACGACGATCTCGACGATGACGGTCACGATGAGGGCCCACGAGGCCATGAGCAACATGATGAGGCCGATATAAAGGATGGGGCTCTGAGAAACCTCGAGATACAGCCGTAACAGCGCACTATACATGTGCAATCCCTCGCAGGGTATGATCGCTTCGAGATGGTGGCGGCGATGGCGCTGCTCTATCCCGTCACCATCCGACTTGTTTTATTGATTCTTGACGATGACATTATAGCGCATCCGCCCCGTGGGCCAATCTGTGACGGCCAGGGCAAACGCCTTTGAAACTCGCACACAACGGCATGGCCGCTCTTCGGCCCTCACCCGGGAGCCGGGCGGTTTGGCGGCACGGCCAAGCGATTTAAAGCCAAATGCGATTGCCCTGCTGTGGCAGCCCACACAGGAGCCACGTGCCCCCGGAGGGCGCTCCAAAGGAGTCCGGTGAGCCCGAACGAGCCTCCGCCCGATATCCACCCCCTGACCCATATGTTGTTGACCTGGTATGCAGCCCATCGCCGCGATCTGCCCTGGCGGCGCACCGACGACCCTTATCTGATCTGGGTGTCAGAGGTGATGCTGCAACAAACTCAGGTCGTTACCGTGATCCCCTACTATGAACGGTTCACGGCGCGCTTTCCCACCATCTGCGACCTGGCCGCCGCCGACCTGGACGAGGTGCTATCGCTATGGCAGGGGCTGGGCTACTATGCCCGGGCGCACAATCTGCATGCCGCGGCGCGGATCGTCTGCGCCGAATATGGCGGCCGCGTGCCCGATGATGCCATCGCCTTTCGCGCGCTGCCCGGCATCGGCGAGTATATGGTCGCCGCCGTGCTCAGCATCGCCTACGGCCACGATCTGGCCGCCATCGACGGCAACGTGGTGCGC
>JBMNOI010000100.1:0-14036 GCA_050942995.1 Anaerolineae bacterium
TCGATCCGCGTCGACCTCGACCAGCTTTCGCGGGCCGCTGAGATGGAGCTCGACCACGCGATCCAGCGGCAACTGCGAGAGGTAATCGTACACGTCGTATCCCAGCACATGGGCGCTCACCCGGGCATGAGCCAGATCCAGCAGCATGTCACAGCCCGTTTCGCGGATGACGACAGAGATGAACTCGGGCTCGCAGACGTGCAGGTGAGCCATATTGGGGAACAGGGGGATATTTTCCAGAAGTAGCGGAACGTCTATCGCCCCGGCCAGGGCGCGGGCGTTGCGGATGATGTTGGCCAGCGCCCGATCGTATGAGAGCCTATCGGATGCCGGCCGGGTGATGAGCAGGTCGCTCAGAGAGACATCGGCGACACCAAAGCCGATATGCTCCGACGTCCACGGCGTGCCGGTAAGCCGTATCCAATCGACGATATGCTCTATTGCATCGGCCTCAAGGGGTTGGTGGCCGCTGAGGGTATCGTCCAGGTGCAGCATGAGCGGATAACGCGCCGCCAGGCCGGCGATGGCCTCACGGCCCATAAAGGGGCCTACCTTGAAGTAATCCACCGGCATGACCCCGTCACCGTCGGCCAACAAAGCCTGCATGGCCTCGGTGCCGTTGGCGCCCAGTAACGGGCGATCGGATATCTCCGGCCATGGTTGAGGGGCCGGGGGTGTCGCGGGATGATGAGGATCGGTCACGAGCGCTCCTTCATGCGTGATGGAGCCCTGAGCTGCGGTGATCAACATGAGGGGCTCATAAAGCTATGCTAGCACGACAACAGCAGGTATGTCAATCGCCCTCTCCCCGGGTAAGGACCAAACAACAGCGATGCCGTTGTAAAAGTCTTGAATGCATTTACCGATCGTCTTTCCCGCTCCCAAAAAACGGCGCCGGCCCCTGTACAAGGGCCGGCGCCGCGCCGATGAGGAGGATAAATGGTGATGTTACATGGCCAGGCCGCCGTCAACACACAGCACCTGTCCGGTGATATAACCCGCTTCATCCGAGGCCAGAAAGGCCACCGCGGCGGCGACATCCTCGGCCTGGCCCAGCCGGGCCAGCGGAATCTGCTCTTTCATCTTCTCGACCAGCTCCTGGGGGAGCCGCGCCGTCATGTCGGTATCGATGAACCCGGGCGCGACCAGATTCACGGTGATGCCCCGCGAGCCCAGCTCCCGGGCCAGCGCCTTGGTCAAGCCGACCAGGCCTGCCTTGGCGGCGGCATAATTGGCCTGGCCGGCATTGCCCATGAGACCGACGACCGATCCAATCTGGATCAGTCGGCCGCTGCGCTTGCGCAAAAAGGTGCGCTGCACGGCTTTGGCGCAGTGAAAGGCGCCCTTGAGGTTGGTATCCAGCACGGCATCCCAGTCATCCTCCGACATGCGCATCAGGAGGGTGTCGCGGGTGATGCCGGCATTGTTTACGAATATATCGATGGTGCCATAGGCCTCGATGGCCGCATCCACCAGCCGCCGGGCTTCCTCGCCCCGGCTCACATCGGCCTGCACGGCCAGAGCCTGTCCGCCGGCGCCCTCGATCTCGGCAACCACCCCGGCTGCGGCATCGGCGTTGGACTGATAGTTCACCACGACACGGCACCCGCGGCGCGCCAACTCCAGAGCAATGGCCCGGCCGATGCCCCGCGAGCCGCCGGTGACGACGGCTACTTTGTTCGTCAGATCGCTCATATGCCCAGACTCCCTGCGTCAAACATTTCGATATCGGCTCCGTCGGTGATGCTCAGTTGCGTCATATCCGGGGCGATGCGTTTGGACAGGCCGATGACGACGGCTACCGGCCCCACTTCGATCATATGGGTCACTCCAGCGGCCACCATCGCCCGCACCGACTCGACCCAGCGCACCGAAGAGGAGAGCTGGGCCAGCAGGGCGGCGCGAATCTCATCAGGCTCGCTGAGCGGGGTGGCGGTGACGTTGCTGACCACCGGCGCCCAGGGGCGGTGGATGGTGGTCTCGCTCAGCGCATCGCCCAGACGATCGGCCGCCGCAGCCATGAGGGGCGTGTGGCAGGCCACACTGACGGCCAGGGGCAGGGCGCGTCGCGCGCCGCGGGCTTTGGCCAGCTCCATGGCGCGGCTCAAGCGTTCGCCCTCCCCGGCGATGACGACCTGTCCCGGCGAGTTATAGTTGGCGATCCACACGCCCGAACCTGTGGCGGCGGGCTCTGTTGCCGATGCTTCGGCCACGATCTCGGCGACGGTCTCGTCGTCCAGGCCGATGATGGCGGCCATGCCGCCCGGCGCGGCGGCGCCGGCATCGCGCATGGCCTCGCCACGACGCCGTACCAGGCGCAGGCCGTCGGCGAAATCCAGCGCTCCGGCGGCGGCCAGCGCCGAGAATTCGCCCAGGCTGTGGCCGGCGGTACAGGCCACATGGGGCTTGAGCCCTTCGATTCTGGGCGCCAGTGCGGCCCAGAGGGCCATTGTGGCGGTATAGATGGCCGGCTGGGTGTTGGCGGTATCGTTCAGCTCTTCGGCCGGCCCTTCGAAGCAGAGACGCGAGATCGAGAACCCCAGCACCTCATCGGCGAGATCGAATATCTCGCGGGCGGCGGGGTAGGTCTGATACAGTGCCTGGCCCATGCCGACTGACTGACATCCCTGCCCCGGAAAAACCAGGGCGATGCGGCGTTTGCTCATGATATCGTTCTCTCCATCGTGAGAATCGGCCATCAGCCGGCGACGAACGCCCCGAGCCCGCCGATGATCTCCTCGGCCTCGGCCCCTATGCGGCGAATGACCTCTGCGGCCGGCGCCACATCACGGATCAGGCCGGCGATCTGCCCGGCCATGACCGAGCCGTGCACCACGTCACCGTCCATCACCGCCATACGCAGCCGGCCGGTGCCAAACTCGATGATCTCCTGATCCGAGGCTCCACGCCGCTCCAACTCTTCAAAATCGCGCGACATGGGGTTGCGTAGACAACGCACCGGGTGGCCGATGGAGAGGCCGGTCACCAGCGTCGAGCGCTCGTTGGCCTTGATGATGGCCTCTTTATAATTCGCGTGGGCGATGCATTCGTCGGTGCAAACGAATCGCGTGCCCATCTGAACGCCGGCGGCGCCCAACGACAGAGCGGCGACCAGGCCACGCCCGTCACCCACACCGCCCGCGGCGATGACGGGGATCCGAACGGCATCAACGACCTGGGGAAGCAACGCCAGGGTGCTTACGCTGCCGATATGCCCGCCCGATTCCAGCCCCTCGGCGATGACGGCATCGGCGCCGGCGTTTTCCAGGCGGCGCGCCAGAGCGGCCGACGCCACGACGGGGATAACGATGATGCCCGCCTCTTTGAGCGGCTTGATATAGGGCGTGGGATTACCGGCGCCGGTGGTGAGCACGGGCACCTTTTCTTGAATACACAGCTCGACAACCTGATCGGCAAAGGGCGAAAAGAGCGGAATGTTGACGCCATAGGGCTTGGAGGTGTTCTCCTTGATCCTGGTCAATTGATCTTTGACCCAATCGACGGGAGCGTTGCCGGCCCCCAGTATTCCCAGAGCGCCTCCCTCGGATACCGCCACAACCAGCTCGGCCGTGGCTACCCAGGCCATTCCACCCTGTATGATCGGATAGTCGATTCCTAAAAGCTCGGTCAATGCGGTCTTGAGCATGTGGTGTGCCTCCCTCTGAACTGCGTGAAATAACACCCCAACATCATCCGGGTTGCGCTATGGACATACGAGATTGACGCGACGATCAATCTCGCCCGAATGACAGGGCTTTCGGAAGGGGGGTACGACTTTTGGCGCAACTCTGCCCGGATAGGGCAACTCTTGACGCTGTTCTGTGTTACATGAAACGAAATGAACCCGCACATCAGGAGGTAGGTTAATGCGTAAGCGAGTGGTTATCACGGGCATGGGGACCGTCTCTCCTGTGGGGAACGATGTGCCCGTCACGTGGAACGCCGTCGTAAACGGATGCTCTGGGGTCGCTCCCATCACCCGCTTTGATACCAAGGATTTCCGCAGCACCATCGCTGCAGAGGTCAAGAATTTCAACCCCAAAGATCATTTTGCGCCCAAAGATGCCCGGCGCATGGATCCGTTCGTGCAATATGCGCTGGTGGCCGCTCGTGAAGCCGTGCGCGATGCCGGTCTCGAGTTCTCCAACGGCCTGGGTGAACGTACGGCCGTCATCATCGGTTCGGGCATCGGCGGGATCAGCACCACCACCGAACAGACCCTCACACTGGCCGAGCGCGGTCCGGCGCGGGTGAGCCCCTTTTTGATCCCCATGATCCTGCCCGAGACGGCCGCCAGCATGGTGGCCATCGAGTTCGGGCTCAAGGGGCCGAACATGGCGGTGACTTCGGCCTGTGCGACCGGCGCGAACGCCATCGGTGAGGCGGCCGAGATGATCCGTCGTGGCGTGGCCGATGCGGCCGTATGCGGCGGCACCGAGGCGGGCATTGTGCCCATCGCCGTGGCCGGTTTTTCGGTGATGCGGGCTCTTTCGGAGCGCAACGACGAACCGGAACGCGCCTCACGGCCCTTTGACTCGGGACGTGACGGGTTTGTCATCGGCGAGGGCAGCGGAATTCTGGTGCTAGAGTCGCTGGAACATGCCCTGGCGCGTGGCGCGCACATCTATGCCGAACTGGCGGGCTATGGCAGCACCGATGATGCCTTTCATATCACCGCCCCGGAGGAGAACGGCGCGGGGGCCATGGCCTGTATGCGCCAGGCGATAGAGGATGCCGGCCTGACGGTGGAGCAGATCGACTATATCAACGCTCACGGTACCAGCACCCCCCTCAACGACGCGACCGAGACCAGGGCCATTAAAGGGGTACTGGGCGATCATGCCATGCGCGTTCCGGTCAGCTCGACCAAGTCCATGACCGGCCATCTGCTGGGGGCGGCGGGCGCGCTGGAGGCTATCCTCAGTGTCAAGACGATCGAGACGGGGATCGTCCTGCCCACCATCAACCTGGATGATCCCGATCCGGAATGCGATCTGGATTACGTGCCGCACACCGCTCGCAAGGTCGAGGTCAATACGGTGCTGTCCAACTCGTTCGGATTTGGCGGCCACAACGTATGCCTGGTCTTTCGCAAGATAGAGGAGGACTAAACTGAGCCGCCGCGCAGAGATCATCGGCTGGGGCATGTACGCCCCAGAACACATCATGACCAACGACGAACTGGCGGAAAAGGTGGATACCTCCGACGAGTGGATTCGTACCCGTACGGGAATCGCCAGTCGCCACGTCGCCGGACCGCAAGAGACCACGACGCAGATGAGTATCGCCGCGGCGCGGAATGCTCTGCAAGTAGCGGACGCCGATCCGCGTGAGATCGGGTTGATCATCGTGGGAACGGCGACGCCCGACCATATCTTTCCTTCGACCGCCTGCCAGGTGCAGGATGCTCTGGGCGCCATTCATGCCGGCGCAGTGGACATAAACGCCGGTTGCTCGGGTTTTGTCTATGCCCTGATTCTGGGGCATTGGGCCATCGTCTCGGGCGAGCACGATCTGGTGCTGGTGATCGGAGCCGACACCCTGACCCGCAAGGTGGATTGGGAGGATCGCAGTACATGTATCCTGTTTGGTGACGGCGCGGGCGCCGTGTTGTTGCGCGCCAGCGACGGGCCGGCGGGCATCCTCTCCACGGTGGTGGGCTCGGACGGATCGGGCGGCGACCTGCTGATCATTCCGGCGGGGGGCAGTGCGATGCCGCCCTCGCACGAGACGGTGGAGCAGCGCCTGCACTATATCCGCATGAACGGGCGCGAGGTATTTCGCTTCGCCACCCAGGTGATGCCGCAGGCCATCGAGCAGGTCGCGGAAAAGGCGGGGTTTTCTCTGGAGGATATCTCTCTGGTGATCCCGCATCAGGCCAATATGCGCATCATCGAGTCGGCGGCCAAGCGCCTCAAGCTGCCGATGGAGCGGTTTGTGCTGAATCTGGAGCGCTATGGCAATACATCGGCGGCGTCGGTGCCTATCGCCCTGTGCGAGGCCATTGCCGACGGCCGGATTCAGCCGGGGCAGAACCTGGTGATGGTGGGGTTTGGCGCCGGACTCACCTGGGCCGCCGTCGCGCTGCGCTGGATGGTCCCTCCGGAAGAGGTGCGAGGGCCCATCTATCATAACTGGTGGCGCTGGCTCATCTATCGCTGGGCCGCGCTACGGCGCACGACGCGCCGCATCACCCGCAGATTGACGGTGGGCCTGATTCGCTGGATCCACCGGACCAACGGCGATTACGACCAAAACGACAAGATCTGACGCCGTTTGTCATACACACAAAGAGCGGGGCTGCGCCACATACGTGGCGCAGCCCCTTTGCCATGTCCCCGGGCGGATCAGGACGCTTCGCGCCCCTTGATAAGCAGGGTCCACTCGCCTTCCTGTACTGTTTCGTCACGCTGGTTCGTTACGCGCACATCGAATACCACCATGCCGCCGCCCATGCTGGGCATGGCGCGGGTGCGGGTGACCCGTGTGATGACGCGGATCGAGTCGCCGAACAGGATGGGCGCCTTGAATTTCCACGAAAGGCTGATGAACGCCTGAGCGGTGCCCTCGATAAACCCCGAGCGCGACGCCAGCCCCGAGGCGATGGCAAGCCCCAGCAATCCGTGGGCGATGCGCTGCCCAAAGGGCGTTTCGCGGGCAAACTCGGCATCGGTGTGCAGCGGGTTATAATCGCCCGAGAGGCCGGCGAACAGGGCCACGTCGGCCTCGGTCACCGTGCGGGCCGGGCTGACGATCTCTTGATCGGGCGCAAACTCTTCAAAGTACATGCCGCGTGTCGGATGATCGGTCATTCTCTCACTCTCCTTCGCGGGGGCGACGAGTGGCTCCGCCGGTATCCCCATTAGGTTCGTTTAGCAGAACACCCTGGCGCAGAAAAAGATGCGCGGGTGATACGATGGCGCAGCGCGATGCGGCGATCCGTCGCGAGAGGCTGCCCCTGACGAGAGCGGGCGCCGGTGCGGGAAAGGGGCGCTCGCAGACGACCCCTGCAGGAATTGGCGCGGGATACCACCGGCCTGAAATAAAACAACCCAAACGATAATGTGCGGGTCAAGTGCGATTCCCTTGCACCACAGCATACTTGACTGCACAAAAAGGCCGCGATATCATAAGGCCGATGGACGATGGTTCTTCCGAAACCCCAAAGCGATCTGTTGCGTAATGTTTATGAATATGCAATCGATCGAACGGTCGGGATGATCCCGGCGGTTAGGGGGAAGGATGGAATCCAAGCGGACATACGAGGGCCTGAGCGCAGGCCTTTTTCTCATCGGGTTGGGCGTGCTCTTTCTGGTGCCCGGAGTTGGCTTTTGGCCGTGGATCCTGGTGGTGATCGGCCTGGCGCAGTTGCCGGCCTCGTTGGCCAATAACCGTGGTTGGATGGGCTGGCAGAGCTTTTTCTGGTTGATTGGTCTGGCCATTCTGTTCGAGTTCGGCTTTTTCTGGCCGGGCATTCTGATCTTGGTCGGTGTGAGTATGGTTGTCGGCGGCCTGACCCGCGAAAGCGGGGGGAGCCCCTTTGCGAAGCGGTCGGAATCTGCGCCGGAAAGAGACCGTGAGGACCCTTCCTGGCCGGATGAGTAATTGAGCCCTGTGGGAGAGGTGTACATGTTCAGAATGATCAAGCTCTTGTTCGGCGTATCCATCGGCGCAGGCCTGTTGGCGCTGCTTATCAGCCCGGACGTGCTCTACCTTTTGACGAAAAAGATCGTCATCCCGCAGAGGGACGGGGTCCGGCTGGTTGAGGTAGAAGAGGCCGCGTCCTACATCGAGTCGGCCTTTGAGAGCGCAATGGAGGGAGCCCGTGAATAGTTCACTCAAGCAGAGTATCCTGGCCGGCATGCTGGCGCCCATCGTCTTTACCGCCGGTGTCGTATTCTGGATCTACCAGGTGACGAAAAAGGTGCCCTTCCCGGTGCGTCGCGCGGGTGAGAACGAGATCGTTATCGGTCTGGTCGAGCCGAAACAGGTGCCCTCTTACTGGGAGCAGTGGAAGGACGAGCTGGGGCCGATTCTGAGCAGGTTCGCCGCCATCTGGGACGAGTTCAAATCTACCTGTTGCGGGATGAGCTGACGATCGCCTTTGGTCTGAAGCAGATAACGGGGCCGTTCCGACCGGAACGGCCCCGTATTTTTATTGACGGAACGTTTATGCGGACTTTATGTCGGCCAGATCGTCCGCCCGCGCGCGATTCCGGTCATACCTGGCCGGGGTTTGACAGGGCACGGCCTTGCATCTATAGTATTTTTAGAGTTTGTTAATGATCATCATTTACGTATCGCTTGGAGCGGCCATGGCAATCAAACAGATCATCACTGCCGAGAATCCACTTTTGCGGCAGAAGTCGAAAAAAGTGACCCGGTTTGGCGATAGCCTGCGAAACCTGGTCGAAGATATGTTCGATACGTTACGCGCGGTGAACGGGCTGGGCCTGGCTGCCCCACAGATCGGTGTATTGCAGCGCGTGTTCATCGTCGAGCTGCCCCCCGAATATGATGATGAGGGGAATGAGGTGGCTCCGGAAGAGCGTTATGTGCTGGTGAACCCCGAGATCGTCAAGATGCGAGGAGAGGAAGAGATGGAGGAGGGCTGCCTCTCCATCCCCGGCTATCGCGGGTTGGTCAAGCGGGCTACCAGCGTCACCATCAAGGGGCAGGATCTGAACGGTCGTCCGGTGCGCTATCGTGGCGAAGATCTGCTGGCGCAGGCTTTTCAGCACGAGAATGACCACCTAGACGGCGTGCTCTATATCGACCGGCTGGAAAGCCCGGACAAGCTCTGGCGCATCTCCGTCGGCGATGAAGAGGGCGAGGTGGAAGAGGTCGCCTCTGCCGAGTAGGTATCTGATACGGAATAAAGCGGCGTCCGTCGAGAAGGCGGACGCCGCTTTTTTATCGATAACGTTTCGGCTGCCTGATGCCGACCCTATGTCGCCGGTCAACCGTCGCCGGCATCGTTGGGCAGGTACTCCAACAACTGCTCGGCGCGTTCCAGAACCAGATGCGCGCCCGCGCTCTCCAATTCCTCGCGCAGACCGTACCCCGAGAGCACGCCCACGGCATAGGCCCCGGCGCCACGACCGGCGCGGATATCCATCGTGGTATCGCCCACCATGATGCAGCGTTCGGGCGGCACGCCGAGCAACTGCGCGGCACGACGCACCGGCGCCGGATGGGGCTTCATGCGCCACACATCGCCCCGGCTGATCACCACCGGAAAGTAGCGCTCCATGCCCATGTTGCGCACAAAGGCCACCGCCTCGGGTCGCGCCCGGGTGGTCACGACCGCCATGCGATAGCGGCCGGCCAGCTCCTCCAGTAGCCGGAGGCTACCGGGGATAAGGGACGAATTGGCGCGGGTGGCCAGCCCTTTGGAGCGGCGCATACGATCGGCGATGCCCTGAATGCTTCCACTCAGGCCAATCCGCTCGATGAACGAGACGACATAGTTGCCGGGCATCTCGATCGCTGCGACCATCTGCCGCCCGAGCTTTTCGGTATTAACGCGGGGAAAGGGGCGTTTGAGAAAGAGCAGTTGCCGGGCTATCATCTCGCCCCAGCGGTTGCTTGTCTCGACCAGGGTGCCGTCCAGATCGAATAGAATGGCCTCGATGGCGTCCAGAGAGGGAACGTCTCGGGTCATCAGCATATCATCCTTATCATCACTTGAACCGGCGGCGTAACTCGGCCTCGACGTCATCCCAGCTCAGGTCGCGGGATGCCAGCATGACCAGCATGTGGTATATCAGATCGGCGCTCTCGTAAAGCAACCGCTCATCGCTCTCCAGCGCGCCGGCCACCACCACCTCGGTTGCCTCTTCGCCCACCTTTTTCAGGATCTCGCTCTGGCCGGCGGCCAGCAACTTACAGGTATAGGACCCCTCTCGTGGGTGGTCTTTTCGTTCTCGAATCGTGGCCATCAGGGCCGCCATGGTCTCACTCACGTTTATCTCCCTTTGTCACCGTGATCGTCGTCCGCCGGGGGCGCGCAGCCGGAGAAGGCCGCCACAGCCTCAGGTGAAAAAGCGATCACTCCTCTTTTCCCACGCCCCGGTAAAAGCAGGTGCGGGCGCCGGTATGGCAGGCCGGCCCGGCCGGATCGACCCGCACCAGCAGCGTGTCGCCGTCACAATCCACGCGCACCTCGAGCACGCGCTGCACATTGCCCGACGTCTCGCCTTTGTGCCACAAAGCCTGTCGGCTGCGGCTCCAGAACCAGGTCTCGCCCTGCTCCAGCGTCAGGCGCAGCGATTCGCGGTTCATATAAGCCAGCATCAGCACATCGCCGCTCTCCCCATCCTGGACGATAGCCGGCACCAGGCCGCGCTCGTCCCAGGCGATATCATCGGGATGCAGGATGTCTGTGGGGACCCCGCTCATCATCCCTCCAAAATTCCGTGTGCGATTATCGCTCTTCTGCCCGCCCTAGCTGCGCACGGGCAGGCCGCGCCCGGCCAGATAGGCCTTTACCTGAGCGACGGTCAGCTCGCGAAAGTGAAAGAGCGAGGCGGCCAGAACGGCACTTGCGCCTCCCTCGGTGAGCGCCTCATAAAAGTGTTCCGGCCGACCGGCGCCACCCGAGGCGATGACGGGGATGGACACAGCATCGGCCACGGCGCGGGTGACGGGAATGTCATAGCCATCTTGAGTGCCGTCGCGATCCATGCTGGTGAGCAATATCTCCCCGGCGCCGCGAGCCTCGACCTCTTTGGCCCAGGCCACCGTCTCTAACCCTGTGGGCACGCGCCCGCCGTTGATGTACACCTGCCGGCTTCCGTCGGGCTCTCGGCGGGTGTCGATGGCCACCACAATGCACTGAGAACCGAAGCGTTTGGCCCCCTCGGTGATCAACTCGGGCGTGCGCACCGCCGAGCTGTTGATAGATATTTTGTCGGCGCCGGCCAGCAGAATGGTGCGCAGATCCTCCACCGTGCGCAGGCCGCCGCCCACGGTAAAGGGGATGTTGATGGCATCGGCCACGCGCTGTACCATGTCGACCATGATGTTGCGCTGTTCATGCGATGCGGTGATATCCAGAAACACCAGTTCGTCGGCGCGCTCCTCGCTGTATACCGTGGCATGTTCCACCGGGTCTCCGGCGTCACGCAGCTCGACAAAGTTGATGCCCTTGACCACTCGGCCGTTCATTACGTCCAGGCACGGGATTACCCGTTTCGCCAGCATATCGTTATTCCCCTTCCTCTGCAATACGGATGGCCTGCGCCAGCGACACAGTGCCCCGGTAAAGCGCCATGCCGATGATGACGCCCTCGACGCCCTCACTACCGGCCGCCGCCACGGCGCGCACATCGTCCAGAGTGGCCACCCCGCCCGAGGCGATGACGCCCAACCCGGAGGCACGGGCCAGTTCACGGGTGGCCTGCACGTTCACGCCACTGAGGGTGCCGTCGCGCCGCACATCAGTATAGATCACCCGGCGTACACCCTGCGCCGCCATGCGGGCGGCCAGATCGACGGCGCGGACATCGACGGTATCGACCCATCCATGGATGACGACATATCCATCGCGCGCGTCGATGCCCACCGCAATCCGCTCGGAGCCGTAGCGAGACAGGGCCTCTGCCACCACCTGCGGCTCGCGCACGGCAACAGTCCCCAGAATAACGCGGCTTACCCCTCGCGTCAAAAGACGATCCACATCGTCGATGGAGCGCACGCCGCCGCCAAACTGCACCGGCACATCCACCGCCGCCAGGATACGGTCCAATGCCGCCAGATTGGCGGCGCCACCCATGCCGTCCGATTCCCCATCCTCGCCCAGCGCCCCGTCCAGGTTCACCAGATGCAGCCAGCGCGCACCTTCGCTCACCCATCGGCGGGCAGCATCGACCGGATCGTCGGCAAAGACCGTCTCGGCGGCGAAATCGCCCTGGCGCAGGCGCACGCAGCGCCCGCCACGCATATCGATGGCCGGATAGATGATCATGATGCCTCCTCTGGCGTTGAGGGTGTTGATGGATCCACCGCCACCGATAGCCCGGCAAAGAGGGCAAAGTTGCGCAGGATGCGCTCGCCCACCTCCTGGCTCTTTTCCGGATGGAACTGGATGGCGAACAGGTTGTCACGCGCCACCGCCGATACATAGTCCAGACCGTAATCGGTGGTCGCCGCGATCACCGCGGGATCTCCGGCCTCGGCGTAGTACGAGTGCACAAAGTAGGCGTAAGCATGGTCGGGCACGCCGCGCCACATGAGGCTCGGCATGATCTGATGGATCTGATTCCACCCCATATGTGGCACGGGGTGCCCGGGCGGAAAGCGCCGCACCCGTCCCGGCAGGATGCCCAGGCCCCGATGACGGCCCATCTCTTCGCTGACCTCGAACAAGAGTTGCATCCCCACGCAGATGCCGAGAAAGGGCACGCCGCCCCGAACGGCCTCGACGATGGGACGTTCCAGTCCTCTGGCGCGGAGGCTGTCGATCCCATCGCCAAAGGCGCCTACGCCGGGCAGCACCAGCGCTCTGGCGGCGCGAATCTCATCCGCCCGATCGGTAATCCGCGTATCGATGCTCAGCCGTCGAAAGGCCATGGACACGTTGCGCAGGTTGCCCATGCCACAGTCGATGATGGTGAGCATACTATAGAATTCCTTTGGTCGAAGGAACGCCGGCCCGGCGGGGATCGTGGGCGACGGCCTGGCACAGTGCCCGACCCAGCCCCTTGAACACGGCCTCGATGATATGGTGCGTGTTCTGGCCGTGTAGCAACTTGACGTGTAGCGTCAGCCCGGCGTTGTGCGCCAGGGCGCGCAGAAACTCGACCACCAGCTCGGTGTCGAACTCGCCCACCCGGGGCGAGGGCAGGGGCAGGTCACACACCAGGATCGAGCGGCCGGAGAAATCCAGCGCCACCAGCACCAGCGCCTCATCCATGGGCATGATCTGGCTACCATAGCGGGCGATGCCCGACTTTTCGCCCAGAGCGCTGAGCAACGCCTGGCCCAGCACGATGCCCACATCTTCTACGGTGTGGTGACCGTCCACCTCGACGTCGCCGGTGCAGGTGATATCGAGATCGAACAGGCCGTGCACGGCCACATGGCTCAACATGTGATCGAAAAAGGGCATTCCGGTGGATATCTCCCAGCGCCCGCTGCCGTCCAGGTTCAGGCTCAGGCGGATATCGGTTTCGCGGGTGGAGCGTTCAATGTCGGCGACGCGATGCTTCTCCATAAGGTCATCCTCCTGCCTTTTCCAGAGCACGAAGCACGATGAGGGCCGATTCGTCTTGCATGGGTGTGCCCACGGTGATGCGGAAGCAGTCGCCCAGGCCGATCTGATCGTAGTAGCGCAGGATGACGCCGCGGTGTTCCATGGCCTGGCGAACGGTCTCCATGGGGATGCCGTTCACTCGGCAAAGGACGAAATTGGCCTGGCTGTCGTACACCTGGAGGAACGATATCTCGCGCAGCTTTTCGATGAGCCGCTTTCGCTCGGCAATGATGCGCTCGATGTTGGCGCGGGCCTGGTCGATATCCTCCAGCGTGGCCAGAGCGGCAGCCTGTGCGATTCCGTTGACGTTATAGGGCGACTTGAGGCGATACAGGGGGGCGATGAGCGGTTGGGGCACGACCCCATAGCCCACGCGCAGCCCGGCCAATCCGGCCCATTTGCTAAAGGTGCGCAGTACGATGAGGTTCTCTCGCTCGGCCACCCAGCTCACGCGCGAGTTGCCGCTGAACTCGACATAGGCCTCATCCAGCACCACCAGGAGGGGCAGGCGGAGCAGCCGCTCCAGCTCTTCATCGGATAACATGCCTCCGTCCGGGTTGTTGGGTGAGGTGACGAACAGGATGCGCGGCCTGGGCATGGATTCGCACAGCGCCTCGATGGCTTCTATGTTGACGCGGAAATCGCCATCTCGCATATAGTCCAGCACCTGCATGTCGTTGGTGGCGCCGTAAAAGCGGTACATGCCAAAGGTGGGCTGGCAGTCGATGACCTGGCTGATGCCGCCGCCGCGCGGGCCGGGGCGGAACAGGCGCAGAATCAG
>JBMNOI010000101.1:0-13812 GCA_050942995.1 Anaerolineae bacterium
CAGCCGCCGAGTCAGAAACACCTGCGGCACAAACCGAGAAAAAGCCGGCGCAAACCCGACGTCGGTCAACTGCTCAGGTAGACGAAAAAGAAACCGAATCGCCCCAGAAAGGCGGGGCCACCACATCACGAACGCGCCGTCGATCCGCCAAGGTCGATGCCGAACAGACGCCAGACGAAGGGGTCACGGAAGAAGCCAAACCCAGGGCACGCCGCACGCGCCGCACCGTCACCACACGCGCGCCGCGCCGCACGCGATCGACGCGCCAGAACGAAGAATCATAGCATAGATCGAGCGGCCTTTCGAGGCGGCAGGCGTCTTGTAAAATGAGCGTCTCCCGCCTCAAGAGTCCGAGTGTGACGTTTTCCTTATTCATTGTATCATTACGACTAGATCATCATCCAGAGGAACCATGGCAACTACCTCGAATTTCGCCAAGGGCTTTCGTTCACTGATGCTCAGGCTGCGCATCGCCGGCGTCATCATTCTGCTGGCCGTCCTGGTCATGGGCGCGTTTCAGCTCTATGACTTTTACAAGGTGCGCGTCGGCGTCACGCCCGTAAAAACCATCGAGAGCTATTTCGTCGCCCTGGGACAGGGCAACTATGACGAGGTGTACCGCCTCACCTCCAAGCAGCATCTTACCGATATCTATGGGCGACCCATCACACAGGACGAGTTCAGAGATCAGTTGCGAAAGCTCACCGGCGGGCGCAATCTGCCCTTTGAGCGTATCGAGACGGCACGTATTTTTGATCGCTCCGGCTCGCACTTTTACCGTGTCACGCTGCACTCGACCATCGGAGGACGGGCGGGCCAGAGCAGTGTGGTCGTCGAGGTGCGACGTGAGGAGAATACCTGGGTCATCCTCTACCCCTTTGCCATTCTGATCTGACCGTTCTTGGGGGCGACCTCTGCACAGAGGCCGCCCCCGTCTATTCCGTTTCGCCGCGTTCCGCCACATGCCACAGAAGCCTGAGAGGTGTTATGAGCATCAGCGCAACGCTTTCGCGGGGCCGTGGCCCCATGCTCGAGTTCATGCCCGATCCCGATGCGGGCGCCCTGGCCGAGATGATCGTCGCCTTTGCCAACGGGGTTGGTGGCACCATCGTCCTGGGCATGGATGAACAGGGCCACGTGCGTGATAGCGCCGAAGACCTGGAGCCGTTGCTGGCCCGCGCATTGCAGATGTGCGAGCCACCCTTCCGTGCCGCCGAACTGCCCGAGTGGCATCTCGAAGAGACGCCCCGCGGCACCGTCACCACTCTCGTCGTCAAACCAACGCCGTACGAGCTGAGCGTTCAGGGGCGCGATGTCTTTGTGCGGTCAGGCTCCATCAATATCCGCCTCAGTCCCGAGCAACGCAATCACAGCCGCACCTTGACCGTATTCGAGGATGATGTGGTGCCCGGCGCTTCAGAGAGCGATCTGGATCGGGCCATCATTGAGGAGTATCAGGAGAACCGCATCAAGCGAGGGCCGCGCGGCGAGTCGTTCACCCGCGCCGAACTGTTGCGCGATGCCGGGGCCGTCGATCCGAACGGGCGCCCCACTATCGCCGGGCTGTTGCTGTTCGGCAGCCATCCCCATCACTTTTTCCCCCAGGTCGGAGTGGTCGTCATCCGGTTCAAGGGCACCAGCATTCGCGAGGCGGCCGCCTCGGGCGAGCGCTACAGCCGTCGCGTCGAGATCGTAGGGCCGGCGGCCCGCATCGTCGAGCGCACCTGGGAGGTGCTCTTTGAAGAGATCCACCAGCAGTCCTATCTCGACGGTCTCGAACGGCGCGAACGCTACGCCTATCCCCTGGAAGCGGTGCGTGAGGCGGTGGTAAACGCCATCTGCCACCGCGACTATACCATCACCGGACAGCGCATCGAGATCCGCCTGTTCGATGATCGCATGGAGATCATCTCGCCGGGTGGCCTGCCGGGGCACATCACTCTGGAGAATATACTGGACGAGCACTATTCTCGTAACCCCCGGCTGGTGCGCGGGCTTTACTACTGGGGCTACATCGAAGAGCTGGGCCAGGGGGTGGACATTATCTACGACGCCATGCGGCGCGAGCACCACCCTCCGCCCGAGTTCCGCGATACCGGCCGCAGCGTGTCCGTCACCCTGCGCAGCGCCATCGACCAGTTCGAGCTGGAGTATGGCGATCAGCTCAACCCGCGCCAGTTGAGCGCACTGCGCTTTCTGGCCGGCCACGAACGCATCACCAACCGCGATTATCGCGACCTGTGTCCCGACGTAACGCCCGAGACCCTTCGCCTGGACCTGCGCGATCTGGTCGAGAAGGGCATCCTGCTCAAAATCGGCGATAAACGGGGCACCTACTATGTACTCAAATAGAGAGCCGGGCCCCTGACGATCAGGGCGATCGCATTTGGCTTTGGAGCGGCTTGATCGTGCCACCAAGCGGCCAAACCGTTGTGTGCGAGTTTCAAATGCGTTTGTCCTGCCCTGCCGATGACGGCGCACCGTCCCGATGACGGTGCGCCGTCATCGGCAGTCATCTGCGCCACCGCCGGCCTATCTGCGGGTCTCGCCGGGAGGGATCATGAGGCACATGCCCGATCTGTGTCGCCTGTTGCTCGTGATTGCTCTGGGCGGAGTGTGCCTCATCGCCCCGGCCTGTGGCGAGTCTGCCGATCCTCCGCCGCCGCCCTCTCCCACGCCACGTCCCAGCCCCACCGTCTCGCCTCAAGAGGCGCTGGAGGGATCGCTCTTTGTCATCACGCTGGACGACGAGCTGCTGGCCGTTGAAGAGATCCATGTGGATGAGGGAGAGGAACAACTGCTGGTATCCAGTGAACTGCGCCGCGCCACATATCCGCCCGTCACCGAACGCCGCACCCTCGTTCTGGATCCCTCCATGACCCCCGTGCGCTACGACCTCGAGATCGACACACTGGGAGTGCGCTCCATATGGGCCGCCCAGCGTGAAGGCGACGCCATACACGTACTGAGCAACAACCTCGAGTGGCCGGCGCCGGTGTTGATCCGGGGACACTCGCCCGCGCCGGAGATAATGATCGAATCGGCGCCCTCGGCCCTGCCTTACGTGCTGCTGGCGCTGCGCCACACTCAGATCGATGCGATCGCCGCCCCTGCCGAGGAGGCCCCCGAACCGGCCTTGTATACCCTGGATGTACTGGAGGACTATCCCGTCAGCCGCCCTATTGCCATCACTCCCGACCCGGAGCGACAGGGCGCCGTCATCGGCACAATCGCCCTGGAGGTCCGCATAGAGGATGAGCGTCACACCGAGATCGTCGTCATGATCCACCCCGGCAGCCGCACGCTGTACAGCGCCGAGATGGAGGATTATCGCCCGGGACTCTGGCCCATGACCGGGGCAGGCGCCCCTTCCGGCGCGGGATGGCTGGTCATCCGGCGGGTGAGCCGGTTGCCCGAACTCTTGCCCGAGCCCGAACCGATTGCAGACGCCGCCACCTACACCGAGATCGGATTCACCGGCGCCGACGGCACCGAACGGGCCGGCACACTGGCGTTGCCTCACGGAGCGGGACCTTTTCCCTGTGTGGTGTTCCACAGCCCCGGTGGGCCGGTGCCCCGCGTCGATGCCGGCGACCTCTTTGCGCAACGTGGGTGGGCCGTCTATAGCTATGATGTGCGCGGTCTGGGCCAGAGCCAGGGCGATTACGAGCGCGGCCCCATCGGCGCCCTCGCCGCCGATGCCGTCATGGCCGCCGGGATGCTCCGCGAGCGTCCCGAGATCGACGAGCATCGCATCGTCTATCTGGGCGTGAGCGATGCCGCCGCAGTCGGTGCTCTGGCGCTTGCGATGAGCGATGATTATGCCGTCGCAGCGCTGGGCTGCCCCGGCGCGCCGGGTAGCCTGTTTCCGTCTCTGACGGAGTATCGCATCGCCCACATCCTGGCGCCGTTCTACGAATGGGATGAGGACACGGCCGCCGCCTACCATCGGGCCAGCGTCGAGACATGGCAGGAGTGGCTATCCCTCGACTATCGTGAGGTGGCTCTGTTGCGACGGCGGGCCTCGTTACAGGCGCTGCACGATCTGGCCGATACCGACCCGTCCGTCATCCTGACCAGAAGCGACGCCCCGATCCTCTTGTTGCAGGGGATGCAGGACGAGTGGACGCCGCCCGAAGGCGCCGCAGCGCTGCTGCAATCGCTTCCGATTGCGCGAAGGGGCAACATCACGCTGCGCCTGCTGGACGATGTGGGCCACGGGCTGGCCGATCCCACGGGCGAGCGGCCGCTGGCCCCGGCAGCGGTGGAGGCGCTGTTCGAGTGGCTGGATGCTCTGCCCGCGTCGCCGCAGCAGTGAGCCCACCCGATCGAGGTCATTCCGTCAGCACGTGGGCGCCCACATCAGGGCCCGTGTCAGCCCCTGCCTCAGGAGCAAGGGGTACGATAGTCGGCTCCTCAGCCAGCACAGCCCGGAGCAAGTCGAAATTCGGCGCTGCGGGAGAGTAGAACAGGTGGGTGCGACAGCCACAATCCGAAGCGCCAAAGGGCGCCGTACAGGCATGAACGCCGGGCATCGTCGCCACCTGCATCGCCCAACGGCACTCCAGGCGCTCGGTCCCCGGACGATAGACCACGGCCGTCACCCGCGCCTGCGCCAGCAAATAGTCGATATGCCAGCGCATCCGCTTTTCGCGACGCAGATGGCGCCGTAACCGCACACTCAACCCGCCCAGAGCGCTGCCGACATAGAGATAGTGGCCCGCCGCAAAAGGCCGCTCGCCCAGCGCCCCCACCCGGATACATGCCGGCCGCGCCAGGTGGATGACGAGTATATAGGTTCCTCCTCGGGATGGTATCTGGATCATGGGTGTAGTGTAGGCCGTTCGCCACGCACGCTCAAATGGCATCAGTGGCACATTTGGCGGCTTTTTGCTATACTCGCCATACGGGGCGCGACCGAGAGGCGCTGCCCCATCATCCGCATGCGAGGCGACCGGTGGATCGTTTCCGGCGCCCTCCCGCATAGAACAGGAGACCGAATGGTCGATATCATGGGCATGTTGCAGGCGTCGGGAAGCGCCGCGGCCACCATCGAAACTGTGGCCGGCCTGCATGTCTATCCACGTTCGGTGGTCAGCGATGGCGGCAGCGTGTTCTTTCTGGGCCGCCGCGGCACAGAGAAGCAGCTGGGCGCCCTGATGACATCCCCCGGCGAAGAAGGATTCGATTGGGAGGTGCGCCCCGTGAGCGTCGGCGGGCGAGAACTGTTACTGGGCCTGGGCCCCACCCATCACGCCAACGCCCGTGCCCTGCGCTCTCGCCTGCCCTACACCGCGCCGGTGCCCGGCGGACTGCGCCGCTCCGCCGGTTTGGGCGACCGACTGGGCATTGCCACGCCGGGGCATATCCGCGCTCTGCGCCACGCCCGGGACATCTTTCCCGTTCTCGCACAGCAATCCATCCGCGAAATAGAGCGCACCGGGAGCAGTCCCGAGCAGGTGCTGGATGCCGCCACGTGGGGCGTCTTTCAGGAGGGCTGGCGCGGCGGTTATGGCGCCGATGCCGACCATCTGAAAACCGTCGCCGATATCGATGCCTGCGCCGCCGCCGGATTCGTCCTGTACACCTTAGATCCGCGCGACCATGTGGATAACGACGCCGAAACCGACGGCCTCGACACGTTGCGGCGCAAATTCGCCGCCCTACCCTGGGAACGACTGGCCACCAGCGCCGATGAGACCCTTCGCACCTATGCCGACAAGAGCTGGACGCTGGTCGGCGGCCGCTCGCTGACCCTATCCGAGGAGGAGCTACTGCGCGCCGCCTGCAAATATGGTCGCGCGCTGGTTCATCTGGCGGGGATGTACCGCCATCTTACCGCCGTGATGGGTGGCCGAACGTTCGAATTGGAGATATCGGTGGACGAGGCCGACACACCCACCACCCCCGCTGAGCATTATTATATCGCCCGCGAATTGAAGCGGATGGGTGTGCGCTGGGTGAGCCTGGCGCCACGATATACCGGGCGTTTCGAAAAGGGCGTCGACTATATCGGCGACCCGGCCCGTTTCGAACAGGACTTTGCCGGGCATGTGGCCGTGGCCCGCACCGTCGGGCCGTACAAGCTGAGCCTGCACTCGGGCTCGGACAAGTTCTCCATCTATCCCATCGCCGCCCGACTGGCCGGCGATCTGATCCATCTCAAAACGGCGGGGACCAGCTATCTGGAGGCACTGCGCGCCGTGGCCCGGGTCGATCCCGCCCTGTTTCGCGAGATCCTGGCCTATGCCATCGATCATTACGAGGCCGACCGTGTCTCGTATCACGTCTCGGCCGAACGGGAACGCATGCCCGATCCCCGGACGTTGACCGACGCCGAGCTGGAGAGCACGCTGGACCAGTTCGATGCCCGGCAGGCGCTGCACGTCACCTTTGGTTCGGTGCTCAACGCCCGCGATTCGTCGGGCCGGGAGCTGTTCCGCGGACGGCTCTACGCATCGCTGAACGCTCACGAAGAGACACACTATGCGGCGTTGGAAGCGCACATCGCCCGACATCTGATGCCGTTCGTACCCTGACCACTCTCGACACAGCAAGGAGACCGATGGATTCCGAATACCTCATCAGCCTGTTCGATATCCGCGATCGGGTAATCGTCATCACCGGCGGCGGTGGAGTGCTTTGCGGCACCATCGCGCGAGCCCTCAGCCGTTTGGGCGCCCGCATTGCCATACTGGATATCTCGGCAACGGCGGCGCAGACCATGGCAGATGATATCACCGCTCAGGGCGGCACAGCCATCGCCGTGCCGACGGATGTCCTTTCGCGTGAACAGGTCGAGGCCGCTCTGGTGCGCGTCCAGGAGGCGTTGGGCCCCGTCGATGTGCTCATCAACGGAGCGGGGGGCAACCATAAGAACGCCACCACCGGTCCCGACCTCTCCTTCTTTGATCTGCCCCAGGCGGCGTTCGAGTCAGTATTCGATCTCAACTTTCTCGGGACGCTGGTGCCTTCGCAGGTTTTTGGCGGGGCCATGGTCGAGCGCGGCGAAGGATGCATCCTCAATATTGCCTCGATCTGCGCCCTTCGCGCCATGACCAAGATTCCGGCCTATGCGGCGGCCAAAGCGGCGGTCAAGAGCTTTACCGAGTGGCTGGCCGTCCACATCTCGCAGAACTATTCGCCACGCATTCGGGTGAATGCCCTGGCGCCCGGGTTCTTTTTGACCAATCAGAACCGTTACCTGTTGCTCGACGAGGCCACCGGCGGCTACACCGCGCGTGGCCAGGCCATCTGCAACCATACGCCGATGGGGCGCTGTGGCGACCCGCAAGAGTTGATCGCCGCGGTGTTGTGGCTCATCTCTCCGGGGGCCAGTTTTGTCCACGGCGCCACGATCACAGTAGACGGTGGCTTTACCGCATTTGGCGGCGTATAGCGGCGACGACTGGATCTCGCCGCAGCAGGATAGGATATCATATTGATCTGTAAATGAGTTGAATCTTGAAAGGGGGAAAGGATAACGTGACGAACATTCCGGATGCGGCACGCCCGCTGGCCGACATGACGCACGAGCACTCTTATTTTGTAGGGATCGACTCGGACGGCTGCATATTCGATACAATGGAGATCAAGCACAAAGAGTGCTTTATCCCCAATACCATCAACCATTGGGGGTTGCAGGCTGTCTCCAAGTATGCCCGTGAGGTGGCCGAATTCGTCAACCTCTACTCCAAATGGCGGGGCATCAACCGCTGGCCGGCGCTCACCATGACCTTCGACCTGTTGCGCGAGCGCCCCGAGGTACGGCGTCGCGGCGCCAACGTGCCTGTGGCGCCCAAAATCCGCGAGTTCATCAACTCGGGGTTGCCTCTGAGTAACGATACTCTGGCCCGCCTGGTGCAAGAGACAAAGGACGAGGAACTGGCCACCGGCCTGACCTGGAGCCAATGCGTCAACGACACCATCGCCAATATGGTTCGCGGCGTACCCCCCTTCCCTTACGTGCGCGAGAGCCTCGAAAAGATCGCCTCGTGCGCCGACGCCATCGTCGTCTCTCAGACGCCGGTCGAGGCGCTGGTGCGCGAATGGAAGGAACACAACATCGACCGGTACGTCAAGGTCATCGCCGGCCAGGAGATGGGCACCAAGACCGAGAGCTTCCGCATCGCCTCTCAGGATCGATATGCCCCCGATCACAAGCTCATGATCGGCGATGCCCCCGGCGACATGAAGGCGGCGCGGGCCAATAACGCGCTGTTCTTCCCCATCAATCCGGGCGGCGAGGACGCGAGCTGGGAGCGGTTCTTTAACGAGGCGTTCCCCCGTTTCCTGGAAGGCACCTATGCCGGCGAGTATGAGGCCGCCCTCATCGCCGAGTTCGAGAAGGCGCTGCCCGAGTTGCCACCCTGGAAAGTGAAAGGCTGATCATGGTCATCGGCAACGGAGACGCACAACACACGCTGAGCGAAGGTGAAACGCGAGAGATCATTCGCCGTGGCCTGGAGCAGATGGCGCCTGACGGTAAACGGCTGCTGTTTATCGTGCCCGACAGCACGCGCAGCGGCCCGATTCCCTTTATGTTCCAGACGCTCTGTGAGGAACTGGGCGACCGTCTGGCCCGGCTGGATTTCCTCATCGCCCTGGGCACTCACCTGCCCATGAACGAGGAGCGCATCTGCAAGCATTTCGGCATCACCCCGGAGGAGCGCCACAGCCGCTACCGCCATGTGGGCATCTACAACCACAACTGGCAGGAGGGGCTCGAACAGATCGGCATCATCCCCGCCGACGAGATCAAAGCCCTCAGCGGAGGATTGATGGCCGAGGATGTGCCGGTCAAGGTTAACCGCCGCCTCTTTGACTATGACCATGTCGCCATTGTGGGCCCGGTGTTCCCTCACGAGATCGCCGGGTTCTCCGGTGGCAACAAGTATTTTTTCCCCGGCGTCAGCGGCCCGGAGGTGATCGATTTCACCCACTGGCTGGCGGCGGTTATCACCAACCGCGAGATCATCGGTCGATTGGAGACGCCGGTACGCCGGGTGATCGATCGCGCCGCAGCGTTGATCGACATCGAAAAGTCGTGCTTTAGCATGGTGGTCAGGGGTCACGACGATCTCATGGGCCTCTATTACGGCACTCCGGAGGCGTCACAGGCTGCCGCCGCCCGGCTCTCCGCGCAGGTGAACATCAAGTATGTGCCGCGCAGCTATCACACGGTGCTCTCGATCATGCCCGAGTTGTACGACGATATCTGGACCGCCGGCAAGGGAATGTACAAGCTCGAGCCGGTGGTCGCCGACGGTGGAACCGTCATCATCTATGCGCCGCACATCGACGAGGTGTCCTACACCCATGGCGAGACGCTGGATCGCATCGGTTATCATGTGCGCGATTATTTCCTCGCGCGTATGGACGAATATGCCGGCGTCCATCGCGGCGTCATGGCCCACGCCACGCATGTCAAAGGAGCGGGCACCTATATCGACGGTGTGGAGAAGCCGAGAGTGAACGTGATATTAGCCACCGGCGTGCCTCGTGAGCGCTGCGAACGCATCAACCTCGGCTATATGGATCCGGCTACCGTCAATCCGCACGATTATATCGGGCAGGAGGATGAGGGCATCCTCGTCGTGCCGCGGGCCGGCGAGTTGCTGTACCGACTCGAAACGGAGGAAGAGAAATGAGCCAGTATGATATCGGCCTCATCGGCCTGGCCGTGATGGGCCAGAACCTCGTGCTCAATATCGAGAACCGCGGCTTTTCGGTCGCCGTGTACAACCGCACCGCCGAGCGTACCCAAGAGTTCATTCAAAAGCGCGCCCAGGGCAAGAACATCCAGGCCTGTTACTCGCTGGAGGAGATGGTCGGCGCCCTGTCGCGGCCGCGCAAGATCATGCTCATGGTACAGGCCGGTAAGGCGGTAGATGATGTGATCGCACAGCTCCGCCCCCTGGTCGAGCCGGGCGACCTCATCATCGACGGCGGCAACTCGTTCTACAAAGATACCGAGCGCCGCGCGGTGGATCTGGCCAAAGACAATATCAACTATATCGGCACCGGCGTATCCGGCGGTGAAGAGGGAGCCCTCAAGGGGCCGGCCATCATGCCCGGCGGCCAGCCCGAGGCGTATGCCATGGTCGAGCCGATCTTCAAAGCCATCGCCGCCGTGGCCGAGGGAGAGCCCTGCGTGCAATATCTGGGGCCCCGTGGCGCCGGCCATTACGTCAAGATGGTGCACAACGGCATCGAGTACGGCGATATGCAACTCATCGCCGAGTCGTACGATGTGATGCATCGCGCCCTGAACCTCTCGGCCCAGGAACTGCACGACATCTATGCCGAGTGGAACGAAGGGGTGCTCCAGTCGTACCTCATCGAGATCACCCGCGACATCTTTACCAAGACGGATGAAGAGACGGGCAAGCCACTGGTGGATATGATCCTGGACGAGGCGCAACAAAAGGGCACGGGCAAATGGACGTCGCAGGATGCCCTGGACCTGGGCGCGCCCATCCCCACCATCAATGCGGCCGTCGAATCGCGCATCATCTCGGCCTACAAGGACGAGCGCGTCGCCGCCAGCAAGGTGCTCAGTGGCCCCGAGATCGACTATCGAGGCGATCGCGACGCCCTCATTCAGGACGTGCGCGACGCGCTCTATGCCGCCAAGATCTGTTCTTACGCACAGGGTATGGCCCTGTTGCGGGCGGCATCGGACGAGTATGATTATGATCTGCACCTGGGCAATGTCGCCCGCATCTGGCGTGGCGGCTGCATCATTCGCGCCCGTTTCCTGAACGACATCACCGCCGCATACGAGCGCAATCCGGGCCTCACCAACCTGTTGCTCGATCCCTACTTTACCGAGGCGATCCTGACGCGCCAGGGAGCGTTGCGTCGCGTGGTGCAGACGGCCGTGGGCCTGGGAATCCCCTGCCTGGCCTTTAGCTCGGCCCTGGCCTATTTCGACGCCTATCGCACCGACCGCCTGCCGGCCAATCTGACTCAGGCCCAGCGCGATTATTTCGGCGCCCACACCTACCGGCGCATCGACCGAGAGGGCGTGTTCCACACCGAGTGGCTCGCCTGACGCGCCCAGGAGAGAGTGTGATGAGAAACAAGAACGTCGTGGTCGCCCAATCGGGCGGCCCCTCCCCCGTAATCAACAGCTCGCTGCGCGGCGTGATAGAAACCTGCCGCGCCATGCCCGATCTGTTCGGCAAGGTGTACGCCGGATATCACGGCATCGAGGGAGTGCTCAAGGAGGAACTGCTGGACCTTTCGGCCCAGAACGATGAAGAGATCGCCCTCCTGGGGGTAACCCCCGCCGCCGGCGCCATCGGCACCTGTCGCTACAAGCTGCGCGACGATCATATGGAGGATTTCGAACGCGTCATCGAGGTGTTCAAGGCTCATGACGTGGGATATTTCCTCTACAACGGCGGCAACGACTCGATGGACACCGCCCACAAAGTGGCCCAACTCGCCGCACAACGCGGGCTGGATCTGGTGGCCGTGGGCATACCCAAAACCATCGATAACGATGTGGGCGATTCCGAGTTTAAACTCATAGACCACACGCCCGGATACGGCAGTGTGGCCCGCTACTGGTCGCTCATGGTTCAGGGAGCCAACGAGGAGAATCGCGGCTCGTGTCCGTCCGATCCGGTGCTGGTGCTGCAGGCCATGGGCCGGCGTATCGGCTTTATCCCCGCAGCGGCCCGCCTGGCCGATCCCGAGCGAGAGATGCCGCTGATCATCGTCCTGGCCGAGTCGGGCATCGAGATGCCGGACATCGCCGACGCCGTCAACGACATGCTCCACGCACGGGGCCGGGCCATCGTTGTGGTGAGCGAGGGGCTGCGGATAGGCGATATCGGCGAATCGCGCGATTCCTTCGGCCATGTGCAGTTCTCCTCCAGCCAGACCACCGTGGCCCAGCTGGTGACCAACTATCTGAATCAGGTGGGGCTGGCCGCCGCCGGTAGCGCGCGCTTTAATGTGCCCGGCACCCATCAGCGTCACGACATCGCCTATGCCTCGACGGTCGATCTGGCCGAGGCCTACGCTGTGGGACAAAAGGCTGCGCTGCTGGCCGCTGCGGGCGAATCGGGCTATATGGCCACCATCCTGCGCGAGCCGGGCAGCATCTACAATGTGCGTTATGACCGGGTGCCCCTGGAACAGGTGGCCAACTCGGAGCGCACATTCCCGGCCGCGTGGATCGCCGAGAGTGGCCTCGACGTCACCGACGAGTTTGTGGCCTATGCTACGCCGCTGGTGGGTGAAGACTGGCCCAGCATCCCCCTGGTGGGAGGGCGCCAGCGGTTTGCCCGCCTGGAGCCGATCTATGCGCCACAGCAATTGCCCGACTATACGCCCCAGGGCTACCGCTAAGTCCGACAGCGCCATCCCCATCGGCCCGAGGAGTGGGTTCCTCGGGCCGTTTTTGGTCTCTGCAATCGGGCCGCCACCGAATATCGGGCGGGCTCGTTACCTCAAGCCGGCTGTTCCGTCTGGATTGATGAGGATGCTCCACCCGTTCTGTCGCTTGCTATGGCGCGTCAAAGGGCATAGATTGAGGGTGCTGAGGGATCATCTCGATGCGAATCGATCCACCACAGAAGGAGGCGCCATGTCGGCCATCCGCGATTATGTCATGCAACACGATCTGTTCTGTCACCACGATCACCATCAGAGCTATGCCGCATTCGATGCCGATCGCGAGGATTATACCTTCGACAGTCTGCTGGGCTATGCATGGGCCGATCTGACCACCGCCGCCGGACCGCGTGCACACACGGGCGAAACGAGTCGGCAGGCCATCGAGCGGCTCTGGCCGGCCATTCGCCTCACCGGCTATGGGCGCGCCGTGGATCTGGGCTGTCGGGCGCTGTTCGGCCTGCCCTATGCGCCAGAGCATTTCGATGCCATCACCGAGGCGCTGCAAGGTGCCATCCGCGGCCGCACCGCCGCCGAGGTGTATACCTACTTTGTCCATGAAAAAGCCCGGAACCGCTGGACCATCCACGATAGCATCGACCCGGTGGGGTCCCCGGAAAGGCTGGACCCGACCCAGTTCCCCGATAGCTATCGCTCGGCCTTTCGCATGGATTCGCTCTTTTCCATCGCCGACGACGAGCCGATCGACACCCTGGAGCGTTTTACCGGCCGATCCATCCACACACTGGACCAGATGGTCGATGCCCTGAACGCCGCCATCGACCGCGCCGCCACCACAGGGCGGCTGGCCGCCCTCAAGATCGGCATGGCCTACGGCCGCGATCTCACCGTGGGCGACCCCACCCATCACGAGGCCGAGTTGGCGTTCAACCGCATCCGAAACCGCAAGCATTTCTGGGGCGGCATCCAGCAAGAGGGAGCGGCGGTAGATGCTGCCGCAGGTCGCGCCCTGGGCGATTACCTGTTTCATGCTTACATCCGTCGTGCCGCCGATGACGATCTGCCGGTACAGATCCACACCGGCTATCTGGCCGGCAACTGGGGCTCGCTCAACGGTACGCCGGCCTCACGGTTGATCCCCATATTCAACCGCTATCGAACCGTGCGGTTCGACATTTTCCATGCCTCGTGGCCGTGGACATCGGAATTGGGCGCCATCGGCAAGAACTATCCCAACGTCTGGCTGGATATGTGCTGGGCCTGGGCAATGAATCCCGGCCAGAGCGCCCGCGCACTCGCCGAGTGGCTGGATTGTGTGCCCTTTACCAAAATATTCGCCTACGGCGCCGATACCCGCCTGCCCTGGTGCAATATGGGCTATTCGTTACAGGCCAAAGAAGGGATCGCCCGCGTGCTGGAGACCAAGATCGACGAAGGGCTCTA
>JBMNOI010000102.1:0-13753 GCA_050942995.1 Anaerolineae bacterium
GTTGTTGCTGACTTTTGAGGGGGGGGCGACAACGCTGCTGGCGGCGCTGGTGTTTCGAGAGGCCATCGGTCGGCGGGTGTGGCTGGCCATCACGGCGATTACGTCGGCCGGCGTGGTGTTGACACTGAACGAAGGGGGCGAGTGGGGATTGGCGCCGGGAGCGGTGGGGGTGCTGGTGGCCTGCACCCTGTGGGGACTGGATAATAACCTCACCCGGCAGATCTCGGCCAAGAATCCACTGACCATCGTCACCGTTAAGGGGCTGGCAGCCGGCGCCCTATCGCTGGCGCTGGCGTGGACGCTGGACATGTCCTGGCCCGCGCCGACGGCGACACTGGCCGCCCTGGCGCTGGGTAGCGTGAGCTATGGCGCCAGCGTGGTGCTCTTTGTGCGGGCCATGCGAGGGCTGGGCGCTTCGCGTACCGGCGCTATCTATGGCACAGCGCCCTTTGTCGGGGCCGTGATCTCTTTTCTGGTGTTCCCCGAATCTCCCGGTGTGTTGCTGTTGCTGGCATTCGTCCTGATGGCGGCGGGTATGGCGTTGCTGGCCGGTGAAGAGCACGCCCATCATCATGTGCACGCCGCCGTAGCGCACGACCACCATCATGAGCATAGCCCCCACCATGCTCATCCTCATGCGGCGGACGAATCCGGGCCGCACGCCCATCCTCACTATCACAATCCTCTGGCCCACGAGCATCCACATGCTCCCGATATTCACCACCGCCACGAACATTCCTGATCTCACCTTGCGCGGCCTGGTCAGATGGTCAGGTATGGAACTGTCCGGGAAGGGAGACGCCGGACTCACCAGCCGTATGATGTTCGGGCTCTACGCGCTCGATATACTGTAGCGGCAAGGAGAGCCGAGGGCTCTGGATAACATACAGGGCAACATGCGGGAGGGTGAGTCATGTTGAACAACAGGATGGTGCGCGCTCTTTGTGCCGAAGAGGCCGTATATCATGAGGTCGCTATGGATGCCTCGGCCACGGGGCAGGCGCTGGCGATCATCGGGTTGGCCGTCCTGCTGAACGCTGTGGCGACCACTCTCTCCCTGGGCGTGGCACATGTGGACGGACGTTCTGCCGCCGTGGCGTTGACCTGGGTATTGAGCTGGCTGGTGGGCAGCCTGGCGATCTATCTGCCGATTGCCCGCGCAGAGGGAGGGAACGAGCATCTGGTGGCCACGCTCCGCGTGATGGCGTTTGCCATTCTGCCGACCGTCGTAGGCTTGTTGGTTGTAGGGTTGTTCGTGGCTCTGGCTCTGCTCATTCCCTCGTGGGTGCTGGTGGCGGTGCCCACCCTGCTCTTTGTGCTGGGATGGGCGCTCAAGGCCGCCATAACCGGCGTGAACGAGGTGTTCAATCTGGGGTTGGGGCGGGCGCTGATGATGGCCGTGGTTTGTGGCATGGGTGTGGCGCTGTTTTCTTGCCTGGCGCTGATGGTGTGGTTCTAGGGTTTTGGCTTGACAGGGGGCGACGGCCGGAATAGACTGGCCGCAATCGAACGCCCGACATATGCGATCGAACATGACGCGTCATCCTCTATGGATGGCGCGTTGTTTGTTTCTCGACCGACGATGAGTACGTCGCGAGGGACGATTGGATGGGGGGCCATACCGGCCGAGTGCTCGAGAGAGGTGGAATGATGGGACGGACGCAAACGGATCGTGAGGGGCAGGCTGTTCTGGATGCAGGGATCTATCAGAATCTGCCGGGCCGGGTGCGAGGCGAACTGCTCCTGCCCGAGATGTCGGATTACCACATTGCCCGGGCGATGTGGAACGGGATGTTCGACCGGCGGCCGGCGGCCATTCTGCGCTGTAAGGGGGTGGCCGATGTGATCGATGCCGTCAATCTGGCGCGTGAGAACGATCTGCTGGTATCGGTGCGCGGAGGCGGGCACAATGTGGCCGGCCATGCGGTGTGTGACGGCGGGTTCGTGATCGATCTGTCGCCGATGCGCAGCGTATGGCTGGATCTGCACCGGGGGACGGTGCGGGTGGAGGGGGGCGCCATCTGGCGCGAGGTCGATCGAGAGACGCAGGAGTTTGGCCTGGCCACACCCGGCGGGCTGGTCTCTGATACAGGTGTGGCCGGGCTCACGCTGGGTGCGGTCTGGGCTGGCTGCGACGCAAGTATGGCCTGAGCTGTGACAACGTCGTCTCGATGGATGTGGTCACGGCGGACGGGCGTCTGCTCACCGCCAGCGAAGACGAAAACGCCGATCTGTTCTGGGCGCTGCGAGGCGGAGGCGGCAATTTCGGCGTGGTGACCTCTTTCGAGTTCCGGGTCTACTCTGTGGGCCCCACCGTTGTGCTCACGGCGGCGCACTATCCGATGGATCAGGCGGCGCAGGTGTTGCGGGGCATGCGCGATTATTGTCGCACGGCGCCCGATGAGGTCAGCGTACTGGCCGGCCTGTGGACTATTCCGGTTCACGACCAGTTCCCCCGCGAGTTGCACGGTGCCGAGGCGGTGCTGGTAGGGGTCTGTTATGCGGGGCCGCCGGAGGAGGGCGAGGAGGTGATGCGGCCGCTTCTGCAACTGGGCGAGCCACTTCTCGATATCAGCAGCCCGCTACCGTATGTGACGCTGCAACAGGCGTTCGATGAGGATTATCCGTCGGGCCGTATGTACTACTGGAAGTCACTCTATATGGATGATCTGAGCGACTCGTTAATCGACCGCATTGTGGGCGATGCGGGCACGCGCTCATCGCCCCTGTCCAACATCGATACCTGGCATCTGGGCGGGGCCATCGCCCGGGTGGGAGTGGAAGAGACGGCCTTTGCCTACCGAAACGCCGGCTATCTGGTGGCACTCGAGTCGAACTGGAGCGATCGTCGCGAGGCCGACCAGCACATCCAATGGACGCGGCAGATATGGGATGGCCTGCAGCCCTATTCGACCGGCGCGGCGTATATCAACTTTGGGGGCTTTGTCGAGGACAGCCAGGCGCTGGTGCGAACGGCGTTCGGTCCCAACTATCAGCGTTTAGTGGAAGTCAAAACCCGTTACGATCCGACCAACCTGTTTCGCATGAACCAGAATATCCGCCCCATGCCCTGAGTCGGGCCGACGACCCCAGATCATCCGGGCGGGGGGCGTCGGCCGGCGAACGATCAGAGCGCCTCCAGAGCGCTGCGCATGCGCTCCAGAGCCTCTGTGAGCATATCGCGACAGCAACCAAAGTTGAGGCGCACAAACCCTTCGCCCGGCCGGCCGAAATCCGGCCCGTCGTTGAGGGCTACCCGGGCCTCGCGCAAAAAGAACTCGTGGGGGTTCCCGGGGATGCCGGCGTCGCGGCAGTCGAGCCAGGCCAGATAGGTTCCCTCGGGGCAGGCCATACGCACGCCGGGCAGGAGATTATTGACATAATCCATCGTCAGATCACGATTGCCTTCCAGGTAGCAGAGTAGGGCGTCGAGCCAGGGCTGCCCGTCGCGATAGGCGGCCAGCGCCGCGATATAGCCCATAATCGTCACGCCGCCGACCAATCCACGACGTCCACTTTCGAATCGGCGGCGCAGTGACTCGTCGGGGATGATGGCCACAGAGCAGTGCAGGCCGGCGATGTTGAACGTCTTGCTTGGGGCCATGAGGGTGATCGTGCGTGACTCGATCTCGGGCGAGAGGGTGGCGATGGGCGTGTGACGGCTGCCACGGAAGAGCAACTCGCAGTGAATCTCGTCGGAACAGATGATGAGGTCGTGTCGGGCGCAAATCTCGGCCATGCCGGCCAGCTCTTCGCGGGTGAATACGCGTCCCACCGGGTTGTGCGGGTTACACAACAAAAAGATGCGTGTTTGCGGCGTGATGGCCGCCTCCATGCGGTCCAGATCGACGGTGTAGCGGCCGTCGGATTCCAGCGTGAGCACCATCTCGTCACAGCTCATCTGCGCATAACGGGCGGCGCGGATGATGGGCCCGTATACCGGCGTCTGAAAGAGGATCCCTTCACCGGGGTTTCCCAGCGCCTGGCAGGCCAGATTAAAGCCGGTGACCACTCCGGGCACGAACACCAGCGACTCGGGCGACACCTGCCAGCCGTAGCGGCGATTCAGTCGTTCGATGATGACGCCTCGCAGCTCGGGCGGTTCGGTGGGATAGCCGAATATGCCGTGTTCCACCCGCTCGCGCAGGGCGCGGATGACCGGCTCGGGCGAGGCGAAATCCATATCGGCCACCCATAGAGGCAGAACCTCATCGCCATAACGTCGCCATTTGGCGCATTCGGTGCCGCGTCGATCGATAAAGCGGTCAAAGTTGCAGTCCATGATGTCTTCTCCCGGTGTGACGTGTTGGGGCCATTTTGCACCGCCCCGGTCGGAAGGGCAAATCGAAAGACAGACGGCGGGCACTTGCCTACAACAATCGCATCGACCGAAAGCACGTCGATTTTCTGCTCTGCGATCCACAGACGATGGCGCCGCTGCTGGGGATAGAACTGGACGATTCGAGCCATCGACGCCCCGACCGGCGAGCGCGCGATGAGCTGGTCGATCGGATATTCGAGTCCGCGGGGTTGCCGTTGCTCCGGGTGCCGGCCCGCTTTGACGGTTATAATGCCGCAACCCTGCGGGAAAAAATCGACGAGATCCTGACAGACGTGCCGGCAAGTTCGGCGTCCGTCGATCGACCGGAGTCCGCGTCCGGCGTTCTGCGCGTATATGGTCCTGAAGATGCCCTTGTGCCGTCGGCCTCGACGGCGCCGCTTTGCCCCAAATGTGGCGATGAGATGGTATTGCGCAAGGGCAGTCGGGGAGCCAGGCGAGGGGAGAGATTCTGGGGCTGCCCGAATTACCCCCGGTGTCACGGCGCCCGGGAGTATATTGTGACGACCGATACAGGGACACCGGCAGCCGCCACAACGGAATAGGGCCTCGTGCCGCGGCAGGTAATAATTCGGGCCCGCTCCTCACCTCGGATTCGTGAGGAGCGGGCAGAAGCATCAGTGAGGCAGGTGATGGATGGCCGCTGCGATCGACCGGTCTGCTAGCGCGTCCTTTCGCCGCACTCGGGGCAGAACTTGGCATTGGGCGTGAGTTTGGTGCCGCAGTGAGCGCACCGGTCCGCCGGCTTGAGCCTGTGGCCGCATTCGGGGCAGAATTTGGCGTTTACTTCCAGCGGGTGCTCGCAATTGGGGCAGCTCGCGCGGATGGTCTCGCGCCAGTTTTCCTTGCCCAGTTTCTTGTCCTCTTCGGCCATCGCCGCGTGTGCCCACACCTCTTCCACGGAGCGGCTGGCCTGGGCGGCCGACATCTCGACGCCCAGGTCGGGGGCGCAGTCCTTGCACAAGCCCCGCTTGTTGTTCCAGCACGACTTGCGGCACACCCAGGCGGAGCAACGCGGGCACTGGACGAAATTGGGGCGGATCTCGTTCAGCGCGGCGACAAAGGCGTCATCGTGGGCTCTTTGCCACGAGACGGAACGCACCCGCTCGCCGAGGTCGGCCGCCGAACTGAACAGGCCGCCCAGCAGGCTGCCGGCTGCATCCAGCGCCCCGGCGACATTGCCCACTACCGATGGCTTGAAGCGCGTTCGGAATCCCGTGTTACAGCGATTGCAATGAAACTCGAATTGGAATCCACGCTCAGTGCTCAGATCCGAGTAGTTGGATACGAATTCCATCTGGTCACTCATGATGTGCTCCTGGCTGGTATGGTGGTGTTCGAATGACCGCCGGTGTGGCCGAAAAAGGCCGGTGTGGACCTGCGATAAGGCGAGTATAGCGCAGTTGCTCTACGATGCAACCGACGCTCGATGGTAGGCGCCGGATGAGGGTGATATTGGACGATGATGCTGCCCGGAGGCCGGACAAAGGCTTGTCCGCCGTGGCGGGCTATGGTATAATGTCTCCAAAGCGGCGGCATCATCACGGAAACCAGCGGGAGAGGCGATCTGCCGCCCAGGTTCCCGCGCCGGATATTGGGAACGTCGGATTCGCCTTGCCACTCCCCCGGTTGTTGTTACTCGGCGCACCGGATCGCATCACGTCCCGATCGTGTATCAGCGAGTCCGGGTGGTATTTGAAGGATTGCCCCCTTCACAGGCCACGCTCTGCCAGAGTGAGAACGGGTCACACAAAGGAGGATATTGTGGCGAACATTGAGATCACCCGTATGGCGGCGACCATCGGGCCCCTGGAACTCATCATCATTCTGGTCATCATCATCCTTATATTCGGTGCCGGCAAGATCGAAACCCTCGGCTCTGCTCTGGGCAAAGGTATTCGCGAGTTTCGCAAGGCCACCAATGAGGCCGAAGAGGCGCTAGACGAGATAGAAAAAGACGTAGAAAAGGGCGAGGCCTAGACCGATCTTTCTCTGACGGGACGATCCGCCAGGATGAGGCCAAATCAAATTGCCGGAACGCCTTGTCGGAGATTGCCGCATATCTCCTTGTGGCGATCTTTCAGGAGGTGGGTGAGATCATGTCCGGCGGTGCACGCGCGCAGCATCGCGGCGCACATAGTGGTTCGTATATGGGGTACATCAGAGGCGCAGTGCTCGAGCTAGAGGCTGCGCCTCTCGTGCTTATCCTGCCGGTAGCGTGTGCACCGGAAATATGATAGAGGATTGCGAGTATGGGCGCGGGAGAGGTCACCATCCCGCGGGGGACGGGCTGGTATGAAGCTACTGCTGGATCCGGGGCATTCGCATCGCTGGCATCGGAACATGCGCCGATGGCTGGATCTGTACGAGGGCGATGGTGCGCCGCTGGATGATGTGGCGTTTACGTGTAATCTGGCGCCCGGGCTCGGCGCCATCAAGGTGGCGCTGCTCCACTACGTGGCCGAACGCCACCTGTATCTGGCCCAGATGGACATGTTGAGCGCGGCCATGGAGGTGACGCCGGCAGAGTGGGCCGGGGAGGTGGACTCGCTGGCCCTGCGTGGCATGACCGATTTCCTCGGTGATGTGCGTACCCTTCTGACCCCCGATCTCGTCGAGCTGGTGGGAGATGTCGATCTCTCGCCCGAGGCCAGCCTGGGCGATCTGTTTGCCGATGCCTGGCCTGTGGGATTGCACGATCTGGAGCGTGAGACCCTGGCGCGCCCGCGCGATCGAGCGTTGCTGGGGCGCTGGCTGCATATTACCCTGCAGGCCAAGCTGGGCGAGGCGATGCAGACCTTTCGCCGGAGCGCGCTGGGTTACTGGCTGGCGCGACGCCATCGGAGCGCGGCCCCCCTGCGCGAGGTGGTTGCGGCCAATGTGGAGCCCTTTGGCTGGCGGCTCTCTCAGATCATGCACCGGCAATTTGTCCCCGAAAAGGTGGATCCACGCAGCCACCGACGGCTGCGCTGGAGCGGCACGCGTATGGATTCAGAGGTGCGCGAGCTATCGCCCATCCTTCCCAACGGGACCGACGACATTAGAGTGCGCTTGCGAGGGATCCGGCAGGTGCTCGCCGATGGCCTCATTCGGGGCCGGCCTATCTCCGGCAGCCGACGGATGATCACCTGCCCGAGGCGGGATGTCGATCTCTTGACGGCGCGATATGCCGCCGAGACCTGGGGCTATTGCCCGGACGAGAGTGTGTACCGGATCCTGTGCGGCTTTTGTTATATGCACGCGCTGACCGAGACGGTACGCAATGTGCCCGGTTTTCTGTGGGTCAATCGGGTAGAGGCCATGCCCTACCATGGCCGCTCCAGCCAGTGTATGTTCCGCTGGGAGCTGGCGCTGCGTCCCGATGCGTTGCTGGGGCGTCAGGACAGGGCGCGTCTGCACTATGTGCAACAGATGATCAAAGATCCCCCTTCTCCGATCGTGCTGAGCGATCTGGATATGGACGCGCTACAGACGAATATCCGCCATCGTGTCTGGGATCGTTCTTGTTTCGATGCCGGATGGGCAGCCGGGGCTCCGGCCGCGATCGACGGTGAGGCGGCGCTCGAGGTCGGAAGTTGATGATGGCGCGTCTGTGAGCGATATCGACGGCGTGTTCCCCGCTGAATTGCGTCATTCACCGGCATACCCGCCGGTCCATCAGGGTGAGGCGTGCTGGCATCGGCGCCTGCCATTTTCCATCGGAGCCGCGTGACAATCATCGAGCATCGGAAAAGGTCATGAAAGAGATCCTGGACAAGAACCACCCCACATTGCGCGATCTGCAGGCGTTTCACGAATGGCTCGACCGCGAGAAAGGCTTTGACACGGACATGTTCCGCAATGTCGCCTTTTTATCGGGCGAGATCGGCGAGGTCGTCAAGGCCATTCGAGAGATCCACTGGGCACAGAACGAGGACGGGGGGCAACTGGCCCGGGCGCACATGGGGGAGGAGCTGGCCGATTGCCTGGCGTACATCCTCAAGCTGGCCAACTGTGCCGGTGTCGATCTGCAGGATGCCTATCGCTGCAAGATGAAACGCAACGTGACGCGTACCTGGCCTGGGCACCCCCGGCGCTGACTTGTCGGCAGAGGCACGCACGGCTATGATGGCGCGGTGACATTCGGGGGCCCGAATTCGAGATGCTGAACGACCAAGGAGGCGATTATGGATCCGCGCTGGCTAGACTGGGCGCGTCGCTTACAGGCTATCGCTCAGAATGGGCTCACCTTCGTCGATGACCCGTATGATTTGGAGCGATATGAGCAGATTCGGCAGATCGCCGCCGAGATGATGGCCGTCGGCGCCGACAGCGCCATCGAGCCGGTGCTGGCCCTGTTCGAAGGCGAGACGGGTTATGCCACGCCCAAGGTCGATGTGCGCGGATGCGTGTTCCACGACGGGCGGTTGTTGCTGGTCCGGGAGCGGAGCGACGGGCGCTGGACTCTGCCCGGTGGCTGGGCCGATGTGGGCGAGTCACCGGCTCAGAGTGTGGCCCGTGAGGTGTATGAGGAATCGGGCTACAGGGTTCGGGCGGCCAAACTGCTGGCGGTATATGACCGTGCTCTTCACCCGCATACGCCGCCCTACCCCTACCATATCTATAAACTCTTTTTCCGCTGCGATCTCGAGGATCCGGCGCCTGTTGCAGAGCAGGTGTCGCGGACGGATCATGAGATCAGCCACGTAGGATTCTTTGCCGAGGACGCGCTGCCCGAGCTCTCGATCTCGCGGGTGACGCCGGAGCAGATCGCGCGTATGTTCGCCCATTCTCGTCATCCCGGGTGGCCCACCGACTTTGATTGACGTCGCAGGGGTTGTACGGCAGCAGCCGTTTTGTGCTACAATCCGATGGTGATTCTCTTGCGGGGGACGGATGCCCCGCCCAAGAAGGCAAAGGAGTCATGATGACGGCATTTAACGGCTTGGGGATGAACTTGGGCAACCTCTCGCGCCTGAGCAGCGCCAAAACGCGCTCGATCAGCGCCGAGAACTTTACCGGCGAAAAGGGCCGTGGGGGCATGGCCACCGAGGGCACCGGCGCCAACGCGGCGCGGGATCTCGGTTTGGGCTGGAAGGTCTCGCCCAGCGTCAGCATCGGGGCAGGGGAAACCTTTACGCTGGCCGATATCGAGGGGCCGGGAGCCATCCAGTCCATGTGGTTTACCGGCACCATGGCGCGGCGCCCGGGGCTGGGGCGATTCTTTATCCTGCGCATCTACTGGGACGATCAGGATATCCCCTCGGTCGAGTGTCCGCTGAACGACTTTTTCGCCAATAGCTGGGGCGGCTATGCCCAGGTGAGCTCGATGCCGGTGGTCGTAAACCCCAACGGCGGGCTGAACTGCTATTGGGAGATGCCCTTTCGCAAGCGTTGTCGCATGACGCTGGAGAACATTCACACCGAGGATATGATCTGCTACTATCAGATCAACTATACCCTCACCGATGTGCCCGATGATGCGGCCTATTTCCACGCCCAGTTTCGCCGCGTAAACCCGTTGCCCTACAAAGAGGTGTATACCATCGTCGACGGCATTCGCGGGCGAGGGCACTATGTGGGCACGGTGCTGGCCTGGGGAGTGAACAACTGCGGCTGGTGGGGCGAGGGAGAGATCAAGTTCTATATCGACGGAGACGGCGAGTTCCCCACCATTTGCGGCACGGGCACCGAGGATTATGTGGGGGGCGCCTATAACTGGGACGTGAACGGGGAATATGTGACCTATACCACCCCCTTCCTCGGGATGCACCAGGTGATTCGCCCTGACGGCACCTACCGTTCTCAGCAGCGCTTTTGCATGTACCGCTGGCATGTGATGGATCCCATCCGCTTCGAGAGCGACCTGCGGGTGACCATTCAGGCGCTGGGGTGGCGCGACGGCGGCCGCTACCTGCCTTTGCAGGACGATATCGCCTCGGTGGCGTACTGGTATCAGACGTTACCCACGCCCGCTTTTCCGGCGCTTCCCGATCGTGACGGGCTGGAGATCATCTAGGGGCTGTTGCGTGCGCGCCGCATATCCGAGGCGATGCGAATTCTTGACGGCGCCGTTTGCCGGTATATAATGCCGGTAGATGGCGATGAGGCTCGCCCGGGTGCGTGCGCCCCGGACCGTCCACTGAGGACCGATAGCCTCTACCGATTCAGGTAACGGATGACCTGGGGGGTAGAGGCTTTTTTTCGTTATGACCGCCTCATCATAAGGGGCGAGCCTCGGAAACGCCGTCGTGGGCGACGCGAAACGGCCTGTGCGATCAACATGACCAGCAGAAAGGATACGACGATGCCACCAGATGTTCAGACGATCAGGCAGGTGGGGCAACAGATTCGGGAGAATGTGGGTCGTGTGTTGGTGGGCAAGAGCGACGTCATCGAGCTGATGCTTGTGGCCATGCTGTGTGAAGGACATGTGTTGATCGAGGATATCCCCGGCGTCGGCAAGACGTTGCTGGCCAAATCTCTGGCCCGCAGCCTGGGATGCAGTTTCCGCCGCATCCAGTTCACCCCCGATCTACTGCCCTCGGATATTATCGGAGTGAGCATCTATCACCAGGGCCGGGGCGAGTTCGAGTTCAAGCCGGGGCCGATTTTCAGCCAGATCGTGCTGGCCGACGAGATCAACCGCGCCGGCCCCCGCACACAGAGCGCCCTGCTGGAAGAGATGCAAGAACGCCAGGTGACGGTAGACGGGCGCACCTATCCTCTAGAGCGCCCCTTTATGGTGCTGGCCACGCAGAACCCCATCGAGCTGGAGGGCACCTTTCCCCTGCCCGAGGCCCAGGTCGATCGCTTTTTGATCAACCTGAATATGGGCTACCCGGACGAGGATGAGGAGCGACTTATTCTGCGTCGTTTTCGCAAGGACGATCCGCTGGTGACGCTGGAGCCGGTCGTGTCGGCAGAGACTATTCTGGAGTTGATCCAGGCCTGCCGCGATGTGTTCGTCCACGAGGCCATCGAGGGCTATATCATCGCCCTGGCCAAAGCGACGCGCCAGGATGACGACCTGATGCTGGGGGTGAGCCCGCGTGGAACTCTGGCGCTCTATCATACCTGCCAGGCGCTGGCGGCGCTGCGAGGGCGGAACTATGTGATTCCCGATGACGTGCAGGATCTGGCCGAGCCGGTTCTGGCGCACCGGCTGATTCCGAGCACGCGGATGCGCTTGCGTGGCGATACGGTGCGGGGCATCCTGCGGCGGATTCTGGAGACGGTGCCGGTGCCGGTGGAGGAGAACTGGGCCGGCGGAGCGGCGGCATGAGAGGCGGCGTGTGGTGGTTCGCCCTGGCTGTGATGTTGCTGCTGGCCACCATTCTGCGCCAGGGGGCGCTGGCGGCTCTTGCGCTGGGGCTGGCTATCGCCGGGGGTGCCTCGGAGCTGTGGGCACGCCATTGCCTGACCGAGGTGACCTATCGACGTCGGTTTGGCGCGAAGCATCTGATCTACGGCGAAGAGACCACCCTGAGCCTCGAATTCATCAACGCCAAGATGCTGCCCCTGGCCTGGCTGATGGTGTATGACGAGTTCCCGGCGCAGGTGGAGCTGTTGACGGGAGAGTTGCAGCGGCCCAATGCCCGGGGGCGGGGGTGGCTGACGAACCTCGTATCGCTCAAGTGGTACGAACGGGTGACCCGCGAGTACCGCATTCGAGGCGCCCATCGGGGGCGGTTCGCATGCGGCCCGGCAGAGATCGTCTCGGGCGATATCTTTGGCGCACGTCGCCAACGGCGGCAGGAAGAGCATGTGGACTGGCTGGTGGTCTATCCCAGGGTGGTGCCCGTCGAGGCGCTGGGGCTTCCGGCGGGGCGCCCCATGGGCGAATGGCTGGCGCGTCGTCGCATCATGGAGGATCCGCTGCGTTTTGCCACGACCCGCGAATACCGCCCGGGAGATAACCCCCGGCATATCCACTGGAAATTGACGGCCCGCACCGGCGTGTTGCAGATAAAGCAGTTCGACGCCAGCGATACTCTGGCCATCACCCTGGCGGTGGATGTACAGACCACCGCGGGGGCGTACGAGTACAACCCGGAGATGCTGGAATATGTGATCACAGTGGCGGCCTCTCTGGCTACGCGCGCCCTGGACGAACGGCATATGGTGGGCCTGTGCGCTAACGACATCGACGAGGACGGCAGCCTGTGGGTGCATCTGCCGCCGGATCGGCGGCCCCGCCAGCTGGAGCAGGTGATGACGACGCTGGCCGGCCTTCGTCCATTGAGGGGCCTGCCCTTTTCTCACATGCTGCACACCCTGATGCCCCACCTGCCCTTTGGGGGGACGGTGGTGGCGATCAGCGCCATGCCCGACGACGACCTGTACCTGTCTCTGGCCGATCTGCAACGCGCGGGGCATCCGGTGCTGCTGCTGACGGTGGGCGATCAAGATCCCGATGTGCCGCACTATCTATCGAGCTATCATCTGGGAGGAGCCGATGATTGGCAGCATCTTGAGGCGCTGGAACTGGCTTGAGGAGGGGGCGATTCCCCTGGTGTCGGCGGCCATGCGCGCTGCCTGGCTGGCGCCGTTGATCCACCTCATCCTCAATAACCCACTGGTCTATCCTCAGGGAACCCGCTATCCCTTTGGGCTCGCTCTGTTCGTCATTCTGGGCGCCTGGGGAGTGCAGCGCGCCGTACAGGATATGCCCGGAGCACGGGGGCGGGTGATTGTGGCCGGGTTGGTGGTGGCCCTTTGTGTGGCGGCCTATCTGTATCGGGATCCCGCCGGCAAGCCGCTGACATCTGTGGCTCAATGGGCGCAAGAGGTGCGGTCCTGGTCGGAGGGGATTCCGCCGACGGTCCTCGTCGTCATCGCTACGACTCTGCTGTGGGCCTATGGTCTCATAGGCGAGTATACCGGATTCGATGACCTCTGGCGCGACTTTATCATCGGCACGCTGGTCCTGGTCGGACTGTTGCTCATCCCCGCCGATTGGATGCCCGACATGCCCCCCATGTCGGCGGCGGCGTTATCGTTCTTGCTGTGGGGATTGCTGGGGCTGGCGTTTCGCAGCGTGGCCGATGCTCTGGCCGTCGAGAGGGAGCGTCGTGGGGCGATCCCGGCGCTGAACCGCTACTGGCTGGCGATGATCAGCGCGGTGGTGCTGGCGATCCTGGCCGGCGCCTGGCTGCTGGCCAATACCATCGCCCCACAGATCATGGCTTTTCTGCTGGCCATCGCCGGGGGAATCCTTCGATCTCTGGGGCAACTGCTCGTCTATGTCGCCACCGCACTGTTCTACCTGTTCTTTCAACTGTTCGGCGGATTGTTCGATCTGAGCAGCGAGGATGCGCTCCAGCCCCCTGACGAGCCACCCCAAATGCCCAATCTGGCCGAGCAGTTTCGCGAGATCGAGACGACGCCCATTCGCCTGCCGGTGGAGGGGGACATCTGGCGTTATCTTCTGTT
>JBMNOI010000103.1:0-13558 GCA_050942995.1 Anaerolineae bacterium
TCCTCTTCCAGATTCTGCTTCTCGCGCTCCATCTCGGCGATATCGCTCTCCAGGCGGTCGCGCCAGGCACGCAACTGGTACGATTCCACCGACTTGGTGGCAAAGGCTACCATGAAAAATAGCGCCAGGGTGAACGTCATAACGCCGACGATCTGGGCAGCGCTGACATTGCGTGTTGTGGGAATATGGTCGCTCATCCCTCACCTCGGCCCCATATTACTCCAGCCGGCTCGGGGCGTCAACTCATTCGCAGCCGGCGCGGGCAGAGTTCAACCCCCTTCTGAAAGTGGCGATATCGGGGCGTCGGGCGCAGGGCGCTGCATTTGACGCCCCGGCCCCTTGCGGTTATAATTCTTAATTCGTAGGCCAGACTACACCGATGCCGTTTTTTCGGGGCTGTGTATCGTTCATGGCCCGCGTGACGACCATGCGATGGCATCTGGATGTTGAGTATTTGAATGGAGGATGGTACAAGGCCATGGCAAGCAACCGGTATACGGTTACGGCCCAAACTCGCGACGGTGGAACCAGGGCCAGAGCGCTGCGACGCCAGCAGATGGTTCCCGGTGTAGTGTACGGGCGCGATTTTGAACCGCGACAAGTCCAGTTTCCCTACCTTACGATCGAACGACTCATTCAGCGCGCCGGCACCAGCAGCATCATCGGGCTCTCGATCGAGGGCGAGCCCGAGCCCTACATGGCGCTGATTCGTGCCGTCCAGCGCGATCCGGTCACCGACCGCATCATGCATGTGGATTTTTACCGCGTGGTAGCCGGGCAGACTATTCGCAGCAGCGTGCCGGTGGTCCAGGAGGGCGAATCGCCCATCGCCGCTGCCGATATGGCCACCATCACCCAGTTGCTGGATGCGGTCGAAGTCGAGTGTCTCCCCGCCGACATGCCCCAGAGCATTGTGGTGGACATCAGCGGCCTGACCGAGCTGAGCGACCGCATCACCGCCGCCGACCTCGTGGTGCCCGAGAATGTGCGTATCCTGACGCCTCCTGATACCGAGATCATTCAGGTAACCGCGCTGCGGGCTGAGGAAGAGGAAGAGGTTGCCGAGGTGGAGGAAGGCGCCGAGGTCGAGGCAGGAGCCGAAGCCGAAGCGGGCGGTGCCGAGGCGGAGGAAGGCGCCGAGTCCTAGCGCTTCGGGCGGGCAATTACCGCATTTTGCATCAAAAAACCCCGGGGCTGGCCTGCGCCACAGCCCGGGGTTTCTTTTGTTCATTTATCGAGCCGCACAGGGGCAACCACCGGATCGTAGCCTGTTGCGAAAGCAAAGCGTCTCATACCACCGGCAAAACGCCTCACCGACACGGGGATCTCCCCACGTTATAACCGGTCCCGGCCCCGTACCGACGAACGTGCCTAACAACAGATGATGCGGCAACCCTGCCCGAAAAGCATCACGACGGGCAGCGGCCCAAACCTTTGTTGCAGAAGTTGCGCCTTAAAAAGGCGCGTCATCCCCCAAATAGACCCTAGTGGTCGCCGTAAGAGCGTGTTGGCCGGGGATTGGCTTCGGCAACTTTGAGCGTGCGCCCACCGACCTGGGCTCCGTTGAGCTGCTGGACGGCCTGCGCTGCGGCGCTTTCCTCCTCCATCTCAACAAAGCCAAAGCCTCTGGAGCGACCTGTCTCGCGGTCGATGATGATGGCCGCATTCAGCACAGTGCCCACCTGTGCGAAAATGTCCAGAAGCTCCTCTTCGGACATGCGGTAAGGCAGGTTGCCCACGTACAGTCTCTTCCCCATTGTGCCGTCCCTCCACGTTGATGAGAACTTTGAGAATACTGTGCGGCGCTCTACGCCCCGATCTAGAAGAAGGCCTTGAGAGACCAGCTCCTCCGATACTTGGTGGACGACCTGACCTTTCGTCACCATCGACGACTCACATTGCCGGACGGGGAAGAAGGTCAAAACGCCGGGCGACCGATGACCGGCCCGGCTCACAGCGCAAACGGGCAATACACTGCCAAAGGTCCGTCCATACATTGGTTATTGTATCATGCTTTATTGGCAGAGTCAATAGGTTTTTCCATATCCCTATCCGTCCGCCGGTACACCTCACGGGTTCTCGTGCCCCAGAGTCTATCCTATTGATCTATCGCATATAATCTGCGCTGATCCATTGCGATTCGACGGAACAGGCTCTCGCCTCTAGTCCAACGGCTCGGTATCCGCGACCAACGGCGCCGGTTCGTGCCCCTCATGATGACGGAACAATGCCATCGCCGGCAACAACAGCATGCCCGATGCCAGCATCGAGGCCCGCAGTGACACCATCATGCCCAACAGCCCGATGACCGGCCCACCGGCGACCTGTCCCAGCGAATTGGCCTGCCCGCTGATGGAAAACACCGTCGCGCGCACATCCGAATCGATATGGCGATTCAGCCACGCCGTATAAACCGGATCGAACACCGTGCCGGCAACGGATCGCCCCCAAAACGCCACCAGCGCCGGCCAGAAATGGCCGGTCAGGCCAAACCCGATGGTGCAGAGCGCCGAAACGATCGTCGAGCCCTTGAGTGCCCGCAGTGCCGTACGCGAATCGGTCATGTCGATATAGCGAATGCCCCCCTCTGAGGTCAAAATACCCAGCACGGTGGATATAATGCCGATAATGCCGAACCACACCACCGGCTCCAGCGTGCCCGGCATCGGAAAACGGAATCCGGCCAACAGGTGAGCCTCCCACAACCGATCGAACCCCTCGCTCTGAATGCCCAGCACCAGGCTCACCAGAATCAGCATCCAGAGCACGGGACGACGATGCACCAGCCCCAGCCCGTCCATTAACGATTGGCGCATAGGCCGCCATGGATTGTAGCGTTCCCGACACGGTGTGTCGTCGCCAACCCGACTGGCTGCGGCCGGTCCTCGCCTCACAAAGTTCGTCTCGGACATGGCCAGAGCCAAAAAACCGGCCAGGAGCATAGAGCCCAGCCCTCCCAGAAACACGGGCAGGCTCAGACGCACAGTGGCCAGAGCCACACCGAGCCCCATCCCCACCAGTCCGCCGACGCGGCCCACCTGCCTCATCCGGGCATAGACGCAGCCAAACTGCTCCCCGCCTACCTCATCGGCCAGCCAGGCCTCCTCGGCCCCGCTGACAAAGGTCCAGCCGACGCCGCGGATAAACTCGGCGGCCAGCACGGCGCCATACACCGGTACCAATCCTTGGATGACGAAACAGAGGCCCATGAGCAACTCGCCGATGATGATGGAGAGTCTGCGGCTGTATACATCGGCCAGAATCCCCGTAGGTATCTCGAACACAAAGGTGGTGGCCTCGACCACGGTGCCCACCAGCACCAGTTGCAGGGGATTCATGCCGATCTCTTGTACATAGTACACCGCCATGATGGTGAACATCATGGACGAGAGTAGCGAAGCAGATGCCGCCCGAATGAGGACGACACGATACGCGCTCATCTTGTGCATGAGGAAATGCCCGCCTTGTTGATGCTGAGTTGAGCAAAAATATCACGGGTCAAAGTGAGGGATTCCTGTGCGGATAGGCGAGCCGATAAAAGAGAGAGGGCATGCACCCGGCGTCCTGCTCCAGAATAGCCCCGGCGACCGCCGTCAGCGCAGCGCGTTCTCACTCCCGAATATGAAACAACAACCGGCTTCTGGCAGAGCCATTCTCACGAATACACCCCTGTTGGACAATACAGATGATCATCCCGCCGCTCTCATTATGGGTTCTTCACAGAGCAAAGCCAAATCAAAGGGAATTCCACCCTATTCTCTTCTTGCCCCATCTTCTGGTAACATGCTATACTGTATCGTGCTGGATTATCTGCCTCTACCATGTGATGGGAAGATTGCCCATGCTTCCATGGCACGAACGAACCGCCCGCGATCTGGTCGCGCTGCTGCGTGACGATCCCGACGTGCTGGCGCTGGCCGGATACGGCACCATGGCAGATGGAGCCGCCGACCGCTGGAGCGATCTGGACGTGCTGCTGGTGGTGCGGCCTCGTGCGTTGGCGCGTTACTACCCCTCGCCCGACTGGCTCACGCCGCTGGGCCGCCCGTTTGCTCATGAGGTCTCGCAGGATGGCCTCAAGGCCACGCTGCGCGTCTGCCTGGATGATTTTCGTCGCCTCGATATCGTCATCACTACCGATGAAGCGTTGAGCCGTCTCGATGAGTGGCCGACGCCGCCCTTCTGGCAGGGGATCCGGCTGCTGTTCTCGCACTCGGCCGAGGTCGAGGCACTACTGAAGGGGCCCCACCCGCCCCCGGAATTCCATCCGATGCCGCCGCACGAGTTCGAAGCGATGGCCGATCGCTTCTGGTTCAAGGGCAGCGTCGTCATCGCTAAGGTGATGCGCAACGACCTGCTCATCGGCCTGCATCTGGCGCTGGATATGATGGAAGATTGCCTGGTGCCGGGGATGATTCTGCGCGACCGGGCTGCGGGCACCACCCACCACCGCCATGGCGGCCCGTACAGCGATGTGGCCAAAGCCATCGATCTGCCCTCCGACCCCTGCACCGCTCAGTATGCGCCGGATATCGCCGAACGCGCCGCCCTGCTGGTCGACGATCTGGGCGCCCGCTGGTCGGCCGATTACGTCCCACGAGGCGAGATATTCAGACGCTGGTTGAACGAGGCCCGCGCCGCACTCGGTGACGCGCCCTGAACGCGCCCTCTGCAAAAGCCTCTGTATGCCATTGCCGGTCCGGCCGATCTGTTTCCCGGCGATACGTCGTTCACGGGCGATCCCGTGCATGAGCCGGAAAGAGCCGGCGGGCTATCGTCTCATCGCCGATGGTCCGCCCGCCACAGACGAAACACATCTCCGAGGTGAGCCATGTTGAACCGCGACGAACTGATTGCCCTGGTCGAGACCGTGTCCCCTCGCAGGGGCTGGGATTTTTCCTCCGTGCGCGACGATCGCGCCCCCGTGCCCTGGAATTATGAGGAGGTCGTGCGCCGCTATCTGAGCCCGGATGACACGGTGCTGGATATCGGCACCGGAGGGGGAGAGCGCTTTCTCAGCCTGTCCGACGCGTATCATCGCGGACTGGGCGTCGATCCGGCGCCCGATATGCTGCGCGTGGCGCGAGAAAACGCCGCCGCGCTGAGCATCGAGCATGTATCCTTTGCCGCCATGTCGGCCGAGCGGCTGGAGCTCGACGCCGACACCTTTGATGTGGTTCTGAACCGCCACGCCAACCTCTGCGCCGCCGAGGTGATGCGTGTGCTGCGCCCGGGCGGGGTGTTTATCACCCAACAGGTGGGCGCCCGTAACCTGGGGAATATCTGCGCCCTCTTTGGCTGTGGTCCGGGGGGCGAGTACGATCCGCCCCAGCCGCCCATCGCTACTATCGCCGATGAATTCCGCAGACTGGGGGGCCGGGTGCTTTGCACCGCCGAATACGATGTCGACTATGACTTTCTCGACGTTCAGTCGCTCCTGTTTCTGCTGCAGGGCGTCGGCATCCCCACCGACTTTGATATCACCCGGCACTGGCCCCAGGTGGTCGAGATCATCACTCGCTATGCGGTGCCCGGCGATGATGTCGGCATAGCCGGAGCCGGTGACTCCGGCTATACCGGAGTCACCCGAATCCGCTCCAACGAGCACCGGGAGTTGCTCATCGTGAAAAAGGAAGGCTGACCGCTGGACCCATTATATCGTTCGGGTGCACGAGCGCCCGCTACCCACGATACGCTCATCGCGTCATAATGCCCACCGGTATATGATTCGACAGAATTGCCATACACCGTAATGAACCTCGGGCGATGCGAGTGTTCGGAATCGGTTACCGGTGCGCTGTCGGGAATAGCCTGCCGTCCCATATCATCATCCTCCGTTTTGATCGACAGCGCCATTGTTGGTATATTTTATATCATTTCTAATTAAATTAGTTCTCTGGGGAGGTTCTGCATGGATGATTTGACGACAATACTGGCCGCATGTGGCCTTTATTGCGGTGCTTGCTATCACTATCGCGCCTCATTCCCGCAGGGTGAGTACCTGCTTCGGCGGGCTCGAGAGCAGGGACGTGACCCGACAGGATTTACCTGTCAAGGATGCCGTTCCAGCGCGTTGTACATCCACCCGGGATGCTCCCAATGCGCCATTCGAGATTGCGCCGATAAGCATGGCGTGGCGCACTGCGGCGCATGCCCTGAATGGCCCTGTGATCGGCTGTGGGCGTTTCAGAATGACGGACGTGTGCATCACCTGGATTTGATCGATAATCTACGCGACCTGCACATACGAGGGATCGATGAGTGGCTGGCCGCCCAGAAGCAACGCTGGACTTGTACATGCGGCTCGCCATTTACCTGGTATGATCCAACATGCCCGGCCTGCGGAATGGCCGTCGACTCGTACGGGTCCGATCCAACGGCAAAGTAACTCCCTCTGAAATCGATAATCGTAGCCTGTTGGCCGTGTTTTACTTGCGCGACGACTCTCTTTTACGTATAGTAGCCGCGCATGCGTTTGTTTCTGGTGGACCATATCTTTATATCTATTCTGATCTGATACCTCAGCTATCGTGCATCTCTGCTCCCGGGGATGCGCTGAAGGAACGAGACCTCACTATGCCCGAGCCGTTCAGGAGGCGCAGCGGATGTATTGCGACGATCCTTTCGCTCAGCAGTTGTTAGACGAGATCGCCCACTTGCGCGAGCGTGTCATCGAACTGGAGGCTGCTACCGCTCATTACCGTCACGAGGCCGAGGCCCTGGCCCATAGCGAGCGCCACTATCGTATGCTGGTGCAGAATGTCAGCGATATCATCTTTACCGTCGATACACGGGGCATCATCACCTCGGTAAGCCCTGCGATCACGCCGATTACCGGATGGCGCCCCGAAGAATGGATCGGCCGTCCCCTCCTGGATGCCATCCATCCCGACTATCACGCCGTCACCCGGGATAAACTGGCCCGTTGCCTCCAGAGAGAGAGCCTGCCCATCACCCGCGTACGCATTATCTGCCGCTCGGGCGAATACTGCATGCTCGAAGTGCGCATTGTGGCCCAGATGAAGGGAGATCGCGCGATAGGGATCGTCGGCGTCGCCCGTGACATCACCCAGAAGGAAAAGGCCGAGGCGACATTGCGCGAAAAGTCACGCCAGATGGGCCAACTGCTCACCAGCGCGCGACACCTGACCGCCAGCCTAGATGTCAAAGAGGTGCTGATCCGTATTGCGGTAGAGGCGCGCACCATCCTCAATGCCTACGAGGCCTCGATCTACCTCATCGAAGCCGACGGGCTAACCCTCACCCCCATGGTGGCGATCGACCCTCCTCATGAAGAGATATTGCTGGCCACTCCGCTGGATGTCCGGCACAGCCTGACCGGGCAGGCCGTCATCACCCGCCGGGGCGTCATATGCAACGACACCACCACCAGCGATATAAACTATCATGTGCCCGGAACGCCCTACGTAGAGGATGAGCGTGTTCTGGCCGTCCCCCTGATCGTGGATGATGAGGTTCTGGGCGCCCTCTGTCTGAATCGTACCGGGCCGATCTTTCGCGATGAGGATCTGGCCCTGGCCGAAACCTTTGCCATCTATGCCGCCATCGCCCTCCAGAACGCCCGGCTGTATCGGGCTCTCGAAAGCGAGATCGAGACGAGATGCCGCACCCAGGAAGCGTTGCAACAGAGCGAGCGGTTGTACCGGTCGCTGTTCGAGCAAGCCAGCGACGCCATCCTGCTGGAGACGGTGGATCGCCGCATCATCGACGCGAATCAAAAAGCCTGCAATCTGCTGGGGTACACACACGAAGAGCTGCTCAGCCTGTCCGTATCGGATATCGTCCCCCCCGAATCACAGGAATTGGTCGATGAGGCCATGCAGACCCAACCCGGTGAACAGCCGGCCCCGTTGATCGAAGGGTACAACGTGCACAAGGACGGCACGCTGATCCCCGTGGAGACCAGCATCTCCTGGGTGGACAACGATGAGCAGAACCTTATCCTGGCCATCGTTCGCGATATCACCGAACGCAAGCTCACCGAGGAGGCTCTGCGGCGGCGCACCGAGCAGCTCGAGGCTCTGCGCCGTATCAGGCTGGAGATGACGAATCAACTGGATCCGTCTGCTTTGCTTCGCCTCATCGTCTCGTACGCCGTCAAATTGCTCGATAAAGAGATAGGCGGCCTGTACCTCTATCGCCCGGAGCGCGATCTGCTGGAATGGGCGCTGTACGTGGGCCATATGCGGGCCCCCATCGGCACGACACTGTGTCGAGGGGAAGGGCTGGCCGGACAGGTATGGGAATATGGCCGGCCCATCGCCGTAAACGATTATCATCGGTGGGAAGGCCGGGTATCAAAGATGCTGCGTTATTCCCCCCCCTCTGTCGTGGGCGCGCCTGTGCGCTGGGGTGACGAGTTCCTCGGCGTGATCACCGTGAGCGACGAGAACCCGGGTGCCTTTTCCCAGTACGACGCCGAATTATTGAGTCTGTTTGCCGCTCAGGCAGCCGTGGCGATCAAAAATGCCCGCCTGTTCGAGGAAACTCAGCAGCAGTCGCGCCGCCTGTCTCAGGCGTTGATCGTCAGTGAAGCGTTGCACCACGCCCTGGATATCGACGAGGTGCTGGAGCAAGTCACCCGGGGAGCCGCCTCGCTGGGATTTGCGCGAGCCGCCATCAACATTCGTGAGCCCGACGGCTCGACGGCCCGGGTCCGTGCAACCCATGGTCTCTCGGAGGAGGAGCGCCAGATTCTGACAAAGGCCCCTCTGCGCTGGGCCGATTTCGAAACGCTGATGCAGGAGCGCTTTCTCGTCAGTCGTTCCTACCTCATCCGCCAGGACGAGGTCGATTGGGATCAACTCTTTGACGGAGCAACAATCCCGGCGCGCACCGAGAACCGTGGGCCGGGCTACTGGGCTCCTTACGATGCCCTCATGGTGCCCCTTTGGGGCAGTCAGGGGCAGATCATCGGCCTGCTTTCCGTCGATGAACCTCTCGACGGTCTTTTGCCCGGGCTGGGGGTCATTCAGACCCTGGAGACTTTTGCCAATCAGGCGGCCCTGGCCATAGAGAACGCCCGTCTCTACCGTGAGGCCCGGCGAGAGATCGCCGAACGCCGTCGGGCCGAGGATGCCCTGCGCGAGAGCGAGGAAAAGTATCGTACGCTGGTAGAGGGCGCCGCACAGCCCATTCTGACATTGAGCTGCGACGGTGTATTGCTCTATGTCAACAGCGTCGCCGCACGTATTCTGGGCATCCCCCCCGAGGAGATCATCGGTCGGAGTATATCCGAGGTGCGTCCGGGGAGTCAGACGGCCTCGGCCGTCAAAATCTTGCAACGCATCGCCGCATCGGGAGAATCGCAGACCTTTGAGTATGAAGTCACCGTCGACGGGCAGATCATGTGGTTCCAGGCGCACGGCCATCCCCTGCGCAACAATGAGGGCGAGATCGTCGCCATCCTCGTCATCGCCATGGATATCAGCGAACAGCGCCGTCTGGAAGAACGCCTGCGTCAGGCTGAAAAGATGGAGGCCATCGGTCGCCTGGCCGGTGGCGTGGCGCACGAGTTCAACAACCTGCTTATCGTCATCAACGGCTATAGCGAATTCCTCCTCGACGCCCTGCCTCAGGATAGTTCGATGAGGCAGGAAGCGCGCGAAATCCAGCGGGCCGGGGAACAGGCGGCCGCCCTGACGCGCCAGTTACTGGCCTTTAGCCGACGACAGATGTTGCGCCTGCGCACATTGAACCTGAACGATGTGGTCAAAGGGCTGACCCAGATTCTGGGGCACGTTGTCGGCGAGGATGTGACGCTGAGCCTATCGCTGGCGCCGGACCTGGGCAGTGTTCGAGCCGATCCGGGGCAGATCGAACAGGTCATCATCACCCTGGCCACCAACGCCCGCGACGCCATGCTGGCCGGCGGCGTTCTCAGCATACGCACGGAAAATGTAACAGCGGACACAAGATCCGATCGGGCCGGAACCGGCATCGAGGCGGGGCATTATATCCTGCTGTCCGTGGGCGATACGGGCCATGGCATTCCCGACGAGGTGCGTGAGCACCTCTTCGAGCCATTCTTCACCACCAAAGAAGTAGGACAGGGCACCGGTCTCGGTCTGGCGTCGGTATACGGCATCGTCCGCCAGTTGGGCGGCACAATCCAGGTCGAGAGCCGGCTGGGCGAGGGCAGCGTGTTCCAAATCTATCTGCCACGTACGGATATCGTCGATGATCTCGACATGTCTACCCGGCACAAACGGGCGAACACGCAAACCATTCTGGTCGTAGAGGACGACGGGGCCGTACGCCGGCTGACGGCGCGGATGCTGGATGCTCTGGGGTATCAGGTGCTCGACGCGCCGGGCGCATCGGCCGCCCTGGATCTGTTGCGCGATCACGAAATCGATCTGGTGCTCACCGACATCGTGATGCCCGAAACGAGCGGACAGGTGTTCGTCGACCGGTTACGCCGACTTTGTCCCAACGTGGATGTGATCTATATGTCAGGGTATAGTGAAGAGGCGCTAAAGCACCACGGGTTACTGACGCCGGGAATCCATCTGATACAAAAGCCGTTCAATCAGGGGCAGCTTGCCGATATCGTCAGCCGGGTTCTCGGGCAAAACAAGGATAGCCCCGCGGCCGGCTGACCGGTTTGCGCTTCTGACAGAGTAACGTAGAATAAGATCCGCCTGATATCAAACCAGACAGGGGAGGCAGACGGGACTATGAACAGCCTGCAACGATTTCAACATGCCCTGCGCGGAGAGCCCGTGGATCATGTCCCGGTGTTCCCGTTGCTGATGTTCTTTGCGTCGAACCGCGCAGGGATATCTTTTCGGCAATTCGCCACCGACGGTCACGCCCTGGCCGAGGCGCAGCTCCTGATGCGCGAGCGCTATCCACTGGACGCGCTGACCGTTTGTTCCGATGCGTTCCGCGTACCGGCCGATCTGGGTGGCGAAATGGCCTATCCTGAGGACAAGACGCCTTTTCTGGTGCAACCCATCATCCGCACGCGCAGCGACCTCGCCCGCCTGGGCCGCCCCGATCCCACTGCCCCCGGCAGTCGTATGGCCGATCGAGTAAAGGCCATCGCCGAGCTATACCGCGCCGTCGGTCAAGAGTGCCCGGTGCTCGGCTGGGTCGATATGCCCTTTGCCGAATCTTGCTCGCTGGTAGGTGTCAGCGAGTTCATGTTGCTGTTGCATGATGATCCGGTTCTGGCGCACGAAATACTGGACACCGTCACCCAGATCGAGATCGACTTTGCCCTGGCTCAACTCGAGGCCGGTGCCATCATGATCGGCGCGGGAGACGCCGCTACGTCGCTCATTTCACCTCCCGCCTATCGGGAGTTCGCGCTGCCCTACGAGCAACGTGTCATCGAAGCCATTCATGCCGCGGGAGGGCTGGTCAAGTTACACATCTGCGGGAACACAACGCGTTCGCTCGAGGACATGGTGCATTCGGGAGCCGACCTTTACAATGTAGACCATATGGTCCCCTTTGAACGGGCCTGCCAGGTCTATGGCGCAGCGGATGCTTGCTTCAAAGGAAATCTGGATCCGGTGGGGGATATGATGGAGGCCACGCCGGAACAGTGCCAGCAGGCCGCGCTGGAGAGAATCCGTCGTGCCGAGGGACTACGCTTTATGCTCAGCGCCGGATGTGAGATTCCCGCCGCCGTATCAGACGAGGTCATGCTGGCGTTCTGCCGGGCGCCGGAAGTGTATGCCGCCGGATAAGCACATCCATAACGGTTCGATCATGGGGCAGATCGACGCATAGAACCGCGTCGATCTGCTTTATTTATCGGATGGCGATCGGGGCTCTGCGCGGCCGGGCGACGGCTCATTCGCCGTTTCGAGCCGATACCCTCTCATAGTGGGTATCCAGCGTCTGCCTGACGGTTACGGCCAGTTCGGCCGGGGCAAAGGGCTTGTTCAGCGTTTGGAGCGCCTCCTGAGCGCCGACCCCGTGTCGGCTGATGATGTTGCGGTCATACCCCGTCATATACAGAACGGCCATGTCGGGTTGTTGCCGGGTTGCGGCCTCGACCAGATCGGGGCCACTCATCTCCGGCATCACCACATCGGTGAGCAACAGATGCACCGGCTCGGGATGTCTGTTCAGTATCTCCATGGCCTCAACACCCCCGGCACATTCGATCACCGTGTAACCCCACTGGCGTAGCATGCGCCCCGCCACGGATAGCACCTGCTCCTGGTCCTCCACCAGCAAAATCGTCTCGGTTCCGCCGGGGAGCTCTTCATCCGCTTGCGTTTCGACCCGATCGGGTAGATCCTGAGCGCATGGCAGATAGACGGTAAAACGCGAGCCTTGTTGCGGCGTCATATCCACCTCCACGGCGCCGTTCGACTGGCGCACAATGCCATGAACCATCGCCAGGCCCAATCCCGTCCCCTGCCCCACCCCCTTGGTGGTAAAAAAGGGCTCGAATATGTGTTGCCTGACCTCCGGGGGCATACCGCAGCCGGTGTCGCGTACCGAAAGCGCCACATAAGGGCCCGCTGCAACGCCAAGATCGGACGCTCTCGATTCGTCCAGATCTACATGGGCCGCGCCAATAGTGAGCACCCCTCCGGTAGGCATGGCATCACGGGCGTTGGTGGCCAGGTTGATCATCACCTGCTCGATACAGGTCGGATCGGCCTGTACCATCTTGATCCCGTCAGCGAGTTCCAGCTCGATGGTCACATCTTCCCCGATAAAACGCTCCAGGATGCGCACCAGATCGCGAACGACAACATCCACATCCACCGCCTGTATCTGCAGATCTTGCTGACGACTAAAGGCCAGCAATTGCGCCGTCAGTTCGGCTGCCCGCAATCCGGCGCGGCGGATCGCCTCCGCATCATGATAAACGGGGCCATCGGGATCTACCGCGTCAGAGATATATCGGCTGTACCCGTTGATAACCATGAGCAGATTATTGAACTCGTGGGCGATGCCCCCGGCCAGTTGTCCGATCGCCTCGAGTTTTTGTGCGTGTCGCAAGCGTTCCTCGACACGGCGTCGCCCGGTGATATCGGTAATCAGGATCATCCGCCCCGAGAGACGCCCCTTTTTACCGTAAAGAGGTTGCGCGCGCACGATGAACACACGGGGCATCCCCTGCCATTCCAGGGCAACCTCTTCCTCCACCGTCATCTGATGTTGAAGGCGGCCGAACACCTCCACATCCAGAACCGGGATATCGGAGATGTGCCGACCGATGGCATCAGAGGCAGGACAGGAGAAGAGACGAGCGGCAGCCGGATTCAGATCGATGACATATCCCTGCAGGTCCAGCACCACCAGCGCCTCGGCCATATTCTCCACCACCGCAGCGCGGGCGATGGGCACCATATCCAGCAGGCCGTGCCGGAACAACGCCAAGGCCATAAAAATGGCCGTCGCCGTAAATGCGACCGGCGTCAGATCGAGGCGTACCGCCGTCTGGGCGTCGAAAATGTAAAAGATGTTTCCGGCCCAGGGAGGTATAATGGCGATCAGGAGGGGGAGGATCTGCCCGCGATACAGTTCGGGCGAACGACGCATATATCGCAGGAGAAAAACGACC
>JBMNOI010000104.1:0-13476 GCA_050942995.1 Anaerolineae bacterium
CAGGATGAGCGCCCGCCTGTGGAGGTGTTGCGCGAGCGGCTGGGGCGCGATCTGCTGCTTTCGGCGAACGCGTTACGCAATCGCCTGATGGACGATGCGCTGATCATGCGTGTGGGCGAGGGGGATGAACTGTTGCGGGCCGTCGAGTCGGTCGCCCGTGATGAGGGAGACGACACGGGGCCGATGATCGAGCCGCTGGGGAGCGGCACCTACAACCTGCATCTGCCGGCGCCGGAGAGGGTGCGCGCTCAGGAGGAGACCATGTTGGCTCAGGATTGGGCCGCGACGACCCGCACCCTTCAACGTGCCGTACACGAGCTGGTGGGCTTGCCCACGGGAGTGGAGCAAGAGTTGCGCGCCCAGATCGCCGATTTCCGGCAGAGCATGTCGTGGCAGCAGCGCGTGCGCGAGGCGTTTTTCGCCTCTCTCTCGGCTCTGCCCCCGATTCTGGGGGTGAGCTATATGCTGCTCACGGCCAATCCGGTGGTCGGCAGCGGGCTGTGGATTCAGTTAGAGAGCCTTCTGGGGCTGAACGATCTGTGGGCGCTGGTGTCGATCCCGGCATCGGCGGGGCTCAGCGCCCAGGATCGGCGGCAGCTGGAGGGGATGCTGGCGCCTGTGTTCAGAATGTGGCTGGAGCGCCGGGCGGCCACCATCGTCAGTCTGTATCGCGATACCGTCTGTCGTCCCGTTCTCGAGGCGCTGGAGCAGATCCCTTCGCCGGAGGACTCTCGCTTTGCCGAGGTCGAACGGGCGCTGAACGCTCTGGGAGAGGCGAAATGATCGGCCAACCCGATGAGACACGGGGCGACGAACTGGCCATGCGCAGCGCCGGCCTGCTGGCCCACGTTCACGCCGAGTTGGATACGCTGGACGAGATGCTGGCGCGGCTGCCTGCCTGGCGCCCCGGGCGCGCGTTGCAGGCCGAGTCGGCCTGGGTGCGCGGCAAGGTGGATGAGATGAGCGCTTCCTGGGGGCAAAAGCTGGTGGTGGCCATCGTAGGGCCGTCGGGGGCGGGCAAGTCGACGTTGTTGAACGCGCTGGCAGGGCGGGCGCTTTCGCCGGTGGGGCTGACGCGCCCCACCACCCGTGAGGTCATCCTTTATGCCGAGAGTGAAGCGGACGCCGACGGGCTGGTCGGCGCTCTGGGGCATGATCGCGTACGCGTCGAGACGGCGCGCGGCGAAGCGCTCAAACACCTTGTGTTACTGGATACACCCGACACGAACACGACGCCCGAAAATCGCAAAGCGCTGGCGCAGGTGCTTGAGCATGTGGACCTGATGCTGGCCGTGTTCCCGGCGCAGAATCCACACATGGCCGACAACATCGCCTTTCTGCGTCCGTTCGTGCAACGCCTGCCTCCCGATGCGGTGGTGCCCGTGCTGAACATGGTGGATCGGGTGCCCCGGCGCGAACTGGTCGACGAGATCGTCCCCGAGTTTCACCGGACGGTGGCCCGCGAATGGGGGGTGAACGGGCGCGTCTACATGATCTCGGCGGGCCTGGCGACGGCCGACCCCCGGGCCGGTGCGCTTGCCCGTGCCGAGGATGAGGCTCCTTTGCACGACCTGAACGAGTATGATGCGCTACGCGCGCTGGTGTTCGACACGCTGGATCAGGCCGGACAGGTGGTGGATCGGCGACTGGCGCGGGCCGAGCATCTGCTGGCCATGCTGCGCGCCCATGCGTGTCAGGCGCTGCGTGATTCGGCCGGGTGGCGCGAGCAGGCGACTGCGGCGCTGGAGGCGCTTCGAGATCGGGCGCGCGAAGCCCTGACCCGGACGATGCTGTCACAGGGAGGCGCCGGAGGTCTGGACGTCCATGTGGCTTTTTACTCTGTATCCGGATCGCGCTGGTGGGGGCCGGTCGGATGGCTTATCGTTCTGTGGTCGTTGCTGTTGAGGGCGGGTGCCTTTATCGCCCATCTGGGGCGGCCACGCGGCGGAATACTGTCGGACTCGGCCATGCTCCCGACTCCGGATCGGGTGCGTCGCTCCTGGGGGGACGCCGTCACCCGGCTATATGCCGAGGCGTGGCCGCCTATCGCCGACGCACTGGTGCGGGCCGGATACGATCGGGCGGCGGTTACAGATGACGGCGACGTGGGCGAGATCAGCCGACCTCTCGATGCTCTGGAAGATGCGCGGGCCAGGGCCTACGATGCCCACCTTCGTCGGCTGGCCGAGCACCTGTCGAGCTGGCCGGTGCAACTGCTGCTCAACCTGCCCGTGTTCGGCATGGTCGTCTGGATCGCCTTCGAGACGGTGGGCGGCTTTTTCCGGCGGCAGTATCTGCCTTCGGACTATTTTACCCACGCGGCCATTGCCACACTCGCCGTGTGGCTGATCTGTTTCGTGATCTGGCAGGCGCTGGCCGCTGCCGCTCTGGGGCGGGGATTGCATCGCGCCGTAGCCCGTGAAATGGCCGTGCCGGCGGCCGAGATGATGATACAGCCCCGGTATGGTGAGATGGCGGTATTGAGAACGCTTCAGGATGTCTGCTGTCTGGAGGATGATGGTGTTTGAATGGCGATGCCTGATGGATGCCATCGGCAAGCCGAAACATCGCATTTTCGTCATTGCAGGCATATTGCTGATGATGTGCGCGTTGCCCGTCGGCGCAGAGCCGTCGGGGCAGGCGCCAGTCGTCTTTCGTGGGCCGGTGGCGACACCCGTCGCCGATCCACTTTGTGAGTATAGCAGCCTCTTTTATCTCGGGCTGGGGATGCCTCTGTCGCGTCATGCAGAGATGCCGCCCGACCGCGCCAGTATCGAGCATATCGATCCGGACGATGTGGTGCTATACGACACCTTTGAAGAGGAAGGTCTGGAGGGGTGGGAGTTCAGCTCGGGCGCCGAGGTGATCTCGCCCGGTCGTGTGGACGAGGGCAGCGTCCAACTGGCCAACGCCAATATGCATCGCATCATCGATACCGAACCCGGGCAGCATTACAAGGTGATGGCCTGGGTCAGGATCGTGCAGGATGAGGGGAATGACTGGGGCGGCTTTCGGATCGAGGCTCAGACGCGAGATTGGGAGTCGCTGGCTCATTCGGGCTGGCTGCTGGCCGGAACGCATGATGGCGAATGGTTCAAAGCGGCCCTCTCCTTTACCGCCGTCACTCGTCAGAGCCGCATTCAGGTGGGCTATTTCGGCGGGCCCGGCCGGCAGATTGTCGCACAGGTAGATGAACTGATCGTCTTTCGCCGGACGGGAGAGAATCGGCCGCCCGAAGTCCATGTCGCTCTGGACCCTGTGCTCATGTCGGGAGGAACGCAGCGCTACACGCTGGTGGGAGACGACCCCGATGGGGCGATCTCCCGGGTGGTGTGGGATTTCGGCGATGGGACGCGCTCCTTCAAGCGGAGCGGCGCGCGCCGCATCGTAATCCCCGGACGCCATGTGGCGACGGTGCAGGTGGCCGATGATGACGGCCAAGTGGTGACGTACTCTATTCCCTGGGGAATGTCGGATTCGACGACTCCCGGCCTGACGATCTCCTCTCTCCCCATGGACAGGATCGCCCACTTCGATGAGCCGCTCATCCATCTTGAAGGCACCGCCCGATCCGATGCACAGCGGGTGATGGTGAGCACCGATCGGGGGTGGGCGCAGGCGGCGTCGGGCGCGCCGCAGTGGCAGGTCGATGTGCCCCTGCAGCCCGGGCTGAACCGCATTCTGGCGCAGGCGCACTATCCGAACAACCGCATCGTCACAGAGGAGCGGCTGGTGCGATATGTCCCCGGCGGCGACCTGGCGATATCCGATGTGCGGCAGAGCGCCGACGAGGTCGAGCGTTGGGACATGATCGAGATCATCTTTGTCATAGAGAACAGCGCCGCCACTCACCCCCAGTTTCCATACGACCCCGAGCCGGCGAAGGGGCTGGAGATGTCGGACGGCATCACCGCCGAGGGGCTTTTCTCGCGGGATGGCTGGCAGACGGTGTATCGACGGCCGGCATTCCTGCGTCAGCGCTATGAGCGGCGGCCGGTCGATGACGCAGAGTGGCTGTATCCCGAGGGCGAACCGGTGTGGACGCTGCGCTTTTCGCCGCCGGACGAGGGAGAGTGGCACTATCGCATCGAGGTGCAAGAGGCCAAAGGCAACGCGACTTCAGAGACCTATTCTTTTCGCGTGAGAGCGCCGGGCGCGAATAACCGGGGGCCGCTGCGCGTGTCGCCCACCGATTCGCGCTACTTTGAATACGCCGACGGCAGCGCCTTTTTGGGGACGGGCCACGGCACCGGCTATTCGCCGGAACGTTTTTCGTATGACGCGGCAGACCACTTTGACGCCATAGGCGAGGGGAACCAGGAGCTGCTGCGCTGGTGGATCGGGGGGATGATCTGGGGCTCGGCCTGGCAGCCGTGGAACTCGCTCACGCTGGATTTCGACGGCTATTTGCCGCCGACGGGCCTGACGCTGGAGCGGGCCTATGGCGATGGATTGGTCTCGTTACGACTGGATGCCGAGAACCCCGTGATGTTTCAGGGGTGGGGCACAGGGCATGTGGGGCTGGTGCCGGGGCGGTCGTATCGCATTCGCGTGCGCTGGCGTACTGAGGACGTGCGCGGGCCGGCCATCCCCGGACGGCCGTATGGCGTCACGGTCAAATTCGCCGATTGGCCCGAGCCGGGAAAGACGGGCGATCTGCCGGCGGTGATCTCTCACGTCAGAGGAGACAGCCCCTGGCACGTTGCCGAGGCCACCTTTGTGGCCCAGACCGACTTTTTACCCGGGCCGGCGATCATTCTGGAAAACACCCCCCATGGCGCCGCCTATATCGATGAGATCATTATGCACGAGGTGTTGCCCGACGGTCGGCAGGGGCCGCAATTGTTGCGTCATCCACGGTTCAACGCACACCTCGACTTTGAGCCACGCCGCGCCGAGGGGATCGACGCGGTGCTGGCCGAGGGCCAGTCGCGGGGCATCTACTTCAAGCTGGTTATCGGCGAAAAGAACGACGATTTGCTCAATCGTCTGGCCCCCGACGGTCTGCCCGATCGTGTCGGCGGGCACTATGCGGCGGGCGAGGGATCGCCGATCCGTGCCCTACACCGTGCTTACTGGCGGTACCTGTTCGCCCGATATGGGGCCTATCGCTCGGTGCACTCGTGGGAGCTGGTGAATGAGGGCGACCCCAACGGGCTAGATCTGTTCGATCTGGCCGCGGATCTGGCGCGCGCTGCGGCCGCCGACGGCAACCCCCATATGGTCAGCACTTCGACCTGGGCGACGCTGGCGACGGATTCGTGGAAGAATCCCGTGAGCGAGCCGCTCTCTTATGTCGATTTTCATGCGAGTGTGCGATACTCGGGCTGGATCGAACCCAAGGAGGAGCTGCTAAACGATTCGGCCCGCTTTTTCCTGGAATACGACCGGGAGGCGCATGCCGCCGGATTCGGCAAGCCGGTAGTCTGGGGGGAGCAGGCCATCGACAGTACGCAGAGCCCCGACGTACAAGAGCCGTTGCTGGCCCAGGATGAGGAAGGTGTGTGGCTACACAAGATCGTCTGGGCGCGCTGTGCGCCGGGTGGCTCTTATCCGCTCTACTGGTATACGGAACACATTATGGAAAAGGGGTTGCACTCGATCTATGGGGCCTGGAACCGCTTTATGGCGGGCATTCCGTTGAGCAACGGCCGGTATGAGGACGCGCAGGCGACGGCGACGGATCCTCAGTTGCGTGTGGTGGGACAGAAGGATATCGCCGGCGGCCGGGCGCATCTCTGGATCGACAACAGCCGGCACACCTGGCGGGCGGTGGTAGACGGTGACGATATCCCCGTCGTCAGCGGGCAGATCGGCATCGCCATGGAAAACTCGAATCGACCCTACCGAGTGATCTGGTTCGATACGCGAAGCGGCGAGCCGACCTCTGAGGAGGTGGTATCGGCAGACGAGCAGGGGGTGTTGATCCTGCGGGTTCATGCGCTGGAAACGGATACGGCCGTAAAGATCGAGCCGGTGGAATAGGCTCTCCGGCCGCCATGCAGCGCGTCGGCGGCCCTTGTCGGCGTGACCAGGAGCCGCCGGATGATGCCGATGATCTACTGCGTCGCCTGTGGGCGGGGTTCGCTCGTTGAAGCGGATCGGCGACCGGTCGATGCGGTGACGATCAGCCCGCGACCGGTGATGGCCAGCACCACGAGCGCCCCGCCGACCAGCACCCAGGGACCCAGGCGTTCACCGATGAGGAACAGCACCCATATCGGATTGAGTATCGGCTCGAGGGTGGAGAACAGGATGGCCTCAAAGGCGGTGACGTGGCGGATGGCGGCGGCATACAGCACATAAGACAGGCCGAGCTGCAACACGCCCAGCAACAACAGGCCCAGCCAGCCCTGTGCGTCGGGCAGCGGGCCCGACAGAACAAAGGGCAGGCCGATCGCAGCCGCCAGGATATTGCCCAACAGCGCCGATTCGAGAGGAGAGCCCTCCTTCTGCTTGCGCAGAAACAGTGTCATCCAGGCGATCGTCACGCCGCTGAGCAGCGCCAACAGATCCCCCACCAGCGAGGGGGAGGCCAGCCCCTCGCGGAAAAAGAGGGTCATGCCCACCAGCGAGATGCTCACGGCGATCCAGTCCAGGCGGCGCACTTTTTCGCCGAGAAACCAGGCACTGAACAGCGCCACCCAAACGGGCGCCGTGTATTGCAGAAGGATGGCGTTGGCGGCGGTGGTCATCTTGACGGCCACCACATACAGCAGCACAGTGGCGGCATAGGCCACCGCGCCGCCGATCTGCGCCACCGAGCCGGTGAATCGGGGGCGCCGCAAAAAGATCCAGAGGGTCAGCGCCGCAATGGCGCTGCGCGCGCCGGCGAGGGCCATCGGGTTCCACCGGACCCACTTGATGAGCACTCCGCCGGTGCTCCACAGGATAGCCGCCAGGATCAGACAGGTGATGGATCTGGTGCGTTGAGACATGCCGCTCCGATGCGATGAGTGATGGATGTGCGAGGGCTTTGAGCCTTTATATCGGTGGGCGAGATGAGGGGTCGTGTGACTCGCCATATATCCGACCGCAGAAGCCAGTATACACATGTGCCGCGTTCTGTCAGATTCGGACGGCGCGTGGACGACGATTCCGGCCGGTGGCGCTCGTGGTTTGTGCGCCGGTGGGGCGAAATATATAATCAATGATCGACGATCTGCATCGTGCGCCGAACGGCGGCTACGATGAGGAACGCCTCTATGCAGTCGAGCCCTGGAGGCCTGTCATGTCCGATCTATTCTCTACCGGCTCTTACGAACTGGACATGGTGCTGGAAAAGCTACAGGCCGGAGACAATGTGGTTTTTCTGACATCCGATCCGGCTGATTACGAGCCTTTTGTGACCTCACTTCTGGCATTTGTGTGCGATGCGCCGGTGGGGCTGGTCTATGTGCGCTCTTCGGGACAGCTCGACCATCTGATGGAGACGCTACCCTCGGCGACGATCCTCGATCTGGCGCGGCTCGATGCGGTGGATGGATCGGATGATCCGGCGGGCATACGCCTGGCCGAGCTACAGGAGGAACTGTTTCGCGTCGGCCTGCAGGCCTATTATGTGTTCGACACGCTGACGACTCTCGAACCGTGGCTGGGCTCCCCTCAGGTCGATCGTGCCTTTCTGACGCTGTGCCCCATGCTGTATCGCTATCGATCGGTGGCCTACTGGAACCTGATCAAGGGGCAGCATAGCGATCCGGCCATCGCCGCCATCAAGGATTGCACGCAGATCTTTCTCGATGTCGAGCGGTCGGAAGATCGGAATAGCCTGCAGGTGACCCCCCTCAAGGTGTGGGGGCGCTACTCTGAGGCGATGTTCCGGCCGCATCGCCTGGAGGTGGGCGACGAGGGCATCCGTGTTCGTACGTTGCCGGTGGATGCCGGAGGGCAAGAGAGCTATACCCGGGCGCTGGCGGAAAAGAATCGCGAACTGGCGGAGATACGCGATGCCCTCAACCGCAGCAACGAGGCGCTTCAACAGCGCAATCGTGAGCTGGCCGATCTGAACCACCTGCTTTCGGAGCAGAGTCGCCTCTACCAGTCGTTGCGGGTGAACCTGGATCACCTGCTTACCCTCTTTCGGGCCGGGCAGGACATCGGCTCCAGCCTGGTTGTGGATCAGGTTCGTCGGGCGATCGTCACTGCCACCCTGCGCCTGTTCGATGTGAACACCTGTCGCCTGTGCGTGCTAGAGCCCGGCGAGGCCGCTCCCATCAACGTAACTCAGGGCGAAATGCCCGCATGGGTCGAGACGGATATCCCCTTGCTGAATGCGCTGCGCGATCGGGTGTGTCGCACCGGAGCGCCCCACTCTGTATCATCCCCCGACGGCGCACAGGGAAGCCTGGCGCTGGCGCCGGTGATGGTGCGCGGTCGTTGTCTGGGCACTCTGGAGGTATATGCCCCGGACGATCGACTGGACGCCGAAGAGTCACGCACATTATTGAGCTATCTTGCCTCAGAGGCCAGCATCGCTCTGGATAACGCGCATCTTTACCGCGAAACCCAGGTGCAGGGCGAGCAGTTGCGCACCTACGTGGAGAACGTCATCACCAACGAGGAGCAGGAGAGCCGGCGGCTGGCCTTTGACCTGCATGACGGTCTGGTGCAGATCATCGTGGCCTCGTATCAGCATATGCAGACCGCCCGGGCGTGGCGCCATCGAGATCCCGAGATCGAGGCGCGCGAGATCGAGCAGGGGGTGCGGTTGTTGCGTCAGGCGATCGACGAGGCGCGGCGATTGATCGGCCAGTTGCGACCGGCGGGGCTGGATGATTTTGGCCTGGTGCATGCCCTGCGGCTCTATCTGGCGCCTTTGGCGACCGATGAGGGCCGGGATGTGTCGCTGGATGTGGATCCCGATTGGCCTGAGCTGCCCTCGTCGCTCGAGGCGGCGCTCTATCGCATCGTGCAAGAGGCCACGACCAACATTCGCAAGTATGCCGATTCGTGCCGATTCCGCATCGAACTGCACAACCTGCCGGACGACCTCGTGGTGAGCATCCGCGACTGGGGCAGGGGATTCGATCCCGAGACCGTATCGGCCAGGCCCGAGCAGGGGATGCATATGGGGCTGATCGGCATCCGCGAACGGGCGCGTATGTGGGGCGGTCGCTGCATCATCGACAGTCAACCCGGCCGGGGAACCGTCATCACCGTCACCATCCCACGATCCCGCGCCCTGGCGACAACGGAGGAGCCGACGTGATTCGCATTCTACTGGTCGACGATCAAGCCATCGTTCGTGAGGGGCTTCGCTCCATGCTCAGCCCGGAGCCCGACTTTGTCGTGGTGGGCGAGGCCGGAGACGGGAACGCGGCGCTGCGCGCCGTCATGGAGCTGACTCCCGATGTAGTTCTGATGGATGTGCGCATGCCCGGCATGGATGGACTGACGGCGCTGGAGCGTCTGAAGCAGATCTCGCCGCGCACCAGCGTCATCATGGTGACGCTGTACGATGATTCGGATTACCTTCTGCGGGCGGTCCTGGCGGGGGCGGCGGGCTATATCCTCAAAGATGCCGATCGGTCCGATCTGGTGCGGGCGGTGCGCGTGACGGCCGAGGGCGGGGCCATTGTCGATCCGTCCATGTTGCCCCAGTTGCTGGGTCGGATGAGCGCCATGATGGCGACACAGCCTGCCGAAGCCAGCTGTGCCGGGCTGGTCGATCTTACCGAGCGTGAGCTGGAGGTGTTGCGCCTGGTGGCCGATGGGCGCACGAATCAAGAGATCGCCGCCGAGCTGGTGATCGGCGCCACCACCGTCAAAACTCATGTCCAGAACATCCTGCAGAAGCTGAACGTCTCCGATCGGACGCAGGCCGCCGTCTATGCCGTGCGCTGTGGATTGATCTGACCGGCCGGCCGGGTGTTCCCCGTTGGGTTGTCCCATATCCTCCGATGGGACGATGGTGCGCTTCTCCGGTATCCTCCAGATGGAGGATTCTCCCCCTCTTTCAATGTGCTATAGTGACAGGCGCAACGTTCATGTCGCTGTGCACCCTTTACGAGTTCCCCGCACGATGATCTGTGTGTGCCACAGTGCCCGTGGCGCTCTCCCCGATGCGGTGGTGCAGCGTCCATGCGTGACGCGTGCCTGTTCGCTTTTGATGTATGGCACACGGCATCAAGCCACCTGAAAAGAGATGGAGGAGACCATGGCAAATCTGGCGCGCCCCAACAGCAACGACATTACTCAAACCAGCAACCGTTCGCGTGATGTCGTTCCCGGCTCGGGAATCTGCACGCGATGTGTCGATGGCTGTACCGGAAACTGTGAGGTGTTCAAGGCCTCTTTTCGCGGTCGAGAGCTCCTGTATCCGGGGCCGTTTGGCCTGGTAACGGCCGGTGGTGACAAGGACTATCCCGTCGATTATTCCCATTTCAACATCATGGGCTATGCGCTGGGCGCGAACGGGCTGCCCGAGGGCGTCGATGCATCGCCCGATAGCACCCTCTTTACCATGGTCCATACCGATCTCGAGATCGGGAACGCGAACAAGGAAAAGCTGCTGATGCCCATCATCAGCGGCGCACTGGGCTCGACCGAGATCGCCCGCGCCAACTGGGAGCACTTTGCCGCCGGCGCGGCCATTTCGGGCGTGGTGCTGACCTGTGGCGAGAATGTGTGCGGTATCGATCCCGGCCTGCAATTGAACGGCGACGGCAAGATCGTCGAGTCGCCGGAGCTACGGCGCCGTGTAGAGACCTATCGTCGCTGGTACGAGGGCTATGGCGATATCCACGTGCAGATGAACGTGGAGGACACCCGTTTTGGCGTGGCCGAGTATGCCATCGAAAAGCTGGGCGTCGAGACCATCGAGCTCAAGTGGGGGCAGGGGGCCAAGTGCATCGGCGGTGAGATCAAGGTCGATTCGCTGGAGCGCGCTCTGGAGCTACAGAGTAGGGGCTATCTGGTGACGCCCGATCCCTCAGACCCCGCCGTTCAGGAGTCGTTCCGTAGCGGCGCGCTGAAGCAGTTCGAGCGCCACTCGCGCCTGGGCTTTGTGGACGAAGAGAGCTTTGGCCGCGAAGTCGAGCGGCTGCGTGCTTTGGGAGCCAAACGGGTGACCCTCAAGACCGGCGCTTATCCCATGCGAGAGCTGGCGATGGCGCTCAAGTGGTCGTCGGACTGTGGCATCGATCTGGTCACCGTCGACGGCGCCTCTGGCGGCACCGGCATGAGCCCCTGGCGCATGATGGTCGAGTGGGGCATCCCCACGGTGTATTTGCAGGCGATGACCTACGAGCTCTGCCAGATGCTGGCCGCACGCGGCGCCTATGTGCCTGATATCGCCATCGGCGGCGGCTTTTCGACCGAGGATCACATGTTCAAAGTGCTGGCCATGGGGGCGCCTTTTGTCAAGGCCGTGTGTCTGGGGCGGGCGATCATGATTCCCGGCATGGTGGGTAAGAATATCGACCGGTGGATAAAGGACGATAAGCTGCCCCGTACCGTCTCGCAGTTTGGCAGCACGGTGGACGAGATCTTTGTGACGTACGAGACGCTCAAGGCCAGATATGGCGCCGACGTGCAGAAATTGCCTCTGGGCGCCGTCGCCTGGTACACCTATGTGGACAAGCTCCGGGTTGGGTTGCAGCAGCTTATGGCCGGCAGCCGCAACTTTTCGCTGAACACCATCTCGCGTCGGGATATCGTCGCTCTGACGCGGGAGGCGGCCGATGTGACCGGCATCCCCTATGTCATGGACGCATATCGCGCCGAGGCCGAGGCCATTATGGATGGCGCACACTACAGCGTGCCGCAGGATCTGGCCGCAAGCTGACGTTCCGATTCGACAACGGATAGGTTCCTGTATCGAGCCCCCTCAGCCCCGAGGGGGCTCGATACATTAAAGCAGCGCCTTCACACACCGCACGACAGATGAGAGGATCCCCATGGGCGGGGGCGGTCGGGCAGCGGGGACGCGGATCTGAACGGTCTTGTGGGCGAGTTTGGGCATGAGGCTAAATTTGCGCTATAATAATTGCCCAAGTAGCGCCAGCGGGGTATTCCGTGGTTCTGATCGCGGAGCAAAGGGGCAGCCTCCGGCACCTGATCGCCGGAGGTTTTTGCATTCACGAGATGGCCATAGAAACGGCGCGACGCAAAGGAGCCTATCCAGTCGAGGAGAACGAACCATGCCAGAGAAGACGCCGTATCAGATCGCCGTCGAACAATTCGACAAGGCCTCTCAGTACTTGAATCTCGACCCTGGCATCGCCGCCATTCTACGCAAGCCCAAGCGCGAGCTGACGGTTCACTTCCCGGTCCAGATGGACGACGGTTCGATTCGTGTGTTTACCGGCTATCGTGTGCAGCACAGTATGGCTCTGGGGCCGGCCAAGGGAGGCATTCGTTACCACCCGGACGTCACACTGGATGAAGTCAAGGCGCTGGCCATGTGGATGAGCTGGAAATGCTCGGTAGCCGGCATTCCCTATGGCGGTGGCAAGGGGGGCGTGGTATGTAACCCCAAAAAGATGTCTCGGGGCGAAGTGGAACGCCTGACGCGACGATTCGCCACCGAGATCTCGCCCATCATCGGCCCGATGGTCGATATCCCTGCGCCCGATGTAAATACCAATGCGCAGGTAATGGCCTGGTTCATGGACACCTACAGCGTCCATCAGGCCGAACATGGCGGGGCGATCGTCACCGGCAAGCCGGTCGAGATCGGCGGCTCACTGGGGCGTACTGAGGCGACGGGCCGGGGTGTGATGATCAACGCGCTGGAAGCGATGAAGGTGCAGGGCATCGATCCGCAGAATGCGACGGTGGTCGTACAGGGCTTTGGAAATGTGGGCTCTGTCAGCGCCTATCTGCTCCAGGATCAGGGTGTTCGCATCGTGGCGGTGAGTGACAGCCACGGTGGCATCTATCGCCCCTCGGGATTGGATGTGCGGGATGTGTTGCGCTTCAAGCGCGAGAACGGCTCGGTGGTGGGCTATCCTGACGCGGATGTGATCACCAACGGTGACCTGTTGACCCTGCCGTGTGACGTGCTGATTCCTTCGGCGCTGGAATCGGCCATTCGCAGCGACAATGTGGACGGGGTGCAGGCGCGGGTGATCGTCGAGGGGGCCAACGGCCCCACCACACCCGAGGCGGACCTGGTGCTGGCGGACAAGGGCATCATGATCGTCCCCGATATTCTGGCCAATGCCGGTGGAGTGATCGTATCCTACTTTGAATGGGTGCAGAATCTGGGTGCCTACTACTGGGCAGAGGAAGAGGTGAACCAGCGGTTGCACCGGCTCATGTCCTCGGCGTTCAGCGATGTGCTCGAGATCGCACAGCAGAAAAAGGTGGATATGCGCGTCGCCGCCTATATCAAGGCCATCGCACGGGTGGCGCAGGCTCTTCAGCTTCGCGGCGTATATCCGTAAAGATCGTCTATTCCGAATTTCGCGCTCGGCCTGACGTGTGTCGTCAGGCCGAGCGCCTTGTTGTGATGCATGATCGGGCGGGGGC
>JBMNOI010000105.1:0-13219 GCA_050942995.1 Anaerolineae bacterium
CCCCTGGGTGAGGATAAAGGGCTCGGTAAAGATACTAAACATGATGCCGGTGGAGAGGATAAGGACGGTATAGATGCCGGGATAGAGGAGGGGAAGGGTGACCCGCCAGAAGGTGGTCCAGCCGGTGGAGCCGTCCAGCGCCGCGGCTTCATAGATCTCGTTCGGAATGCCCTGTAACACGGCCAGGAATATCAACGCATAGTAGCCGGCAAATTTCCAGATGATCATCGCGCTGATAACGGCCGTGGCCAGCCAGGGCGTGCCCAGCCAGTTTGGAGAAGTGCCCAGGGTATTCCGCAGAAACACGTTGATCGGGCTGTTGAACGAGAGCACGCCTCGAACCACCACCGATACGGCCACGCCTGAGGCCAGATAGGGCAGGAAAAAGCCCACCGCAAAGAGCGCTTTGAACCTGGGCAGGTTATGGACGAGCAGAGCCAGCAGAATCGAAAGCAGCATGACGGTAGGCACGATGATGAGCATAAATCGGTACGAAACCAGCGCGGCGTTCCATATGCGGGGGCTGGTCAACGCCTCACGCACATTGGCCAGCCCCACAGGCTGGCGAACCGGGGCAATAAGGTTCCAGTTCTGGAACACCAGAATGATGCTCCAGATCGCCGGAATGAGGAAAAAGATCAGAGCGAAAAGGAGATAAGGGCCGGCCAGCAGCCAGCCCTGCAATGTTCTCCGTCTACGTTCTGGTGTAGGGGCCATAGGTCCTCCGTCTAGCCACAGTGACCGCTCAACGTGTGACAAGCATCTGCCGCGAGATGCCGTATCCGCGACTTCCCGGCGACCGGCGGAGACGATGCCGGTCGCCGGGTAACGTTCGGACGATTCTCATGCGCCTGAATCGGCTCACCAGAATCGCGGGTCGTTATTGCTGCAAAATCGGCTCGACCGCAGTCCGCCAATCCTGCCAGGCCTGTTCGGGCTCCTTCTGCCCCATGATGACGGGGATCACAGCCTGCTGCCCCAGGATCGCCTGGATCTCGGTAAATTCGGGGTGATCCATCGGCGGCACGGCCAGAGGCAACTGCTCGGCGTACGCCAGCAACTCGGGGTTTTCTTCAAAGAATGCCCGGAAGGCCTCGTTGGTGGCCAGATCATCCCGCGCCGGCGGCAGGTTGGTGCGCTCCATCCAGGCCAGATCGTTCTCAGGGTTCGAGTAGACCCACTGGATGAACTCCCATATCGCCTGCTGCTCTTCTTCCGATGCCTGTGAATAGATAACGATGCCCTTGGCGTCGGCAAAGGTGTTCACTTCCTCGCCGGTATGATCGTCGGGCACCGGCGGAGGCGTCAGGACAAAGTTCTCATCGAGTTGCAGGTCGGGGTACTGCTCTGCCCAGGCGGAAAAGGTCCACGGGCCGAGCTGTGTGGACAGCGATACACCGGTTTCGAACGGATCGGTCACCGGCTGAGTCAGTAGCAGGTTCTCCTGAGCCAGTTGCTGAAGCCAGGTAAGCACCTGTACGGCCGCCTCATCGTCGGCGGTGATCTCGTTCTCTGTAATCAGCGGCTGGCCGTTCGAGGCGGCATAGTAGAGGATGAAAAAGTCGAACCAGCGCTCCCACCAGGTGTCCTCAGCCAGAGCCTGGCGGGCCCACACGAACTGATTGGGATCATCCTCACGAAGCGTCCGTCCTACCTCGATGATCTCGCTGTAGGTACGCGGCACCTCATTGATCCCCAGTTCTTGCAGGCGATCGATGCGCCAGCCCCACAGCATGGCGTTGGAGTAGATGGGCAGGATGTAATAGTTGCCGTCGCCAAACTCCCATCCCTCGATGCTCTGCTCCATGCTACGCGTGGCGAGCAGATCATCCCAGCCATCCAGCTCGTTCAGAGGGATAATGGCCTCGTTACGCGATAGCTCGCCGCCGAACCCGATAAAGATGTTTTCAGAGGCTGTGGGAGGGTTCCCTCCGGCGATGGCCGCCAGAATGCCGGCCTCCGAGGTGGGCGCCTCGGGCATGGCCCGCACCTGGATTCGCACGTTGGGGTTCTCCTCCATGTACTGTTGGGCCATTTCGGCCCAGAAGGCTTCCTGCGGGGGGTTGGGCGCCGACCAAAAGGTTACGCTGACTTCGCCCGGCGCAAGCGGCTCTTCATCCGCTTCCGGCGTCTCACCCTGTTCAGCAGCAGGTGTCTCATCGGGAGCGGGGGTCTCGGCCGCCGGTGGGGTAGAGTCTGTGGGTCCGGGCTCGGCCAGTAGCTGGCAGCCCGAAAGCACCACGCTGGTCATGAGAAGGACGCTGAGGATTACGAACCAGATCCTTTTCTGCATGTTTCTTCCTCCTGTTCTCTTTGAAACGGGGCTACTCTGTACCCCCGGTCATGACGCAGCGGCATCAGATGAGCGATCCGGGGCGTCCCGGAAGATCATCGATCCGGTGCGATGGAACGAACAGGAGGGCAAGACGAGGCGAGAAGGCAGGTAGTCGTAAGCAGTGTCGGATCTGTAATGATGAACAACAATAAGAGCGCGGTGCGAGGCAAAACGTGAGAGGTCTTCAATTGGATGATCGGGCGGGCGCCTGCCATCGCTCGGTGTGGTGGGCTGCGTATGACAGGTACATGAGTAACTACATGCATTATATCATCAAACAGGTTCTACTGTCAACGACCTGATTTATGGTATTTTTTCATGCTTTGCACCATACGATGTGTGAGCGGACGGTGCCCCGTGGATAGAGCGGCCTCTGCACTCTTTGCTTGACAGAGAACCCGGTTGAGGGGTAAGTTTAGTCCACGTTCGAGAGGAGCCCTGCGATGAAGATCGACCTATCCGGGAAGAACGCTCTGATAACCGGTGGCGCCGGCGGCATCGGCCGGGCCTGCGCCGAGCTACTGGCCCGGGCCGGCGCCCGCATCGTAATCGCCGATATCGACGAGTCCGGCGCGCAAAAGGTCGCCGCCGATCTCGGCGGTGAGGCGGTGCGCTGTGATCTGGCCGATCCCACTGACGTGCAGGCTATGGGCGACGAGGTCCGCTCTCTTGTGGGCCACGTCGATATCCTGATCAACAACGCCGGTATCATCTCGTACAAGCCGGGCATCGGCTCCATCTCGATCGACGAATGGGATCAGGTGCTGGATGTCAACCTGCGGGGCGCCTTTCTGGTATGCCGCGAGTTCGTCGAGGGCATGAAGGCCCGTGGCAGCGGCAAGATCGTCAATTTTTCGTCGCTGGCGGCTCGAGTGGGCGGCATCGAGGCGGGCATGCACTATTCCGTGTCCAAGGCCGGCCTCATCGGTCTGACCCGCACGCTGGCCAAAGAGGTGGGGCCATATGGCGTGAACGTCAACGCCATCGCCCCCGGCATCATCACTACCGATCCGGTGGCGCGACAGATTGCAGGGCGTGAGGAATCATACACCGCACAGATCCCCTTGCGGCGGCTGGGTCGGCCGGAGGATGTGGCCCGTGTGGTGCTCTTTCTCGCCTCTCCTCTTTCAGATTACGTCACCGGCGTGGTGCTGGATATCAACGGTGGACTGTATCTCGGATAGCTCCGAGCACACCATCCGGGGAGCATGAACTCGTACGCATCCCCGACCGAAACAGCAGAGAAATAAGGACGGCCCACCATGAAAGCCCTGGTCAAGCAGGCGCCCGGAACAGGTCACGTCGCCATATGCGATATGCCGCTCCGAGAGCCCGCAGCCGACGAACTGGTGATCCGCGTCAAGTATTGCGGCATCTGCGGCACCGATCTCCATATTTATGCCGATGAATTCCCCAATTCGCCCCCGGTGATCATGGGCCACGAGTATTGCGGCACGGTGGTGGCCGCAGGGGAGGTCGTGGCCGACCGCTGGCGCGTGGGACAGCGCGTGGTGGGCGAACTGCACACCGGGGCATGTGGCCGGTGTGCCCTCTGTCGTGCGGGCAAGCCCCATATCTGCGATGACAAACTGGCGCTGGGATCGCGCTATCACGGCGCCTTTGCCGAATATCTCACTCTCCCCGCATGGCTGGCCCATCCCCTACCCGACGATGTGCCCTGGGAGGTGGCCGGCGCGCTGGAGCCCTACGCCATCACCGCTCACTGTCTGGTCGAGCGGGGTGGGTTGGCCGCGGGACAGAGCGTCCTCATCACCGGCGCGGCGACGATGGGCCTCATGGCCACCATCTGGGCCTCTCGCCTGGGCGCCGGGCCTATCATCGTTGCCGGCACCGATATCGATGTGCCCCTGCGCCTGCCCCTGGCCCGCGAGTTGGGCGCCGCACAGACGGTGAACGTACAGCGCGAGGATCTGGCGCAGATCATACACAACACAGTCGGCGATGCCGGTGTGGATGTGTGGATCGAGTGCTCCGGCTCGCCTGCGGCCATCGCCCCGGGCCTGGAGCGGGTGAAAAAGACCGGTCGCGTCATCCTGATCGGCCTGGTGGGGCCCGAGACGATCCCCTTCCCTTGGAACACCCTGCTCTACAAAGAACTGGACCTGATAGGCTGCTTCAGCTCGCCTCCGTCGAGCTGGGACAAGGCGCTGGCCACGGCGGCGGACGAGAGCGACCGGCTGCGTCGGCTGGTTACCGACATTATTCCGCTGGAAGAGTGGGAGGCGGCGTTCGCCCGCATGCGTCGTGGCGAGGGCATCAAGATCCTGGTGGATATGGAGACCTAGATGTTCCTGCGCATGGATCATGTGGCGCTGAGCGTACGCGATATGGAGCGGGCCATCGCCTTTTACCGCGATGTCATCGGCATGGAGAAGGTGTTCGACCGAGAGTTCGACAAGCCCATGGCCCGACTCATCGGTATCGAGGGCACGCGAGTGCGCATCGTCCATATGCGCATGGGCGACGCCATAGTCGAGCTGTTCGACTATCATTACCCGCCCGGGCGAGAGCCGCGACCCGACGCCCGGCAGAGCGATTACGGCCTCACCCACATCGGGTTTCGGGTAGAGGATTTCTGGGCCACCCATCGACGTCTGAAGGAACAGGGCGTACGCTTTTTAGGCGAGCCGGTCGAGATTCGCCCCGGCGTATTCGTCGCCTACTTTTACGGCGCAGAGTATGAGGTGTGCGAAATGCGCGAGATTCTCCCCTCATCATCATAAGGGGCGGGAGACACGCGTTTCGGACAGGCCCCGGGGGTTGTCATTCGCACAGATCACAGGATGGAGATTCGATGGAGCTGATAGAACAACGCGCACCGGCCACCTGCTACCGGCTCGAGACGACAGAGGCCGACCTGCAAGCCATCGCGCCGAATGCCCTGATCCGCATGCTGGCGTTATTGCATCTGATTCGCGAGTTCGAGAATCGGGTGCTGGATCTCAAAGAGACCGATCTGGTGCACGGCCCCGCCCACACCAGTGTGGGACAGGAGGCAGTGGCCGCAGCGGTGGCCGTGGCCCTTCGAGGCGACGACATGGTCGGCTCCACCCACCGGGCGCACGGCCACTTTTTGGCCAAGGCGCTCGAATATTACGCCCCGCGAGATTACGAGCCGCTACGAGACGGCCTGACCCCGCCCATGCAACGGGCGGTGAACCGCACGCTGGCCGAAATTATGGGATTGCGCGAGGGCTGGTGTGGCGGACGCGGCGGCTCGATGCATCTGTACGACGGCGAGTCGGGCAATCTGGGATCGAACGCCATCGTGGGCGGCGGCATCCCTCTGGCCACCGGTGCGGCCTGGGCTCAGCGGTTACAGGGCACCGATCGTGTAGTGGTGTCATTCTTTGGCGATGGAGCCATCAACCAGGGATGTTTTCACGAAGTCGCCAATATGGCCGCCCTGTGGGGCGTGCCGGTGCTCTACTTGGTCGAGAATAACCTCTATGCCGTGGGCACCCACACCGCTGAATCATCGGTGGTGAGCGATCTGGCGCTGCGAGCGTTGGGCTATGGCTTTGACAGCATGATCGTCGACGGAATGGACCCTGTGGCCATGTACACGGCCGTTCGCCACGTGGTAGAGGGCATGCGCCGGCAGTCAGGACCATACCTTGTCGAGGCCAAAACCTATCGCCACTATCACCACGCCGGACGCCTGGCCGGCAGCCTGTTCGGCTATCGTTCCAAAGACGAAGAGGCCGATTGGCAGATGCGCGATCCGCTGGCGGCCTATCCTCAGACCCTGTTGCGGCACGGCATCATCGCGCCGGGAGACAACGAGCGGCTGGCGGCCATGGCCCGTGCGGCGATCGAAGAGGCCACCGAGCGCTACACCGAGAAAAAGCAGGACGGCGCCCGGATAATCCCCGCCGCCCACTGGCCCGAGCCCGAATCGGCCGTGCGCGACGTACGCTGCGATGACGATGCGCCGGTCGGTATTACCTATCGCGAGAGGGAGGATTTCACCCGCTTTCGGAAGATGACTTTTGTGCAGGCCATTGCCGGGGCCACACGGCACAATATGGAACGCGACGAAAGAGTGTTCGTGCTGGGTGAAGAGGTGGCCAACCTGCGAGGCGGGGCCTATGGTGCCACCCGGGGGATCAAAGAGGTATATCCCCAACGGCTCATCAACACCCCCATCTCTGAAACGGGCTTTGTGGGCATGGCCGGCGGCGCGGCGTCGGTGGGGTTGCGCCCCATCGTCGAGATCATGTATCCCGATTTCGCCCTCATGGCCTCTGACCAGTTGTTCAATCAGATCGGCAAGCTGCGACACATGTACGGCGGGCGCATCTGCTTCCCGCTGCTGGTTCGCACCCGGGTGGGCATCGGGTTCGGCTATGGCGGGCAGCACTCGATGGATCCCGGCGGACTGTTCGGCCTGTTCTCCGGCTGGCGTGTTATCGCCCCGTCCAACGCCTTTGACTATATCGGGCTGTTCAACACCGCCATGCGCTTGAATGACCCGGTGCTCATCATCGAGCATGGCATGCTGTACGATCGGGAAGATCAGGTGCCGGCCGACACCATGGATTACTATATCCCCTACGGCCGGGCCCGGGTGGTGCGTCCCGGACGCGATGTGACGGTGTTGACCTATATGACAGGTGTGGCACAGTGCCTGCGTGTGGCCGACGAGCTGGAAGCCGAGGGAATCAGCGCCGAGGTCATCGACCTGCGTACTCTGGACTATTCGGGCATGGACTATGCCACCATCGGCGAATCGTTGCGCAAAACGGGCGCCGTCGTCATCGTCGAGCAGAGTCCCCGCAGCCTTTCGTTGAGCGGGCGGATCGCCGACGAGATACAGGAACGCTTTTTCGACGACCTGGATTGCCCGGTGGGCAAGATAACCGGCCTGGATGTGCCGCCGCCGGTATCGAAACAGCTGGAAGCGGCCGTGCTCCCCTCATTGAACGATATTCGTGCGGCCATCGAAAAGGGAGGCCGGCACATGTTATAAAACCATATCGCCATCCAAAAGGTGTTTTTGCCAGACAGGCCAACTGCATATATCCTTTATTATAACGACCGGGACATTCGTCATCCCTCTCTACTCTGTCGCTATGGCTCCCCCCGCCATATGAATGTCCCGGGGCGTTCGATTTAGCGGTGAACCGATCGATCGTCCCATCACATCAATCCTGCATTTTCCTTTCTCACACCTTTCACATGCAACGGGGCAAACTGCAAAGAGAAGTAGAAGATGTAGATCATCTTATATAACCATGTTCATTTATGGACGGCTATGGTATAATAGGCTGCCGGCACGATATGGCCGGAGGATGTGGGGGAAAATCGTCCGATGAAAGAAGATAACAGCAGCCAGATCGGATCCTGACCGGCAGATCTTTTAGCCCTGTCGGCAGGATAACCACCGACAAAGAATCCGTCTTGGAAACGGGTTCCTTTCGACAATCTTGCGTTACCCAAAGGGGGAACCTGCAATGAACCAGCCCACGGAAGAAGGCGCATCGGCCGTGGCCGGCGCCGGGGGGACCGTGGTATTACGACTCTATGTCGCCAATGAGGCGCCACATTCAAAGCGAGCACTCGCCAATCTACAGTCTATCTGTAAGCAATGTTCGAAGAATCGTCATTGTCGTATCGAGGTAGTCGATGCACTCGAGGAGCCGCAGCGTGCCCTCGAGGACGGCGTTCTGGTTGTCCCAACTCTCATCAAGCTCTCGCCGGAACCCATCCGTCGACTCGTCGGCGAGCTCAAGGATACAGAGCGAGTGCTCTGCGCGCTCGAGTTGGGAGGAGAGCAACGTGGATGATAACCTATCCGCACCACAAAAAGTACCCGCAGAGAACCTGATAACTGAACTGGTCAAACGACTGGCCGAGACTGAAACCGCCCTGGAAGATGCCGTCGACGGTCAGGTTGACGCCGTCATCATCCCGGAAAGCGCCACACCATATCTCCTGCATCGTGCCCAGCAGGCGCTGCGTGAGAATGAAAAGAGCCTGCGCCTGCTGGTCGAACAGTTACCGGCTCTTGTATGGACGACCGATTCACAGCTAACCATCACCTCATGCCGCGGAGCCTATCTGGCGCATGCCGGGCTACAACCTCACGCATTAGTAGGCAAGACCCTGGGCAGCGATACATGCCCGGGTGAGGTCGACGCCGAGATCGAATCCTATCATCGTCGCACCCTTGAAGGCGTTTCGCAGCGCTACGAAATAACGATAAATGACCGCCATTATCAATGCCACATCGAGCCCCTGTACGATGCGCAGGGGGATGACATCCAGGGTGTGATCGGCGTTGCGCTGGATATCACCGAACGCAAACAGGCCGAGGAATCGCTCGCCCGGCGCCACCACGACCTGAGCGTGCTCAACGCCATTACCACCGCCGCCACAAGCACCCTCGATCTGGGCGAGACGCTGAGCACCCTCCAGGAATTACTCGCATCGGCGGAGAATATGCCCGGAGGCACCCTCTATCTCTTCGAGTGGGGTCGGCCCGAGCCCTGTGAGGGCATTCACTGGGGCATCTCGGATGAGACGGCCCGGTCGTTCCGGGAGGCCGCCGCCCTCTATTTTCAAGCGTTTGCCGCCGGCCACACAGCACAGCGCTACCAGAGCGGCGATGGCGATATGCCGGGCTGCATCCTGATTCCGCTGATGACTGAGGACAACCTGCTGGGTGTGCTCTGCCTGTTACAAGATACCGATACCGACCGGGCGCAATACAGCTTTCGTGAGACACTGGCCCGGCAGATCGGCATCGCCATACAGAACTCCCGCCTGTACGAGCAGGTACGATCGGGCCATGAGCGGCTGCAGGCCCTCTCGCGGCGACTGGTTGAGACACAGGAGGCCGAGCGGCGTTACATTGCCCGTGAGCTACACGACGAAGTCGGACAGGTGCTTACCGGGCTCAACATTATCCTGGAGATAGCCAAGCGCCTGCCGACGGAGGCCATTCGGACCAGCCTGGATGAGGCGCAGGAGCGCGTGTACGAGATCATCGATCAGGTTCGGCGCATGTCGTTGGATCTGCGCCCCCCCATGCTGGATGACCTGGGACTGCTCTCGGCGCTGCGCTGGCATTTCGACCGTTACACGGCCCAAACAGAGGTCGAGGTTCATTTCGACTGTGACGAGGGCGAGCCGGACATCGAAGGAGAGGCCGCGCTGGCCATCTATCGCATCATCCAGGAGGCGCTCACTAACATTGCGCGTCATGCCCGGGTTCGCGCGGCCTATGTGTCGCTGCGCACCGAGGGAGACAGGATGAGACTCCAGATCACCGACCGCGGCGTGGGCTTTGACCCGCACACGGTACTGGCGGCCGGCACATCCGTCGGTCTGGCGGGCATGGCGGAGCGTGTCGCCCTGCTGGGTGGAGATCTGGCAATCGAAACCGAACCGGGCAATGGCACCAGATTGTGTGTTGATTTTCCCCTGCATCGCATCCAAGAGTCAACAAAATAACAACCTATCAAGAGGGGGCGAATCTATGATTGAGGCGATGTAGATCATAACCGGCTCAGGGCCGGGCGAGGAAAATAGAGGTGTTCTGGATATATACTCCTTACTACTGGCCCCCCCTTATCGCCGGACTGGTATCACTGGCGTTGGCGATTTATATGCGGAGATGGCGTCCGGTATCGGGTGATAAGGTACTCTTTTGGTTGTTGCTGGCCATCACTTACTGGTCGTTCGTGCATACGCTGGAGGTAGGCGCTGCGACTCTGCCGAGCAAGCTGTTCCTGGCTGATATCCAGTATCCGGCCATCGTCAGCCTGCCCGTCCTGTGGTTCGTCTTTGTGTTGCGTTACTCCGGCTGGGACCGTCGCCCCTCAAGAAATCAGATCCTCGCCCTCTCAGTGTTGCCCGCCATCACCCTGCTTTTGCTGTGGACGAATCCTTATCACGGCCTCATGCGAGAGAGCGTTGCATTGGACACCACCGGCCCGATCTCTGTACTGGTTACCGATTATGGCCTGTGGTTCTGGGTGCACACCGCCTATTCGTACCTTCTGTTGCTCGGCGGCACCCTGGTCGCCATGCAGATGATCTTTAGCGCCACCAGGCCCTATATCGGGCAATCGCTTTCGCTGGCTACAGCGACGTTGTTCCCCCTGGTAGGCAACACTTTATTTTTGCTACAGGTTCCACCGAGCCCTTACGTCGATACCACATTGTCCGGCATCACACTTTCGTGCGCCCTCATCGCTTGGGGCATGCATCGATACGGGCTGATGGATATCGTCCCTGCATCACGACTGGCCATCATCGAGGGGATGAAGGACGGCCTGCTGGTGCTGGATCTGCATGGCCGGGTGGTGGACGTCAATGCGGCGATGCTGGACATTCTGAACGTCGAGGCCGAGGACATCATCGGCGAATCGCTCGCGTGGGTGCTCCCCGAGATCGCCATAGCCAAAGATCGGAAAGAGCGCTATGCCGATGTGATCCAGGGTGAGGGGGAATCGCTACGAATCTACGAGCCCTCGGTGACACCGTTGAGTGGTCGGAGCGGTCGCCCGGCCGGACACCTGATTATGCTGAACGACGTCACCGAGCAACGTCAGGCCGAGGAGGCGATCAATCGGCGAAACAAGAGGCTCGCGGCGTTGAACACCATCGCCGCCTCGGTAAGCGCCTCGCTGGAATTGGACGAGGTCATCGACACGATCCGACAGGTGCTGTCCGATTCGTTGGATATTCCCTGTGGCGCACTATTTCTGCATAATCCAGCAAAAGAGAGGCTCGAACTGGAAAAAGAATGGGGCCTGACCGCTGAGATGCGGGCCGCACTGAGCAATTATCCCATTATCACCACCTATAGCGGCGCCCAATGGCGTGGGGGGTTGCCCGGTATCACCGGACTCCCCTATTATGGCGCCTGCAAAAAGATCGCCCGTAGCTCTTCCGTCTGGTGTCAAATCATCGGCCTGCCCCTGGTAGCACGAGGTGCTCTGCAGGGAATGCTCCAGCTATTCGTTCGGGCACCGGCCACCTTTGGCGAGGACGATATCGCCGCTCTGGGCACGCTGGCCCAGCAGACCGGCACGGCCATACACAATGCGCGCCTTTATGGGGGATTGCGCAGTGATGCCCGCCAGCTCCAGGCGCTTTCGAGGCACCTGGTGGAAGCGCAAGAAGCCGAGCGCCGCGATATTGCCCGTGAACTGCACGATAACGTGGGTCAGGTGCTGGCCGCGCTGACCTTTGTCCTGGAGTACACGAAATATCTACTCCCCGAGCCGATCAGCACCAGCCTGAGCGAAGCGCAGCAACGTATCAGCGAGCTGGTGGAGCAGGTGAGCGAGATGTCTCTGTTGCTACGCCCCGCCGTTCTGGACGAACTGGGCCTGCTGGCCGCGCTGCGGTCTCTATTTAGCCGTTACACCGCTCAAACCGATATTAAGGTCCATTTCGATGCCGACGATCCCTTCATAGAGCCCGATCTCGATATCGCCGTGGCGATTTATCGTGTCGCGCAAGAGGCGCTGAACAATGTGGCACGCCACGCCAACGTCGACGAGGTAGATGTGACCTTGCACACCGATTCATATGATGTTATGCTCAATGTATATGATCCGGGCATCGGCTTTGATACACAGGAAATGATGGCCGACCGACAGGCCGGCGGTTTGATGAATTTGCGAGAGCGGATAAAAGCACTCGGAGGAACGCTCGATATCCAATCGGTGCCGGGAGATGGCACGACGCTGATCGTCCGGCTACCTGTGCGACAACCAGAGGACGGTGCAACATGACCACCCGGCAAACTATCTGGACGCCCAGAAATACCTATCTCTACCTCGTCTGCCTGGTCACCCTCATCATGGTGATCATCGCGACGGTGAACTTTGTGCGCGCCGGAGTCGAGCTGCTCTATCCCGAGCCCGAACTGCTTCTTGAAGAGCCTGTGCGAGTTCCGGGAGAGCCCCCCGCTCCCGATGCAGAGCGTACCGAAGAGCAAATACGCTACCAGCAGCGTTGGGCGCAGCGCCGGTCGGTGCTCAGCCTGGTGACCAACGGCACGCTCTTGCTGCTGGCGGGACCGCTCTATGTGATGCACTGGCGGCGTATCACTCGTGGAGAAGCGACCTGACGCCGTTTAGATGCCCCTGACGCGGACGATGCTCGCGCCGTCTTCTCTTCGGCAGGTAGTACATCGGCGCCGGTTATGTCACAAGAGCCGACGCAGGTTTGACATGCCGTCAAGCGGTCGGTATAATTTCGGCCACATTCTGGCAGGTTCATTCCCACGGGGGTACGCATGAAAGCTCGACTGCCGCAAGGATTGCTGCTCATCGCCATTTTTCAGGTCATCCCGATTCTGATCGTGCCGCCCGATATGCTTGCGAGCCTCAGCCCCATCATATGGGGATTCATCGCGTTACTTTTTGGCGTTCTGGGGTTCAATCTGATACGATGCCGCGCATGGAGCCGCCTGGCCACCGTTTTTATTCAGGGGTTCAACATCATCGTTCGACTCTTGGTGATGATCGTCAATGTGGTGGACGGACGAAGCGCAGGCGGCCCGGTCAACTATGGGATACTGGTCACCTTTATCATCTCGATGCTACTTTCGACGGCCATCCTCTACTATATCGATACACCCGATATTCAGATCGCCATGCGCTGATCTCGAGCCGCCTCTTGCGGGCTCGAAACCGATCGACAGAAAAGGGCGCTCTACAGCTGTCCTCACATAGGGATTTTATACCCGTGAAAAATTCGGCATAGTCGTGAATAGCGGCTATGCCGTTTTTTCGTCCATTTTCGGAAAATCTATTGCTCCGATGCAATTGTAAATGATTTGAATTCGCTGGGTTCGGACACCATCTATCTTCTCTGCCTTATACACGATTATCTTCTCGA
>JBMNOI010000106.1:0-13201 GCA_050942995.1 Anaerolineae bacterium
CCAGAGCCCCCGCCACAGCGGGCGCCGTCTGGGGCCAGAGCAGATATCCCGCCGGCAAAAAGAGCGGCCAGGTGCGCCCCAACCCACTCCCCGTCAATCGATGCAACAGCCAGACCAGGATCAGGCCGACGACGATCCCCCCGCCCCCGAGCAGAAGCAGATAGACCCCGGGCCAGGGATTGGCCGAGGTCTCGGCCGTCACCCGGACAAGGCCAAGTCCGCACAACGTCCCCTGCAAAAGCAAAAGCCATGACAGGCGACGTGCAGCCGGCAGGGACGCAGGGGGGGGCTGAGCGGTTACCGGATCGGTCATGATGGACGCATCCTTGGATATCAGGCGATAGCGCGAGGCTGGGGAGCCAGCGCATCACGATAGGCCGCCACCGTCTGGCGGGCGGTTTCCTCCCAGGAGAAACGGGCGGCATGTTCCAGGCCGCGTGTGGACAAAGTCGCGCGCAGATCGGGCTCCTCGGCCAGCCTCACCAGCGCCCCGGCCAGAGCCTCTACATCATCGGGCGGAACAACCAGACCGCCGGGGCCCGCGACCTCACCCAACGAACTGCCGTCGGCCACCACTGCCGGAACGCCGCACGAGATCGCCTCCAGCACCGGCAGACCAAAGCCCTCATAGCGCGAGGGGAACACAAAGGCCAGAGCGCCGGAATAGAGCGCCGGCTTGTCCGCCTCGTCCACACGTCCGGTGTACCATACTCCATCCTCGATGCCCAGTCGCCTGGCGACAGGGCGTGGATCGGGGGCGAACGCCGAGTCGTGCTCGGGCAGGTGTCCGGCGATCACCAGCGGCACATCGCCCAGCCGCTCTCGACAGCGGGCGTATGCCTCCAGCAACAGGGGCACGTTCTTGCGCACGTCGAACCCGCCCAGATAGAGCAGATAGGGCGCAACGTCAAGTCCGAGACGGCGCAGCGTCTCTTCGCGCGCGGCCGCCGGCACCGGCCGATACTCATCTCCCGCCGCCAGATGCACCACCCACACCCGATGGGGTGGGATGCCCAGATATGCCGAGATATCTCCGGCCGAGGCGTGCGAGTCGGTGAGAATGACGTGGGCGTTACGGGCAGCGCGTGACACCAGCCGCATGTAGCCTCGCACCGTCGCGTTCCCCCGATACTCGGGCAGGATGAGCGGGATGATGTCATGAATGGTCACCACGGTGGGTATTGTGGGTGAGAGAGGCGGAGCGAAATAGGGCACATGGGCCAGATCCATCCCCTGCGTACGGCAGGCTCGCGGAAAAGCCACCTGCTCCAGCCACACCTTGGCCAGATTGTCGCCCAACCGATCCAGCGGAGTGCCGAGCGAGACGGCATCCCGAGGAAGAGGCGCCGGCGCATCGCGCCCCGGCAGAAACAGGCGGCATTCGATATCGTCCGCCACGGCCGGCAACGCCTGCAACAGGCGGCGCAGATACTGGCCGCTGCCCGTGGTCTCCATATTCCAAAAGGTGCCGTTAATGCCGACACGCATGAGTCACGCCTCGCAAGTGATGATTGGGGCTATGGTATGCGAGGAACGGCACAAAGGCAAACCGGCGTCGGCAACTTGTCGAAATAGATCGCGCCGACTAATATGAATGCGGTAAAAGAGCGACCCTGACTATCCGGAGCGAGGAGGCTTTAACATGGCATATCTCATCGGCATCGACGTCGGCACCACCGGCACCAAAACGCTGCTCATCAACGACGAGGGACAGGTGCTGTCCAGCGCCACAGAAGAATATCCCATGTACACGCCAAAACCGTTGTGGGCGGAGCAAGATCCCGAGGATTGGTGGCAGGCCACCATCACATCGATTCAACGCGCCGTCGAGGCCGCCCATATAGATCCCGCCGAAATCGTCGGCATCGGCCTAACCGGCCAGATGCACGGCATGGTCATGCTGGATAAGGACGGCCGGGTATTGCGGCCCTGTATCATGTGGAACGACCAGCGCACCGGCCCCCAATGCGAGTGGATCATGAACACTGTGGGCCGCGAACGGTTCCTGGACCTGACCCTGAACCCCGCCCTGCCCGGCTTTACAGCGCCCAAGATCATCTGGACGCGAGAGAACGAGCCCGATGTATATGCCCGCGCCGCCAAGGTGCTGCTGCCTAAGGATTATATCCGCTATCGCCTCACCGGCGCCTATGTGACCGAGGTATCCGATGCGGCCGGCACCGTGCTGCTGGATGTGGCGCAACGGCGCTGGAGCCAGGAGGTGCTGAGCGAACTGGATATCCCCGCCGACTGGATGCCCGAGTGCGTCGAGTCGCCCGAGGTAACCGGCCAGGTGACGGCCGAGGCCGCCGAGCTCATCGGTCTACCGGCGGGCATACCCGTCATCGGTGGGGGTGGAGATAATGCGGCTGCCGCGGTGGGCACCGGTGTCGTCGAGCCGGGCCTGGTGTCGGTCAGCCTGGGCACCTCTGGTGTGGTCTTTGCCCATATGGAGAGCCCCCGGCGCGACCCGGAGGGCCGGCTGCACACCTTTTGCCACGCCGTCCCCGGCAAGTGGCACGTCATGGGGGTGACCCTCTCGGCCGGTGGGTCGCTGCGCTGGTATCGCGATGCTCTGGGGCTGGAGGAGAAGAACGTCGCCGCCCTCACCGGGGTAGACCCCTATGTCATTCTGGATGCCGAAGCGAAACGGGTGGCTGCAGGCTGTGAGGGCCTCATGTTCCTGCCCTACCTCACCGGCGAGCGCACCCCCTATCCCGATCCCAACGCCCGGGGCGTGTTCTTTGGGCTCACCCTGCGGCACGACAAACGCCACATGACCCGCGCCGTCATGGAGGGAGTGGGATACTCTCTGCGTGACTGCCTGGAGCTTTTCCGCGACCTGGATGTGCCCGTGCATCAGGTGCGGGCCATCGGCGGCGGCGCGCGCAGCGTGGCCTGGCGACAGATGCTGGCCGATATCTTTGGTACCGAGATGGTCACCGTCAACGTCACCGACGGCGCGCCCTACGGCGCCGCGCTGCTGGCCGGCGTGGGAACCGGTGTATACGACAGTGTCACCCAGGCCTGTGAGGCGACCGTCCGCATCGTCGATCGCATCGAGCCCAACGCCGCGAACCAGAACCTCTACAATGAATACTATCCGATCTACCGTTCGCTGTACGCCGCTCTCAAAACGACCTTTGCCGATGTCGCTGCGGTAGAGTAGACTCGACCAGAGTCAGAGACAGGTATCGAAAGACCGCCCTGCATCCGGGCAAAAGACGACATCCTCGCCCGGATGCAGGACATGACTCGGGGCCCGCCGCTCATTTTCGAGACGGGTGCCGGGCGGCTCAGGCCACAAATGCCTCGCGAAGTATGTGTCTTTATGCCACCTGGGACGCAAGCCGATCTGTAACCTGTAACGCGTCGCCATATTCTCGACACACTCAGGAGGTCATCATGACAAACGTCAAACTCACCGGTCCTGAATCGATTCCCGCAGTCGTCTCGGCCATGACACTGGAGGAAAAAGCCCTCTTTGTCGCAGGCGCCGGCGCCTTTCAGACCAACGGCATTGAGCGTCTGGGCATCCCGAGAGTGATCCCCCTGGATGGCCATAACGGCATGAATATGGCCCAGTATCTGACCATCGCCGCCGACCGGGCGAACGCCGCCCAGGGCAAGCCGTCCGGCGGGCTGGGAACCCTGTTCGGCCTGATGATCGGCCTGGATCTGGAATCCCTGGAGGATCTGCCCACCAAAGGGCTCTCGGAGGAGGCGCTGGCGGCCATGGAGCCCGAGCAGCGCGCGTTTATGCAGGCTGTGGTGGACGAGTTCAATGCAATGCTCCCCGAGGCAGGCATGCCCACCTGCTTTCCGCCCGGCATCCTCATGGCTTCCACCTGGGACCCGGAACTGGTGGGTGAATGCGCCACCGCCGTCGCCAGAGAAGCCAAAGCATTCAATGTGGGGATGGTGCTGGGCCCCAACCTCAACATCCACCGAAATCCCCTCTGCGGCCGCACCTTTGAATCCTACGGTGAGGACCCCTATTTGGCGGGTCGCATCGCGGTAAGTTATGTCAAGGGTATGCAGGAAGAGGGTGTCGCCGCCGATGTAAAGCATTTTGCCGCCAATAATCAGGAGACGAATCGGCAGCGCATCAACGAGCATATCCCCGAGCGGGCGCTTCGCGAGATCTATCTGCCCGCCTTCCGCGCCGCCATCGAAGAAGGCGATTGCTGGACGGTGATGAGCGCCTACAACAAGATCAACGGCACCGACTGTGCCATGAACCGCTGGCTGCTGACCGATCTGCTGCGCGGCGAGTGGGGCTTTGACGGTTTTGTGGTCGCGGACTGGGGCGCCGCCTATGACCGCGTCGAAGCGCTGCTGGCGGGCAACGACCTGGAGATGCCCGGGCCGCAGGACCCGCAAGTCATCATCGACAGCGTTCGCGAAGGACGCCTGCCCGAAGAGGTGCTGGATGAGCGGGTGGCCAACATCCTGGGCGTATGGGTCAAGCTCTGGTACGTCCGCGGCGAGGAACGCCCGCCCCTGGACCGCGAGTTCTCCGTCCGAATGGCCCGGGAGATCGCCGAGCAGGGTTCGGTGTTGCTCAAGAACGAGAACAACGCCCTGCCCCTTACAGGCGAGGGCCCCATTGCCGTCCTGGGCGAGAACGCTTTGAGCCCATTTACCACCGGCGGCGGCAGCGCCGGCGTGACGTCTCCTTACAAAGTCTCGCTGCTGCAAGGGCTTCAGGCGCGCTATGGCGAAGCACAGGTGCAGCATGGCACGCTCATCGAGGGCGCCAGGGCGGCCATCGTCGCAGTGGGCGTCAACAGCAGCGAGGGCGCGGATCGCAAAAGCATGGACCTGCCCGCCACGGATGTGGCTCTGATCCGCGAAACGGCCGCACGCTGCAAGGAGCTGGGCATCCCCTGCATCGTCGTGCTGAACGTCTGCGGGCCGGTAGAGATGGCCTCCTGGGTCGACGAGGTCGATGCCGTTCTTCTGATCTGGCTGGCGGGAATGGAGCTGGGTCATGCGACGGCGGCGTTGCTTGCGGGCGACCAGAACCCCTCGGGCAAGCTGATCTGCACGCTGCCCCGGCGCTACCAGGACGTCCCCTCGGCGCTGAATTTCCCCGGCGAGGCGGGTGAGGTCTGGTATGGTGAGGGCATCTATGTAGGCTATCGCTACTACGACGCCGCCGACGTAAAGCCGCTCTATGCCTTTGGCCACGGCCTCTCTTACACGAGCTTTGAACTGTCCAACCTGCGCCTGAGCGCAGCCGAGATCGACCTGGATGGCGACGAGCCATTGACCGTGTCAGTGGATGTGCGCAACACGGGCGATCGCCGGGGCGCTGAGGTGGTGCAGCTCTATCTGGCCGATGTGGCCTCTACCTTGCAGGTACCGCCCAAAGAGCTGAAGGGGTTCCGAAAGGTATGGCTGGATCCGGGTGAGACTCGCACGGTCGAGTTGACGCTGGATCGACGCGCACTGGAACACTGGGATCCCACCGAGCAGGCCTGGCTGGCAGAGCCCGGAGAGTTCCGGGTGCTGGTGGGCGTCGCGGCCGACGATATCCGCCTGGAAGGGACCTTTAACGCCGTAGGGACCGATCCCTACGCGTACGGCCCGCGGACGACGATGGGCCGCATCGTGGGCGATCCAGAGGCGATGAACGCGCTGGTGAGCACTCTGATCGCAGAGCTGGGAAACGTGCCGCCGGAGCTGTTCCTCACCGCGCTGCTCGCCCCCCTTAAAGAGCTGGGGACCGCGCTGGAAGAGATTGTGACGGCCATGTTGCCCGAGGCAGCAGACCCGCAGCGAGAAGCGGTGATAGAACGCATCTATGAGGCGCTGCGATCGGCAGGAAAAGATTAGGATAAAAGCGCCAGAACAGGCCTGTTCTGGCGCTTTTGTATCGATAATACTTTATCTGAATATCCCCATTGTACCGACCGGACCCGGCCGCAACATTGCGTCTTCGGGCCCGGCTCAGAAAGGATAGCGCCATGTCCAATTTCCCATCACGCCGCTCTGTCGTCATGGGGTTCAACGGAGCCGTGGCCACCAGCCAGCCCCTGGCCGCCCAGGCCGGTCTACGCATCCTGATGCAGGGCGGCAATGCCGCCGACGCCGCCGTAGCCACCGCCGCGGCATTGAACGTCGTCGAGCCCATGAGCACCGGAATGGGGGGTGATGTCTTTGCCCTGTTCTATATAGCCGCCGAGCGTCGCGTATATGCCCTCAACGCCAGCGGTCGGGCGCCCTATGCCGCCACCCTCGAAGAATACGCCCGGCGCGGCCTGACCGAGATCCCCCGTCACGGCATTCTGCCCGTCACTGTGCCCGGCGCCGCCGCCGGATGGGCCGATACCATCAGTCGCTTTGGTCGCCTGAGGCTGGATACCGTGCTCAAGCCGGCGATCGAATATGCCGAGCAGGGCTATCCCGTCAGCGAGCGAATCAGTTATCTCTGGACGCGCTGCGAGAGCCTGCTCGCCAACGATGCCGAGGCCACCCGCGTCTTCCTGCCCGGAGGCCGCGCCCCGCGCGCGGGCGCACGCGTTTCCCTGCCCGATCTGGCCGGCAGCCTCCGCCTCCTCGCGAACGACGGCCCCGACGCCTTTTATCGGGGACCCATCGCGCGCGCTATCGTCGAAGCGTCCCGGGCCTATGACGGCCTGCTCACCATGCAGGACCTGGCCGATCACACCTCCACCTGGGTCGAGCCGATCCATATCGACTATCGAGGCTATCGTGTGTTCGAATGTCCGCCTAACGGCCACGGTATCGCCGCCCTCATCGCGTTGAATATCCTCAGCGCTTACGATCTGGCCGGCATGGGCTTTGACTCAACAGACGCCCTGCACCTCAAGATGGAGGCGATGAAACTGGCAATGACCGACGCCTCCCGCTATGTGGCCGATCCAGAGCTGGCCCACGTGCCCATCGAAGCGCTGCTTTCTGCCGACTATGCGGCCAGACGCCGCGAGTCGATTCGGATGGATCGGGCCATTGCCGAGCCTCAGCCCGGCATGCTGCCCATCACACCCGACACGGTGTACCTTTCCGTGGTCGACGGTGAGGGCAACGCCGTATCGTTTATCAATAGCCTCTATACCAGCTTTGGCTCCGGCATCGTCGCCCGTGGCACCGGCATCGCGCTGCAAAACCGGGGCAACCTGTTCGTGCTGGATCCGGACCATCCCAATTGTATCGCACCGCACAAGCGACCGTATCACACCATCATCCCCTGTATGGTCACCCGTGAGGATCGCCTGGCCCTTTGTTTTGGAGTGATGGGCGGATACATGCAGCCCCAGGGACATGTGCAGGTGCTCACCAACATCATCGATCACGGCATGAACCCGCAACAGGCGCTGGATGCGCCCCGATTCATGTACCAGCAGGGTCGGGAATACATCATCGAAAATTCCTACGATGCGGCCGCCTACCCCGATCTGGAGGCCCGCGGGCATATCCTGAAAGAGAGCGAGAGCCTGTTCTTTGGCGGCGGGCAGGTGATCATGGTCGATCCCGAGAGCGGCGCCCTCATGGCCGGTTCCGAACCGCGCAACGATGGCTGCGCCGTGGCATACTGAGCACCGGCCGGTGTTGCACTTTGCAGACATGACGTATTGGATGTAAAACCATACTGTGTCGCATCACGTTTCCGATCATCCTGTCATCGAGAAACTATGAGGAGACATCATGTCGAACAGCATCCGAGTGGGCATCATCGGGGCCGGCAACATCGCCCAGTCCGTCCACATTCCCGGCTATCGCGCTCAGGAAGGCGTCGAGGTCGTCTCGATCTGTGACATCCTCCCCGGCCGCGCCGCAGAGGTAGCCTCCCGGCATGGAATACCCCGCTCTTATGACAGCTATGAAGAGATGCTGGCCGCCGAGGATCTGGACGCCGTATCGGTATGCACGCCCAACTTTGCCCATGCGGCCGCCACCGTAGCCGCCCTCAGGGCGGGCGTCAATGTGCTCTGCGAAAAACCCATGGCGATGTGTGTGGCCGAGGGCAAAGAGATGGTCGCGGCGGCACGCGAATCAGGCCGTTTGCTACAGATCGGCCTGAACTGGCGCTTTACCACCGAGGCACAAACCCTCAAGCGCTTTATCGAGGCCGGTGAGCTGGGCGATATCTACTACGGCGAGGCCACCTGTCTGCGCCGTCGCGGGGTCCCTTCCTGGGGCGTCTTTACCCGTAAGGACCTGCAGGGGGGCGGCGCCCTCATCGATATCGGGGTGCACACCCTGGATCACACCATGTGGCTGATGGGATGCCCTCGCCCCGTGGCGGTGATGGGCGCCACCTATACCGCCTTTGGCAAGCGCGAGGGGATATTCAACCCCTGGGGCCCGTGGGATCCGACGCGGTTCGATGTGGACGATATGGGCGTGGCGCTGATTCGATTCGATAACGGCGCGACGCTCATGCTCAAGGCCGCATGGGCCGCCCATATCGAAAAGACCACCACCGAGACGCGCATTCTGGGAACCGAGGGTGGCGCCTGCATGAGTCCGCTGCATATCTACAAAGATATGCATCAGACCATGGTCGATATCACCCCGGTGCAACTCACCGAGGTCAAGTCACACACCAAAGAGATCGAACACTTTATCGGCTGCATCCGTGGCGAGCACACCTGCATCGTCGATGCCGAACAGGTGTTATATGTACAGGCCGTGCTCGATGCGATCTATGCATCGTCGCAAACCGGCCGCGAGGTCTGCATCGATCTATAGATCGCTTTAACGAGCGCCCTTGTCTGGCCGGGGCGCTCGTCGTCATCATCCATCATTATCTATCATCGTTTTTTCGTCGAACTTGGGAGCTGCTGCCATGAAGGTCAGGGTAGGAGTCATCGGACTGGGCATGGGACGGCACCATGCCCGGGCGTTTCACGAGTCAGATCATGCCGAACTGGTTGCCCTGTGCGACCTGAATCCAACGTTGCTGAAGGACTATCACGGCCTCTATCCGCAGGCCGCCACCTATACGCAATATGAGGAGATGCTGGCCGAGGCCGATCTGGATGCCGTCAGCGTGGCCGTGCCCAATTTCCTGCATGCGCCGGTGTCTATCGCCGCCATGCAGGCCGGCGCTCATGTGCTGGTGGAAAAACCCATGGCCATGAATGCCGTCGAGGCGGCCGAGATGCTGCGCGTCTCACGCGAGATGAACTGCAAGCTGATGGTGCACTTTAACTATCGCTTCAGCCCGCCCTCCCTGTTCCTCAAGCGTTATATCGAGGATGGACATCTGGGCGATGTGTACTATGCCCGCACTCGCTGGCTGCGGGCGCGGGGCATCCCCAAACTGGGCGGCTGGTTCTGCCAGAAGCGACTATCCGGCGGCGGTCCGCTCATCGATCTGGGCGTGCACCGGCTGGACCTGGCCATGTGGCTCATGGGCTACCCCCGCGCCGTCTCGGTCAGCGCGTCTGCTTACAATCTGCTGGGCAACGATCTGGCCGCCCGATCGGGCGCCCCGTACGACGTGGAGGATCTGGCTACGGCCCTTATCCGGCTGGAGAACGGCGCCACGCTGAACCTGGAGGTCAGTTGGGCCGGTGGCACCGAAAAGCGCGAGGACATGCTCACCGCCATCTATGGAACCGGCGGCGCCGCCATCCAGCGCAACGTAGACGAAGGCTATGAATTCGAGGCGCTGGCGCTGCGCGATGTAGACGGCGCCCTCGTCGAGATCACCCCTGAGGGGATACCGCACGAGTGCCCATCGGCCGTCGATCATTTCATCGATTGCATCGTCAACGATCGAACCCCCGAGGCCAACGCCGAGCATGGCCTGGAGATGATGCGCATCATCGACGCCATCTATTGCTCGGCGGCTGAAAAGCGGGAGATCCGTCTGGATCAGAGCTGAGCGCCCCAACAGAGAGGGCAACATGATCGAGATGCGCACATTGTTCGGTCAGGAGCGCGGTTTTCGCTTTATCAACCGATTTCGCTTCTCGGCCGGGTTCTGGCTGCCCTTTATCGGCACGCAAGACCTGAGCGATGTGGTGTTTGGGCTATGCGGCGGTATGTGCTATGCTGCGCTGGATTATTTCCATGCCGGGCTGCCCGTTCCGCTCGATGCAGAGGGGCCTCCCCCGGGTACGCTGCTCTATCGCTATCTGTGGACACGACAGCTCCACAGCCTGTCTCGACCGACGGTGTTGCTGCGATTGTTCTGCCGGATGCTGCGCAGCGATGACCGGTTGCATCGCCAGACGATCAAGCGCGAGCTGCCCGCTCTGCGCCGGCACATCGAGCGAGGCGAGCCGGTGGTGCTGTTGCCGGTACGCGCCCGCGGTCTCTCGGATCCTACGGCCAATCATCAGGTAGTGGCCGTGGGCTATGAGGAGGAACCCGCCACAGGCGAGGTATCCCTCCCGCTGTACGACCCGAACCATCCGGGGAGCGAGCCGCGCATCACGATCAAGAGAACGCCGTCGCCCGAGCGGCCGGCACTGGAGCAATCCACCGGTGAAAGGCTGCGCGGCTTTTTCATACTGCGTTACCGCCCTCGCACGCGCGATCTACCGTTGGGCGGGGCTTGATCCGTTACTACATCGACCAGGGAGCATTCCGTTCATGACCGAGTATCTGCGCTTCGACGAGTCCAAGGTGTTCCGTTTTGCCCGTGAAGTATTCGAGGCGGTGGGCGTGCCGCCCGAGCATGCCGCCACCGTGGCCGAGAACCTCACCCAGGGCGAGCTTCACGGCATGGGCAGCCACGGCGTCTCGCGACTGTTGCCCGTATACACCCGGCGATTCCAATCCGGCGGCTTCAAGCGGCAGCCCAATGTGCGCGTGCTGCGCCGCGACCGCTCCATCGCCCTGGTGGATGGCGATCACGGCCCCGGCGCCGTAGCCGGCAATTACGCGATGAAACTGACCCTTGAACTGGCCCGCGCGCACGGCTCGGGATGGGTGGGCGTACGTCACAGCCAGCATTACGGCGCGGCGTTTCTCTTTGCCCGTCAGGCGCTGCCTCTGGGCATGATCGGCTTTTGCACCACCGCCGCCGTGCCCCAGGTGGCCCCTTATGGCGGCAAACAACGCGCCCTGGGCACCAATCCGCTCTGCATCGCCATCCCCGGTGGGAAGCGCGGCAACATCATCCTCGACATGGCGACCACGGTAGTGGCTCGTGGCAAGGTGCAGCTCTATGCGCTGGAGGGGCGGCCCATTCCGGAAGGATGGGCTGTGGATGCCGAGGGGCGCCCGACCACCGATCCCGTGGCCGCATCGGCGGGCAGTATGCTCCCTCTGGGTGGCTACAAGGGATACGGCCTGTCTCTAATGGTCGAGATATTTAGCTCCATCCTCACCGGCGCGGCTTTTGGCAGCCAGATCGGGGCTCTATTCGACGATCTGGATCAGCCGCAGAACATGGGCCACTTTTTCGGCGCGCTCGACATCTCGGGCTTTATTTCGGTGGATGATTTCCGGCAGCGCATGGATGACCTCATCGACTATATCAAGAGCAACCCGCTGGCCGAAGGGCATGATGAGATCCTGGTGCCCGGTGAGCCCGAAGCGCGCAAAGCGGCACAATACCGTCAGGAGGGCATCCCTATCGCCATCGACGTTGTCTCTTCCTTTGCCGATCTGGCCGCTGAGCTGGGGGTGTGCCCGCTGGCCGCACGTGCCTAGCGACACGTCAACGACACCACTCCCCACCTTTGGAAGGGGGTTGTCTTGCGACTTTGGCCGTAACCTGGGGCGAAATGTGCCAAAAAGTTGACATGGCATAGAATAGGTGCTATAATGTCGTATGGTTCTACAAGTCACCACGGCGCTACACCTCAACGCTCCGTGTAGACGCGCAATAGGAGCCGGATCCTTCTTTAGGTAATTGCCCCAGGGTTGATTCTTTCTCAAGCTTCTCTGTACCCTGCTGCTTATCGCATGAACCCAGTGCGGATGTTGTTGCGCGGGCGCGACACGTGCTGCACCTTGCCGTGTATGACTCCCCTATGATTCAACGGAGTATGTCGGAAAGTGAATATTGTCGAACTTGAGACATTGACCTTGAGCGAGCTGCGGGATATCGCTCGCACGAGGGACATCTCGGGCTACAGCCGCCTCAAGAAGCAAGATCTGATTCTCCGTCTGCTGAGATCGCAGGCTGAGGAGAAGGGTTTTATCTTTGGCGGTGGTGTATTAGAGATCGTACAGGATGGCATCGGATTTCTCCGCAGCGACCATCTGCTTCCCGGGCCCGAGGATGTGTACGTCTCCCAATCCCAGATCAGGCGTTTCGGGCTGCGCACCGGTGATATGGTGATCGGCCAGGTACGCCCCCCGAAAGAATCGGAGAAATACTTTAGCCTGCTGCGTGTCGAGGCGATCAACGGGCTCGACCCGGAGCAGTCCAAGAGACGGCCTGTTTTCGAACGACTAACCCCGATCTTTCCGTACGAGCAATTCCACCTGGAGACGACCCCCGATATCTATGCCACACGCCTCATCGACCTGTTAGCCCCCATCGGGCGTGGGCAGCGCGGACTCATCGTCTCACCGCCCAAAGCCGGCAAGACCACCATTCTCAAGCAAATTGCCAACGGCATATCGGCGAACTATACTGACGTCCATCTGATGGTCGTCCTCATCGGAGAGCGACCGGAAGAGGTCACCGATATGGATCGCTCTGTCGAAGCAGAAGTGGTCAGCTCGACCTTTGACGAGCCGGTACAGCATCACGTGCGTGTGGCCGAGATGGCTTTGGAGCGGGCCAAACGGCTCGTTGAGGTGGGCAAAGATGTGGTGATCATGCTGGACAGCATCACCCGGCTGGCCCGGGCGTATAACCTGGTGGTTCCGCCCAGCGGCCGTACGCTGTCCGGTGGTCTGGACCCGGCGGCCATTCAGCCGCCAAAAGTGTTCTTTGGCGCGGCCCGCAAGATCGAAGAGGCGGGCAGCCTGACCATTATCGCCACCTGCCTGGTTGATACGGGCAGCCGTATGGATGACATCATCTACGAAGAGTTCAAGGGCACGGGCAACATGGAGTTACACCTCAACCGGCGCCTGGCCGAGCGGCGTATCTTCCCGGCATTCGATATCCAGCGCTCGGGAACGCGTCGTGAGGAGCTGCTGCTAGAGCCCAATGTCCTGAGCCGCGTACGGACGCTGCGCCGAATGATCGACACGGTGGGCGGGACCGAATCGGTCGAGCCCATTCTGGAGCGTCTGGGCAAGACGCATTCCAATC
>JBMNOI010000107.1:0-12953 GCA_050942995.1 Anaerolineae bacterium
GCCGTCGGAGGCACCGGCGTCCGGGTACGCGTCGGCGTCGGTGTATGGGCCGCCAACAGATCCCATCCCACGCCGATGCGGGCGTTGCCGCCGCGCTCATAGTACTCCACCGTGATGGTATAGGTCCCGGGATTGAGCTCCACATCGCGCCGGTAGACGGCGCCGCTCGCCTCGCGCCACTCGTCGATCACCGTAAAGCTGTTGATGCGCAGACGCACGCCGTCATCCGCCCGCGCCCAGAAACGATATTTGCCACCCTGCAACGTCACGTTTCGCGTCCAGCACACGCTGAAATCGTCCCGTGGCACACCCGGCCCCGGCGATCCGCTGCCCCAATCAAAGGCGATTTGGGCGTCATCTCGAACAAAGGCCGGCGGGCCGATCAGCTCGCGGTTGGCATAGTACTCGCCCTTCCAGGCGGAAAAGGCCTCCAGACGCTCCCACCACACCCTGGCGACGGCGACCCCGGCCTCTTCGTAATATTCGACCCGCACATCGTGCGGACCGGCGCCCAGCCAGACATAAGCCGACAGAGTGCGCGCCACACCCGAATGCCAGGCATCGATCAGCAGCCGCCCATCGACCCACAGGCGAACCCCGTCATCCACATGCGCATTGAAGCGATAGGCGCCCTCATCGAAATGCAGCCGACGCACCCACCGCACCGAGAAATGATCGTGAGGCACCCCCGTGGCGGGGGCAGCGCCACCCCAGTCGAACTGGATGGCGGCGTCGTTCCGCACCAGCGCCGGAGCGCCACTCAATATCGGATTGCCGTAATACTCTCCCCGCCAGTAAGCCGAAGGGAGCACCACCTGTGTGGGGGTCGCCGTCACCGTCGGTGTGGCGGTGGGCGGCCCATAGGTGGGCGTGGGATAGGGTGTGGGCAGGCCGGTCGTCGCCGATGGAGACGGCGCAGGCGGCGGCGTCGGCGTATTCACTGCCTTGCCGGCGCCCTCTACAGCGCCCACGGTCCCCCGTTGATCGGCACGATACTCGTACTCCCGCCCGGCCACTTCCAGGATGATGCGGTATCCGGGAGTCTCTACCTCTGCGCAAGAGGTCCCTTCGCTCTCGATGCCAAGACAGGTATTGGGCCAGATAACCGATTCGACCGAGACCTCGTACACGTTATCCAGCGAGCGGCCCAGACGCGTGGCCAGATGCAGCCGCGCATCCAGCACCACATCGGCGGGACTGGCGCCGCCCACCCCCAATCGTTCGTATAGCGCCTCGGCCCAGGCGGCGATTTGTGACTGTTCCGTGTCGGTCGGAATCGTACGACCACGCCCCACAAAGCTCAGACGCACCGTCATATTGTCCGCGCCGCCGGGGTTATCCTGCGCCTCATACTCGAAAGAGGCGTATCGTTCGGTGTACGCCCGATATGTGGCCCGTTCATCCGGCATCAAATCGCTCGAGAGCACCGTGCCGCCACAGATCGCATAGTATACACGGTTCTCTTCATCGATGGACAAACGATCGCAAAAACCGGCCACGCCTCCCTCGCGTTGCCAGTCCAGACTCACCGGGCCATCTGTTTCGGGCGTCCGGGTCTGCGTGGGCCGCTTCTCCGGCGTGTCCGTTACCGTCGGCACCGCAGGCCCGCCACGCACGATCCGCCCGCGCAAAGGCTGCAGCGGGCCCAGTATCAGCAGTCCTGCAACGAGCAGAGCCGCCCCCACGCCCCCCAGAAACCACAACCATTGCTTCATCATGTATAACCTCTATGGGTGATAACGACCGCCCCGTAACGGCATAGGTGAGGCGACCTCATCCCCGAATGCCCGGAGAAAAAAGCAGCGAACACTCACCCTGTCGTCTAATTAAAAGACGTCGATCGCAGCCGACAGGTTCCAGATCGCAAGAATTTCGTCATCGCCAACCGGCAGAGCCGCGCATAGTCTGAGCGCTACCACATGAGACGTTAACCATGCGCCACCCATCGGCCTCACGCTCCAGCGCCACCATAAACCGCTGCATCCCGGCGAGGCCATAGGCCACCGTCACCAGCACCGTCGCCTCGTCGCCCACCACATCGGCCGTGCCGATGCGCATCTCGACGATCGATTGCGCCGTACATAGAAACGGATCACCGACCTCGCTCTCCCCCGCCGCCACCAGGGCATCGACCCGCTGCAAAAGGCGCGGAGAAAGATAGGGGCTTTCGACATAGGCGCCTGCCGCGGCCGGCGCACCGGCCGTCAGATACCAGCGATAGAACGCCTCAGTCACTCCCTCGGGCGAGCCATCGTCCACCGTCGCATACTCGATTGTCGCTTCCGCCGCTGCGGCAGAAGGGTTTGCGTCCGCCCAGGACAATACCGGTCCGGTCCACGCCGAAAACGATCCCAACAGCACCAGCAATAAAACCAGCACGGCCACGCCCCGCGCCATCCACCATCTCTGCATATCGCCCTTCCCCTCGCCCTTTACACTGCACACCCCGGATACAGCACATCACACTTTGCCTCTGATGGTAAAACAAAACCCCCCGGGCCACATCGTGCGATCGGAGGGTTTATGAATGGCCGGTTGGACGGATTGCGTCTCGGTCAGGTGACCAGGTGATGCTTGAGAGCCAGCGCCACCGCCTCGGTGCGACTCGATACCTCCAGCTTGGCGATAATGCTACTCACATGTGTCTTGACGGTGGATTCGCTGATGATGAGGCGCTCGGCGATCTCGGCGTTGCTCAGCCCCTCCACCATCGTGGCCAGCACCTGGCGCTCGCGCGCCGTCAAATCGCCCCCCGGAGCCGCCGGCGCGGTAGCGGTTCGGATCAGCGCCTGAGTGGCCTCGGGAGAAAGGGTGGGCCGACCGGCATGAGCGGCCCGAATCGCCTCGGCCAGTTCGATGTGTGACACATTTTTGAGCAGATAGCCGGTGGCCCCGGCCTGCAGGGCCTGTTGCACCAGCGTGTCCTCGGCAAAGCTGGTCAGAGCGATGATCCGCACATTGGGACGGTCGCGGTGGATCGCGGCAATGGCCTCTACGCCGCCCATCCCCGGCATCACCAGGTCTATCAGGATCACATCGGGCAGCAAGTCGTCACAGCGCGCCACGGCCTGCTCGCCACTGGCGGCGTCTCCCACCAGTTCCAGATCAGGAAATGCCCTGAGAAACGCCGCCAGGCCGCTGCGCACAACAGCATGATCGTCCACGATCATCACCCGTATCCGGATTTCCCGGCTCATCGTGTGGCTCCTTTATCCTCGTCGCTCGTCGAGATCAGCCCATCCTCTTTCGCGTTGCGCCATACCACACGCACCAGCGTGCCCTCGTCGGGGGCGCTGGTCACCCGCAGGGCGGCGCCCACCGCCTCGGCTCGCTCTTGCATAATGCGCAATCCTAGGTGATCGCCCGATACCGCTGCCGGATCGAAACCCCGACCGTCGTCCATCACCCGCAGATCAGCCCCCTCTCGCCGATCATCTCCGCCCGACAGAGCCTGTAACGTCATCCAAACGGCACCGGCGCCGGAATGCTTCACCACATTATTCAACGCCTCCTGAGCCACGCGATACAGGGCAACACGGACTGTGGCCGGCACATCGATCTCTTCGACATCCAGATGCACCGGCATTCGCGCCCGCCCCGATACGGCGTCGGCCAGTTGACCCAACAGGTTGGGCAGGGGCGTCTCGGCCAGCGCCACGGGGCGCAATTCGAGCAAGAGCGCCCGCATTTCGGCCAGGGCACCACGGGTCAACGCATGCAACTCGGCCAACCGCGCGCGTCCGTCTTCCGGGTCCTGTTCCCACAAGAGCGGCAATACGCCAGCGATCAGATTGGCCGAAAAGAGCGTCTGCGTCACCGAGTCGTGCAGTTCCCGGGCCAGGCGATTGCGTTCGGCCTCGACGGCCGATTCCTCGGCCCGCTCATACAAGCGGGCATTCTCCACCACCACGCCGACCTGGTGACCGATGGCTTCCAGCAACGAGCACTCTTCCGGTGCCAGATCTCGCCGCCGTCGCGCGCCCAGCAGCATGATGCCCAGCACCTCTCCCCGGGCCCAGAGTGAAACGCGCACGGCCGTCTGCCACTCTGCATCGACACCCCAGGGCGGCGCGTCGCCCTCGTCAGCATGCCAGACCTGTGGAGATTCGGGCGTCGACCGGGATGCCATCAGCATATGCAACTCGCCCCGGTCCTCCGACCCATCGCTCATCCCCCGATAGGCCACCCGTTGCAGCGTCTTGCCGTCACGCGCCGGGCAATAGACCACTCCCGCGTCCATGCCCATCGCCCGCAACGTCTCATCCAGCGCGGCGCTTACGGTCTCGTCCAGATCGGGCGAGCGACTGGATAGATCGGCGATAGCCCCCAGGGTCGCCAGCTCGCGGGTGCGATCGGCCACCCGTTGCTCCAGTCCGGCATAGAGCGACTGTAACTGCACCGACATGCGGTTAAAGGCCAGGGCCAGCTTTTGCAGCTCAACGTCTTCCGGCGGTGCGATCTCCTGGCGCAGGTCGCCGGCGGCCATGCGCTCGGCCGCCGATGTCAGCGTGGCGATCGGCCCGGTAATGCGCCGGATGCCCAGCGCCGTAAACGCCGCCGGCACCGTCAGGCCGAGAATGAGCAACACCAGCAATAACCGCCCATAGCCCACACTCAACGCCGAAAGCTCGGCCCAGCTTTCCTCCACCACCAATCCCCATGTGGTGTTATCCACCGGGGAATAGCTGGCGATCACCTCCCGGCCGTCCAGATCGCGGGTACGCAGAGCCCCGATGTGGCCGGCCGTCACCGCCTGCACCGCCGGCAGATGGCCCATCTCCTGAGTCGCTCCGAGCTGATAGCGGTATTCGATGGCCCGGCCGCGCCCATCCACCAGCATCATCCGGCTGCTCTGGCGCACATAATGCCTGTACAGACTGCGGTAAACGGCGTTCGGCTGCTCTGCACCAAGCCGGATCATCCCTACAACGACGCCCCGGAACTCTAGCCCGGGGCCCCTGATCGGCATGGCAAAGGGCAACACCGGCACGCCATCGGGCCCGTCGTCTTCGATGTCGGTGCCGAAAACCAGCATCTGGCCGTGCTTCTGCTGCAGGAAAGAGCTCCGGTCCGACCAATCCTCTCCCAACAGATGGTGACATCTCGGATCCGCCGCCACCACATGTCCACCGGCATCCAACACCACCACGCCGCCGTCGAAATCATCCAGTTGAGTCACCAGCCAGCGCAGCGCCGTCTGCCGATAGCCGGGAGCCGGGCTCTGAATATCGGGGTGGTTCGCCACAGCGTGCAATATGTCGGCATAGCGCGTCATCTCCACGCCCAGTTGCTGCGCCAGAAACCGGGTCATCTCCCGGTTGCGCTCCATCACCAGGCGCTCGGTAACACGCCAATAGGTCTGGAACGTAAACAGCGCCACCGCGCCCAGGATGATCATCGTCGGGATAAACGACCACGCCAGGATTCGGGTGCGCATACTGCGCACTCGCATACTGCGCGCCCTCGCCCACCACGATGCGCGCCGGGTCGATGCCGCAGACGGAGCGCGTCCTCTGGCGGATCGGGATCCCCCCATTCTAGCGACCGCCCTTGACGGCGATAAACCGAAGCGTATCGATCATCGCACGAAACGCCGCCACATATTCCTCGTTGCCCGGGAGTCTGTCGGCGAACCCGCTGGTATAGTCGATGAGTGTCAGGCGTTTGTCCTCATCGCGCGGATCCTGCACCATATAGCGCACCACTCGGGCCGATTCAGAGTAACGTTCCTCCTCTCGCACCGCCTCGTGCTCGCCCAGCATGACGGTCTCGCTGTGATCAGGAGTGAAATAGGCATCGCGATAGGCATCCATGCTCCCCACACTCACTTCCAGCGAAAACGGGGCGACGCTGGGTGCGTGAGGATCGATGGCCGTGCCCTGAGCGATGCGGTCGGCCCATTCGTTGGGCATGAACAGCACCATCAACTTGATATTCTCCGGCCCGATGGGCGGCGAACCTGCAGCCGCTTCGTGCGCCTCGTATACCCAACCCGTCGGATAGCGGATGGAAAAACCCCACTCGTCGTTCTCGTATATGAGCCAACCGTTTGTGTCCATCTCTTCGGCAGGAATCTCGCCCGCCACAGGACGAGATGTGGGCTCACGCACCGGGCCGGGTACGCCACAACGCAGGTCGGCGATCCGCCAGTGTCCGCCATCCCGGGCCAGCACGACCTGCAGATAATGCTCGTGAAAACTGGTGCCCAACAGCACATGGACACGGCCGTCCTCCATGTGCGATTCCTCGACCCGCACCGAATCGGGCACATCCTGCGCACACAGGACGAGATCGTACCCTCCCTGCACGCCAAACCCCTCTACCGTGGCGTGCATCTGCTCGATCAACTCCTCGGTAAGGTAGCCCGTTGCGCTCAGCGTGCCGTCGGCCAGTGGATGGCTGCCCCCGGGTTGGCGGACGTGGTGGATATACCACTCGTAAAAGCGTATCACCACCTCATCGGCCTCCAGGCCCGCCGGGTCGGCAATATCGACCGTCACGGGGACGGGAGCGCTCGGAGCATCCGCGTCGGGCGTGGCCGGCGGCCGGCATCCGGTCGATCCGATCAATATCAGAAGCAGGATCACGGGGATGAGTCGCGTTGTCTTCATCGTTCGTCTCCTTTGCGCCGATCAGGGCCCGATCGGAGAACGTCTCTTTGCTGCCTCTAGCTTATGACAGATCCGACGTTCGCGCACCGGTGTTTCCGCCGATGGATATCCCCGACGCGATGAGGATATGTGTATCGGTCAAGTGGCCAGGTGGTACAGAACGATTTCCATTATACGCCCGTTGACCCGTCCCCGCGACCTCTTATAATAAAGGTGTCCTTGGCCTCTGGCAGATCGCCCCTTTCGGGCGGCAGAAAGGAGCATGACCATGGCGAGGATCTATATCGGCACATCCAGTTGGTCCGATCACACCAACTTTTATCCTGATGGCCTGCCCTCCAATGAGCAGATCACCTATTATGCCCAACACTTTCCCATCGTCGAGATCAACTCAACGTTCTACCGCATGATGCCCCGACGCAATTTCGAGGCGTGGGCGCGGCGCACGCCCGACGGATTCGTCTTTGACGTCAAGCCTTACCGGCAACTCACATGGCACGATCGGGAAAAGCCCCCCGACGACGAGGTAGCCCGTGCCTTTTACGAGTCGATGCAGCCGCTGCGCGACGCCGGCAAGCTGGGCGCCGTGCATTTCCAGTTTCCACCCTGGTATGTGTATCGCCCGGAGAATGTGGATTACATCCGATCCCTGCGCGACCGCTTTCCCGACGACCGGGTCGCCGTCGAGTTTCGCCACCGTAGCTGGCTGGAGGGCGATCATCTGCCCGATCTAATCGACACCCTGCGCGATGCCGGCGTCAGCCTCACCGTCGTCGATGAACCCCAGCTCGGATCGGGCAGCGTGCCCACCGTACTGGAGGTAACTCGCCCCGATCTGGTGATCGTGCGATTTCACGGCCGGAATTACAAGATGTGGTACGCCAGGGTCAAGACCACGGGAGAGCGGTTCGATTACCTGTACAGCGAGGAAGAGTTGCGCGAGTGGGCTCCCAACGTAGAGCATCTGGCCGAACAGGCCGCTGAGGTGCACGTGCTGTTCAACAACAACGCACAGGATTACGCCATACGGAACGCGCGTCAGTTACGGATGATGCTGAGCGAATCCACGACCACGAAGGATATGGTCGTTGCGCCGACTCGGGAAGGTCACCCGGCGGCATAGACGTAAACACGAGAGGAGGGGATTGCACCTCCTCTCGTCGACATCCTATTCGACGAGCTGCACGGCCAGATTGCCGCTGATAACCCCATAGCCCTGGCCCCGGAGCTGTTCCGATTCGAGCCGCGCCCGGGCAAGTGATTCGCCACCCACCCACTGAATGCGCAACTGGTCTACTCCGGCTCCCGGCGTGCCGCCATCGTATACCTGAACCACCAGCCAGTCACCCTCTCGCCGATACCACGTATCATCCACACAGATACCGGCGAACAGGGCACTATCGGCATTCAAGGCCACATACTGAACGCTGGCACGAAGCGAACGATAGCGGGTGCCGTCGGGGTTGTTCTCCCAATAGGTGAAATAGCCCTGCACCGGCAGTCGTTCATCATCGGTCAGGCGCACATCGAATCGCACCCAGTAATAGCGCCCATCCGGGGCATGGAGAACCAGCCGGGGCGTCGTCACCGGCAAGGGCACCGGTATGGCCTGGGGCGCGATCTCGCCCCAGCCGATGGCCCGCCCTAACGGCGCATCGGCCGATATGGTGGCAGAGAACAACAAGAACATGATGCACGCCATAATGGTCGTGAATCCAGTGCGTCTCATCGCCTCTCCCCCCTAAGGATACCACGGGCCACTCTGCCCCTCGGTTCCTGTCTCCGCTACTTCTACTATAGCACATAAAACGGAGCACAAGGGTTACAATTCTGTTAAATTCGGGCCGGCCCATATCCGCTGAACAAAAAGGGCGCCGGAGAGACTCTCCGGCGCCCTCGTGATCGACTGCCATGCGACCCGTAGCCGCTCAGCGGCCGTTCTTGCGCACCTGCCCCGGCGCATTGATCTTGCCCGGCGCCCTGCCCCGTCCGTTGACCGTTTCGCCGTCAGCCCGCGTATCCCTATCGCGATACAACAGGCCGGGCGGGCCGCCGTGAGGGTGGTTTGCCCAGGCCCGCTCGCGAATACACTCGCTCAGCTGCTGCAGATCGCCTTGTGATTCGATACGCGGCCGGTTTCGCAGCCAACCGGGCACCACGCCGGGTTTGGCAGCGCCATCATGCTCAGCAGCACCTCGGCGTTCACGTCGGTCTTTTTCGCCTTGGCGATGACGGCCATGGGCGATACCGGGTGCCGCATCTGGTAGAACGCGCCGTCTATGATGCCATCCCCATCGAGATCCACCGGCTGAGAATCGCTCCACCCACTCCCCTCCGGTCTGGTGCCGTAGGGCAAATACAGCGAGTGATAGGCCGTTCCGGCGGGCTCATCGCCGCCGTCAGCATAGTAGTACACCCACTCGTGCACCACGCCGTCCGGCGTCATCCAGATGACGCGTATGCGTATTCCGTCGTTATCCACCGACACATCGGGCGGCATGTCGTCCTCGGGATCGAGCCCCGAATCCTGCGCTCCTGCCGGTATCACCAGCCCCAATGCCAGAAGCGTCACCAGCAGCGCCAACCACACCCCCCTGCGCATCTCGCCTCCTTTCGAAACGCTTTGGGATGTTGCCGGTATCCTGATCGCGCTGTACCGACAGCCCCCATCATACATCACCTGTGAACAGGGAGCAACGGGCCGCACATCCTCTCCTTGCGCTCCGCCTCCCTCATCGGCTACAATACCTTATACGGCGGCATATGGCCGCCCGATCGCTCATTCGCCCATCACAGGAGGACACATCATGACCTACCTGCCCTCGACCAATCGTTACGATTCGATGATCTATCGCCGCACCGGGCGCAGCGGCCTCTTGCTGCCCGCCATCTCGCTGGGTCTGTGGCACAATTTCGGCGGGGTGGACGTGTTCGAGAATGCCCGCGCCATGATCCATCGCGCATTCGATCTGGGCATCACCCACTTTGACCTGGCCAACAACTATGGGCCGCCTCCCGGCTCGGCGGAGGAGGTTTTCGGCCGCATCCTGGCCGACGACCTGCGCCCCTACCGCGACGAGTTGATCATCTCGACCAAAGCCGGCTATCGCATGTGGCCCGGCCCCTATGGCGAGTGGGGCTCGCGCAAGTACCTGCTGGCGAGTCTGGATCAGAGCCTGAAGCGAATGGGGCTGGAGTATGTGGACATCTTTTACAGCCACCGTCCCGATCCGAACACACCGCTGGAGGAAACCATGGGTGCGCTCGACGCCGCTGTGCGGCAGGGCAAGGCGCTCTATGCCGGCATCTCTTCGTATACGCCCGAGCAAACCCGTGAGGCCGTCGCCATCCTCTACGAGTTGGGCACACCCTGTCTCATCCACCAGCCGTCGTACAACATGTTCAACCGCTGGATCGAGGACGGTCTGCTGGACGTGCTGGAAGAGGAGGGGATCGGCTGCATCGTGTTCTCGCCACTGGCCCAGGGCATGCTCACCGATCGTTACCTGAAGGGTATCCCTGAGGACTCTCGTGCCGGTCGCCCCACCGGGGCACTTCGTCGCGAGGCCGTCACCGAGGAGCGCCTGAGCAAGGTGCGCCGCCTGAGCGAGGTGGCCCGGGCCCGCGGCCAGACTCTGGCCCAGATGGTGGTGGCCTGGGTGCTACGCCATCCCGGTATGACCTCAGCCCTCGTCGGGGCCAGCCGTGTGTCGCAGGTGGAGGATAACGTCGCCGCGCTGAACAACCTCGAGTTCTCGTCCGAGGAGCTACAGACCATCGAAGAGATCCTGGCCGACTGAGTCAACCGGGGCGAAAAGCGACGGGGATTCGACCTCTTTCGGAAGGCCGAATCCCCGTCGCCGTCTTTTATGATGGCGTCGGACGGCCGCTATGGAATCCGCGGCTTGGCCAGCACCTCGCGGATCTCCAGGTCAAAGAAGGTGCGGGCATAGGCCGGTTTGCAGACGATGGCGGTATCGGCCCCGCTGCCGGTGCCGGCCACACTGACCACTTCCTGGCTCATATCCAGCAGGCCCGCCTCGGCGGCCATGAATATATCCTCCACCGCCACCTTCATCCCCTGGCTGAAACGGTAGAGGGTATCGCGCACGATCTCTTCCGGCACGCGGCCGCCGTGCTTCTCGGTGAACGCCGAGCCCACGCTATCTCCCAGACCGTGGATGCCCACCACCACATCGATGCCCAGCGCCTCCAGCTCGGCCTTTTTCTCCGCCGACATGCACCATCCCACATGCTCCCAGCCATGCCCTATCGTGATGGCGATGAGATGAATGCCCGCCGGGGCGCATAACGCATACGCCTTGAGCGCAGTGTCACCGTGAGACGAGGCCACCACCATCTGCCGAATGCCCAGCACTTTGGCGCGCTCGGCGGCGATCTCTAGCGTCGCATCCGTGTTCTCCGGCCCGCCCCGATCGAACAGATAGGTCATCAACTGCATCGTCTTCCTCCTCCTATATCACACGCCGATGGCCGATTCCACCGCCACATACCACCGCGGTGGCGGCGTAGACAATGCGCTCTCCACCGCCGGGCTCAGCGGCAACACCATGCCCGCCTCATCCTCGCCCACCGCCTCGAATCCACACATCGCCAGCGTTCGCAAAAGATCCCTCTCCACCCGCGGGCACAGTGTCAGCACCTCCGCCCCCGCCGGTATCGCATCCAGCAGCGCGTTCAGCGCCCCGACGGCCGGGGCGTCCCCCGCATCCTCCAGAGCGAGATCGGTAATCACCCACGATTCTTCGTCGTGCCCCACCACAGGCGCCGGACACAGGGTGACACAGCCGCACACGCGGCCCCCTGTCTCCAGATACCACACTTGAGCCGGCAGCTCGGGGGGACGATTCAGCTTGCGCCAGCGCCACAACGCCTCATCCATGGGCAGGTAGCCGTCGTGCCCGCCAAAATGGGCGTCCATAAAGGCCCGCAACCGTAGCGCATCCGCTGCGTCGGCCCGTCGCGCCACCGGCAGATCGCGTCCTGTCGCGATGGGTTGTATCCGTCGCATATAGCAAACCGGCGTGTGACCCCGGAATCCCAGCGACTCGTACAGGCGGTAAGGCATCGAATCGATAACGGTATAGAGCAGCCCGGCCTCCAGGCCCCGCGCGCGCATTCCGTCCACCGCCGCCTCCAGCACCCGTCGGGCCAGCCCGCGGCGTCGATGATCGGGATGGGTCATCACTGTATCGATAATGCCGGTACGCCGCAACGTCCCGCCCAGGCGCACATCGGCCACCGTCACAAAGGCGCCGGCCACCACCTGTCCGTCGCGTACCACTGCCGTCGAGAGCATCCCGTCCATCCCCGGTCGACGGGCGTACCACAGGCGGTGCGCCTCCGAGGGCACGAGCACGCCGTCATAACGGCCGAATACCCGCCGCGACAGATCGGTGAGCTGCCTCGCCATGTCACCCAGGTCACGATGGGCACAGAGCCGGTATCCGTCGTCATTCATCCCGCCGTCTCTTTCTCATAGAGTGACCGGTGAATCGAGGCCGGACGCGTTCACCCCGTCGGCATCCGGTCCCCCGTTCACCGGCCATGATCGTTACGTCAAGAGCCGTCAGAAGGGAAAGAGTCGCTCGATGGCCTCTTCCGTCAAAGGCGAGCCGTACTCGCTACCCTCGAACGCCTCGGCGAACTGAACCTTACTGCCCCGCTCCGGCCCGTATCGGGCGATGAGCAGATCGCGGTACTCGTCGGCCAGGCGATGCCCTCGCGGCCCGTACCACTGCTCCCGCAACCACGTCCGCCGCGCCTCGGGATCGGCCGGCACCTGATCGAGCTCGTTGCGGTTGTAGGGCAGCCACTCGTACACCTGCGACTCGTGCGCATCCAGAGCGGCGATCTTTTGGTCGATCACCGAATCGATATCGACGACGACATCCGGCTCGAAAGGATAGGGCTTTTTGAAACGATCGGCCACATAGATGCCCACCGGCATCTTGTTCAGGTGAGGCACCCTCGATACGACATTGGGTACCGTCAACATGTACATGGCATCCATCACCAGCTGGCCGGCGGCGCGATGGTCGGGGTGATAGTCCCACGGGCGCGGGCTCATCACCATGTCGGGCCGAAACTCGCGGATAAAGGCGATGAGCTGATTCCGTACCTCCAGTGTGGGCATCAATTCGCCGTCGTGGTTGTCAAAGACGACATACTCGGCGCCCACCGCCCGGCCGGCGGCCTCGGCCTCTTTTCTGCGACGCCAGGCCAGAGGCGCCCCACCGATCTCGTGATGGCCGGCGTCGCCGTTGGTCAGCGAAAGCATCTTGACGATGTGCCCGTGCCGTGCATAGAGCGCCGCGACAC
>JBMNOI010000002.1:0-57760 GCA_050942995.1 Anaerolineae bacterium
GATTTTCTGTAACGACATCTATGCCTTTGCGCAGCGGAGCGACGAGACGTGAGATCGTTCTCGCCGCGGGAGTGGGGCAGGCGGCTGCTGAGCTGGGGCGGCAAGTATCGGCGACCGTTATCGTGGGATTTCGTCGCGCTGGTCTTTATCCTGATGGCGCGGCGTCTCTATCATGACTGGCAAAGCCTCCCGGCCGATTATGTGCTGCGGCTGGACTATCGAATGCTCGCGACATCGCTGGTCGCCCTCATGCTGGCGCTGCTGGTGGTCAGTTCACGATGGGGGCTTATTGTACGGGTTCTGGGCGTGCCCATCTCGTACAGACAGAGCATCAGAATATGGTTTCTCTCGCAGATGGGGCGCTATCTGCCGGGAGGGATCTGGAATTATGCCAGCCGATTCTATCTCAGCCGCGCCGAGATGAGCGGCGATATCGCCGTATTGAGCATGATCATCGAGACGCTGTTGCGGGTGCTTAGCGAAGGGCTGGTGTTTCTGGTCTCTCTTCCGTTTTGGCGAACGCAAGAGATGATCGGCCGGCAGGGGATCATCCTTTCGATTATCGGCATTGTAGGAGGTCTGGCGCTCCTGCATCCCCGGGTGGTCGATGCGATCCGTCGGACGCCCTGGCTACATCGCATGGCCGGAGGTGCGGATGCTTCGACAACGGCTCCACTCCCCACCTATGGAAGGATGCTCGGCCTGTTACTTTATTATGCGATGACGGTGCTCGTCACCGGGGGCGCATTCTGGTTACTTCAACAGACGATCCATTCCCTGCCTTACAGCGATCTGCCCGTCTTTCTCGGCATTGTGGCCGTATCGACTGTGGTCGGATTTCTCTTCCCCCTTGCGCCTAACGGATGGGGCGTGCGCGAGGGGTTGATGGCTGTGTTGCTGGGCCAGATGATGCCCGCCGCCATTGCCATCATGGTCTCGGTGGCCTGTCGGCTGTGGCTGAGCCTTGCCGAGTGGATCTGGATCCTGATATTCCTGCGCTGGCGTCCTCAATTAGCCAAATAGCCCGAATGGGCGATTGATTTTGCGGGGCTCTACCGCTATTCTGGATGCAACAGATCGAGATGTCGGTGGTCCGTATAGAGTTGACAAGCCTTTATTGCTGATCAGGAGATGTTTCAATGAAAAAGATCGTCATGACCGGTCTGCTCGTGCTGTTGGCCCTGATTCTGGGGGCGATGCCCGCTCTGGCGCAGGGCACCATATCGACCGCATTTGCCGTACAGAACTTGGGCGGCCAGACTGCAAACGTTATGGTTGATTTTTACAACGCATCCGGAACACGGACCGGCGGAAAGAGCCAGAATATCGCTCCGGGTGGGCTCTTTAACTTTGACCAGCGCTACGATACGGGGCACCCCGGAGCGAGCACTTTCCAGGGGTCTGCGATTGTGTCGGCCAACCAGCCTGTGGGCGCGGTGGTCAACATGATGCGCACCGGCGGAGCGGTGCCGAGCTATGAGAGCTATAATGGCCTCGGAGAGGGGCAGATAGGCACCAATATCGCCGTCCCGCAGATTCTGCGTAATATCAGTAGCGCCGGGGTGACATGGAACACGACGATCTCGGTCCAGAACACAAGCACAGATTCGTCGGTAAATGTAACGATTCGATATATCCCTGACCCTGTTATGAACGCTCAACTGGGTGGCACACTGACCCAGCCCTACACCCAGACGTTCACGCTGGCCAAGGGCGCCACTCGCCTCATCAATCAGGCCGGTGAGCCGACCCAAATTGGATCCAAATTCTTTGGTTCGGCACGGATAGAAGCTTCCGGACCGGTGGGGGTGACGGTATACGCCGATGGCGGCGGCAATATCTTGATGGCCTATCCGACCTTTACTGAAGGGACGACTCAGCCTATCGGCCTGCCCTCTATCTACAAGAACATCAGCTCGATGGGCGATAGCTACAGCACCGCGGTCCTGATCGTGAACCTGGGCTCACAGGCCGCACAGGTCGAGGTTCGCTATCTGCCCACCGGACAGGGCAAGGTCAGCGGTGTGGATACTATAACCGTCCCCGCGGGAGGCGCGAAGAACGTCGATCAGCGGTTCCGGGATGCGGGGAATGCGCCGAGCATCACCAGCGATCAATTTATGGGTGGGGCTGTGGTGCAATCCAAGAACGGGCAGCCGATCGCCGTCATGGTGAACCTGCGAGGTGGGTCTCGCTACGGTATGACCTATGCCGGAACGGTTGGCACGGGCACAACCAGCTACCTGCCCATCGCCTACCGGAGCATCAAATCGGCGGGTCTGGACTGGAACTCGACGATCATCGTCTACAATCCGGGAAGCAGCAACGTCAATGTCCGCTTTACCTACTATCGCTCGAACGGCAGCAAGGTGTCGGACTCGACATGGTACCCCGTATCCAAGGTACGCCAGTTCGACATGCGGTTCGATACGGCCGTCGCGGGGGCGGGCAGCTTTATCGGCTCTGTGAAGGTGGAGGCATCTGACGGCAGACCCATCGGGGTGATGGTCCAGACGCGCGGTAGTGGCGATACGGGCGACGCCTTGATGGCCTACCAGGGATTGCTTGCGCAATAGTCGGAAAGTTTCGCAACGATATCCGAACGGGGGCATCACCTGCGTGGTGTCCCCGTTTCCGTCGTATCGGGAGGTATGGGTGAGTCGGGATTTGCGGAAACGGATCGTCCTGGCCGGCCTTTTGCTGCTGGTCGTTGCGGGTGGGGTTGGCTGTCAGGGAGAGGGTGAGTTCGCCCTCGGGCGATCGACTCGAGAGCCGGTCGCCTCTTCTGTAAGCGATGTGGCAGAGGATGTCAAAGAAACCGGGCCTCAGCCCGAGACGGAAGCGTTTGCCGAAGAGAATCCGGAAAGCGACGCCCTATCGGGGAATGAACTGGCCATGGTCGATTCCGTTCTCTCCCTTGCCCGTGAGTGGCACCCCGATGCCCAATGGTACGGCATCATGCCCTTTACGTCGATGGAGTGGGCCCTGGCGTTGCCGGGGAATCAGCCGGCCTGGATCTACCGGTTCGGTACCCCCGACGGCGCGTGTGAATACAGCGTGCAGATCATGGACGGTCGGGTGACCGGCGCCATGGAGATGCCCATGCCCGACTATATCGAGCCGAGCCTGCAGCGTCTGGTGCCCATCGACCCGGATCTGCCGGGGTTGCTGGATAGCGAGGCGGTGCGGGCGGCGTACGTGGCGCAAGAGGGGAGCTGGCTGGCCGAATATCCCGATATGCTGCTGGACTATCGGCTGGTGCATCTGCGTGAGTGCGGACGTCCCACGTGGATGCTGATCGATGCGGAACACCTGGCCGAACCGCTTTTTGTGATGGATGCCGTGACCGGTGAGTCACTGGATACAGATGCCTGCCTTCCCTGAGGTCATTCGTCGGGGCAGCGTCGGACGGCCACCAGGGTCAGGTCGTCGAAGCGGGGGCCCTCACCGGTAAAAGACTGAACGGCGGCGTCGATCAGCCGAACCATCTCCTCGGCGGTATGATCGGGGGCGCCCTGCAGTAATCGCCGCAGGCGTTCCTCGCCAAACTCCTCATCCTGATCGTTGATGGCTTCGGTGACCCCGTCGGTGTACATCAGCAGCATGTCGTCGTCCTCCAGCCATACCTCACCCTCGACCAGTTCGGGGTTGTCGATGACTCCGAGGACGATCCCCGGCACATCCAGCGAGATGACTCGCCGATCCCTGGCCGAAACCACCAAAGGCGGGTTGTGTCCCGCTCTGGCGAAAGAAAGACGGCCGCTCCTCAGGTCGAGGATGGCGTAAAAGACGCTCACAAACATGCCCGAGCGCGAGTCGTCCAGCAGGATGCGGTTGGCCCGTCTGAGCGCCTCCGCCGGTCCCCGGGCATCCAGTGCGGTGGCCCGCAGGACTGTGCGGGAAAGGGCCATGTAGAGCGCTGCGGCCACACCTTTGTCCGAGACGTCGGCAATCGCGAGGCCCAGGTGATTGGGTGTCAGACGGATAAAGTCATAATAATCACCGCCCACACCGCGAGCGGCATGCCATTCCACGGCGATCTGCCAACCCGGCACCCGAGGGCATTCCTCGGGCATAAAGCTCTCCTGAATGCGGCGCGCCAGGTCGATCTCGTGTTGTAGTCGTTCTTGATGGACCGTTCGCTGATACAGCCGATCGGTCTCGATGGCCAGAGCCGCTTGATGGGCGATTCCCGTGAGAATGTTCATGCGCCGCCCGGAAATGGGAGAGGGATCTGCATGCCCCACCAGCAGGGCGCCCATCAGGCGATCATATGCCCGTAGCGGCAGGGCCGTTACCGGCCCCAGACGGCGGAAGGTGTCGATGGGCCAGTCACCGGCGGTCTCGTTCCCGTTGACCGGAAAGGTCAGGGGATCGCTTCCATGGAGTAATCGCACCAGCGCCGGGCTGTTCTTCAGTGGAAAGCTGGTTTTGGCGCGGATCATCGCCGCCGCATCTCGGGGAAGCCCATGACTGTGTGCGCCGACAAATGCCCGTCTGTCTCCGTCCCACAGCAAGATGGCCGCCCAGGCGACTCCGCCCAGCATGGGAGTCAGGCGCGCCACGGTGGACAGGGTTTCATCCAGATCATAGGTCGCATTGCTGATGAGGTTGGCCACCTGCAGCAGGGCGGTCGAGACCCAGGCCTCTTCGCGCTGTGAGGCGTAGAGTTGGGCATTTTCTAGGGCGATGGTGGCCTGATGGGCGATGCCGGTCAGAATGGTCTCGCGTGGGCCGCTGATGGGGCGCCCGCTGAGATCCTCCGCAACCAGGATGCCGATTACCTGATCCTGTGACTGCAGGGGCATGGCAATCAGTTCACCCCGTCGAGGATCCTGCGAGATGGGGGGCGGCATCAGGTCGACCAGGTCGTCCGAGCGCCCGCGAATGATCCGCCCCTCACGTCGGATGCGGTCCAGCAGCGGGATCTCCCGGACCGGAAAGCGATGATTCTCCAGGGCCAGCATCTGCTCGCGGGTAAGCCCTGTCCCCTCAACCAGAATAAAGGATTGCTCCTTATCCGACCAGAAAAAGATCAAGCTTCGATCCACGCCGACGAGGATGCGTGTCAGGCGCGCCACCACTTCGACGATCTCTTCGGATGTGCTGTGCTGTGCGACGGCCTCGGCGACCTGCAGCAAAGCGGTGGCAATCCATGCCTGTTCCTGCTCTGCGCCATAGAGGCGACTGTCTTCCACCGCGACGGCGATCTGATCGGCCAGTATCTGCAGGATAGAGACATCCTGCTCACTAAAGGCGTTGGTCCGATCGCTTTGCAGATCCAGTACGCCCAGGATGCGATTTTCGACTTTGAGCGGGATGGCCAGCTCGGATAGCGTGCGCTCCAGAGCAGCATCTACCAGGAACCGTTCATCGTGGCGCACATCGTTGGCCAGAATACTCTTTCCGGTGGCCGCCGCATGGCCGATGATGCCCCGCCCCCAGGGGATGTGGATACCTCGTTCGCGGATGAGCTGGCTGGAACTGGCCTGCAGGGTCACCGTCTGTTGGGCAGTATCTACTGTAAAGATGCTGACGTGATAATAGCCCAGGGTATCCCGAATGAGCTTGACTGTATCGTCGAACAGTGTGTTGAGATCGAGGATGGCGGCTACTCGGCGGCTTACCTCGGCGATCATCAGCAGTTGTGCGGCGCGTTGACGCTCGCGTTGATAAAGCTGAGTGGCATAAAGTCCTAGTGCCGCCTGTGATGCGATCAGGTCGATGGCATCTCGCTGGCGTGACGTAAAGGCGCGAGGCTGCGGGCTCTGCAGGGCGATCACACCGATGACGCGGTCGTCGGCGATGATGGGGATATACAGGCCGCTGCGCGTGGGGCGATCTACCTCAAACGCCGGGAATGGCGGCGCTTTGCGTCGGAAATCGGTGACCAGCACGGGACGCTGAACGGTCCGCATATAGTCCAGGATGTCCGTGGGGATGTCCTTAGGCGGCGTGGTGGCCTGCCCATCCACGGTCAGGTAGGGTAATATGATCCGATCCTCAACCTCTATCTGCAGGGCGAAAACCGGGGCACGCGCGATCGAGTCGGTGTAGCGATGAATGAGCGCATAGATCTCGTTGGGATCGAGGCGCGCACTGAGCAGATCGTGGCTCAATGCAGCCAGCACGGCCGTCTCTGTGCCACACTTTTTCCATGGCGCACGGAGAAGAAACGCTACCAGCACACCGACGATCAAGATGCCCGCGAGAGGGAGCGCGATAGACGAGATGTTCACGAGTAATGTCATCGCTGATGGTCACCCTTCTGTCGGGAGAACCGGCCCGTCGAGAGGTGATGAGGGGGCTGAAAATGTCAGGATGCGGTCAAAGCCTGCCATGCGAAAAATCTGCATGATTCGCGTCGGAACGTTGCGGAGAATCAACTCTCCCCCTGCCTGGCGCTGTCTCCGATGGGCCAGAAGGACTACCCGCAACCCGCTGCTGCTGATGTAATTGGCGTCGGACAGATCGAGTATGATGGTCGAGCAAGTCTGTCCCAGAGCTTCGAGTTGCTCATCCACACGTGGTGCGGTGAGCGCATCGATTCGCCCTTCCAACGACAGGGTGCAGGTGTTTGCAGAAAATGATGTCATTATACGGCCGTCCTGCGGCTTTTCCGCATAATGACCTGGTTTCCGCGGTTGCGGCCCGGCAAAAAGACGACGCTATCCATCAGTTTTTGCATGAAAAAGAGTCCCAACCCGCCGATCTCGCGCTCTTCCAACGGAGCCTTGGTATCGGGAGAGGAGATAATGCTCGGATCGAACGGCTGGCCCTCATCGGTGACGCGAACGACAAAATCATCGCCCTCAATGTAACAACAGATCCACACATTCCCGTCGCTGCGTCCCTGATAGGCGTGCTCGATGGCGTTGGTGCAGGCCTCGTCAACGGCCATTTGCACCTCAAATGCCTGATCCTCGTTCATGCCGGCTACCAGGGCCCGCTGAGTCACAAATTCGGCGATGCTGGCCAGATTGGTGAGTTCAGATGTGACGCAAATTTCGAATTGTTCCATTCTCACCTGCCGGGATGTGAGATGGGGATCTATGAATCGATCTCTATGACAGCCGCCTTGTAAACTGAGGGAGGTCGATCATATCCCGCAGACGCCCATGCCACGACGATTGATGGCAGACCGCCGGGCAAGCGTCGGCTACCCGGTTTGGAACCGGGATGGACGATCTAGAAACTGCCGACAGCAACGACCGGGTCATCATACATCTTGACCAGAGGGGCGATTCCTGCAATGTCGAACACGCGCTGGATCCTTTCGGGAACGCGCGCCAACAACACATCGCCACGATTCCACCTTCGGCACTCTTTGTAGGTGGCGATGAGGACTCGAATGGCGGCGCTGCCAAAGAACTCGACGCCCTCCATATCCAGTACGATCCGGTAGACACCCGCATCCATCGAAGCGCGAAGGGCTTTTTCCAGATCGGGGGAGGTATTGCTATCAAACCGTCCTTTGACGGTGAGCAGGTCGCAACGCTTAAGATGGATCGTCTCGATCATCATAATGGTCTCCTCGCGACACATAGCGATGGCATGTTGATGATGGTGATGATCATGATCATCACCATCATTATCATCATAATCCATTATAGCATGGACACCTGCTCGATCCAAGGGTTTCTATGATACTTGCTAAAGAATCAAAGGTTCCCCGTACCATCAACTTGTAATCGCTTTTCAAAGTATGTTTGCAGGACGAGCTCTTACTCTCTGGCGATGCGGGGCCGTCCGGCTGCTGTGATCTCGAACTCGGTCTGTATATACAGCTCGTCCCCCCATCCCTCGGCCACGGGCGCCGTTCTATCCCGTCGCACAATCTGGACGCGAACGGCCTGCGCGCCGGCGCGCTCGGCATATTCGATCGCCAGATCGCGGCCGATCTCCTGGGCGCAGGCGGTCGCTTCGTCCAGGGTGGGGAAATCGCACACGCGGTCGGGCAGGTGTACGCGATAGCCCATCTCATCCTCATGCGGCACGACCAGAGCATGTGCCCGATGCACGATGCTGCCGACAACGGCGCCGATGGCGTTGGCCGAGCCGGTGTGTTCCGGAATACGCAACCGGCCGTGCAACAGGTCGGCGACCGCGGGGAAATAGGTGCGCACCGGTGCGCCGATGGCCACCAGTGGCGGCTGAACGGTCAGGCGGCAGAGCAAAGCCGCGTCCGACGGCGGCCGTAACGCACGGGTGATGAGGGCAGTATCTGTTCCCATATGCCCGTTGCTTCCCTCATCGCTCAGTAGTTTGAGCACGATCTCTCGTGCGATCTGCTCGGCCGTCATGGAGAGAATCCGCTCGCAAAGCGTCTCGAAATCGGTTCCGATTCGACGGGCCAGCAGCTCTGCGCCGTAACGCGCCGCCGGCACGTGCCACTCCCGATAGTGCCCCAGCACATGGGCGGCATCGGTCGGGGTAAACCCCGCGCGGATGACGATGCCCTGACGTTCGATTCGTGTCAGGTATCGCGAGTACAATTCGGGATGCCGCACGATGGCGTGAATCTGTGCCATGGCGCAGGGGCCCTCTCGAAGGGCGTCGAACAATTCGCTTTCGAACGGAGGGTGATCTCCATCACTGTTCCATTCGGCGCGCTGAAGCAAGAGATACTCGCCGTCGATGGGATTGACGGCTGTGGCCGCAGCCCGATCCTCCAACTGCCGGGTCACGGCAGGGTATTCGGCGGCCAGCAGTGAAAGCGGCATGACCCGTCGCGGACCCACCTGTAGCTCCCGACCCGGATCCAGCCATACACGGCTGTCCCCACCCAGCCCGACGGTATGGACATCCACCGCTTCGACCATGGTGCGCCAGCGCCCGACCTGCGCGCCGCGCGGGCTGAGGCGCGGACGTCCCCCGCTCAGCACGGCGATATCGGTGGTGGTTCCCCCCATGTCGATGACGACAAGCTCATCGGCCCCTCTTGTCCGTTCATCGGCATCGCTGCCGTTGCCCGCCAGATGCTGCGCGCCCACCACGCTGGCGGCCGGGCCCGAGAGGATGGTCTCGATAGGCCGTTCCATGACCATGGCCGCATCCATCAGCGATCCATCCCCCTTGACCACCATGAGGGGCGCATCGATCTTGGTCGCCTCCAGTGTGCGTTCGACGGCGGCGATCAAATCGCGCAACAAAGGAATGAGCCGCGCGTTCAGCGCCACCGTGGTGGCGCGGCGCAATGCGTCCAGCCGGTGGGTCAATTCGTGGCCACAGGTGACGGGCAGATTGGTTAACTCGCCGATCATCTCTTGTACGAGCAATTCATGCGAAGGGTTGCGCGTACCGAAATAACCCGATACGGCAAATGCGGCTACGTGAGGAGCATGCTCGATGATGGCTGCCCGGGCGGCGGCCAGATCCAACGGTTGCCACTCTTCGCCGTCTGTGCGGTGCCCGCCGGGGATCAGGACATAGCGATCGGTGCCCAGTTCCCGGTGCAGGTCGGCCGGGTCTATGCGTCCCTCATAGCCGATGAGCAGCGCACAGATCGGGGCGCCGTTGCCCTCGACGATGGCGTTAGTTGCCAGTGTGGTCGAAAGTGAGACGAGGTGCACCTTTGTCGGATGGGCCTGTAGCACATTCCTGATGGCGCGGTCGATGCCCGCGGACAGGTCATGACGCGTGGTCAATGCTTTGGCGGTTGCGAGGACCCGGCCGGTCTCGTACTCGACCAGGGCCGCGTCGGTATATGTGCCGCCGGTATCGATGCCGAGGGCGATGAGCATAGGGATCACTCCGGAGGTCAGGGCTTGTCGGCGTGCTGTCGATAATAGGTGACATAATTCATGCCATACTCATCGCGGCCCATGAGCAAGTCGGCGATCAGGATGGCCTTTGTGGCCGATTGAGGATTGACGATGGGCGCATTGACCCCCCAGGCGATCGACATGGCCAAAAAGATGTTGTTGATGGCCTCCCGGTCGGGCAGGCCAAAAGAGACATTACTGGCGCCCAGGGTGAGGTTTACGTCCAGTTCCTCGCGCACGCCACGAATTGCCTCCAGGGTGGTTCGTGCAGCGGTCGAATCGGTGCAGACGCTCAAGGCCAGACAGTCGATGAGGACATCCTCGCGGGGGATGCCCATGGCCTCGGCGCGTTCGATGATCTTGCGGGCAATCGCTACGCGCGACGCGGCGTCATTGGGAATACCCGAGTCATCCATGGTGAGGCCGATCACGGCGGCGCCATATTCTTTGACCAGCGGGAGTACCCGATTCAGCGACTCTTCCTCGCCGTTCACCGAGTTGATGAGCGCTTTGCCCTCATAGGCCTCCAGGGCGGCGCGCAACGCCTCGGCGTTGGCCGAATCCAGGCAGAGGGGCAGGTCGGTGATTTCGCTCACGGCTTTGACCGCCAGAGGCAACACCTCGACCTCGTTCACTCCCGCTGCGCCGACGTTGATATCCAGCACGGTAGCGCCATCCTGAATTTGCGAGCGGGCCAGTTGCTGCACTCGGCTCATATCACCCTGGGCCAGCGAAGCGGCCAGCCGTTTCTTCCCCGTCGGATTGATTCGCTCGCCGATGATGACGGTGGGGCGATCGGGGGAGATGACGACCTCAGAACTTTTACTGCGAATGATCGTCTCCATAGCACCTCCTGCTATGTCTGGTGGGCCGGGACCTTTTTATCGGCCGAACAGCCGCCTCTTGCCGGCCAGATTGTTCTCGGTGAGAAAACGACGGGCGACAACCTCGGGATCTTCTCCATGGATGCCCACCTGTTGTCCTAATTCGAGCACCGTCTCCTGTGTCAAAAGGGTGCTCACCTGTGCCAAAAGCCCTTCCAGTGCCGGATACTCACGAAGCAGTGGCGTGCGCACGGCGACCGCCAGCGGCGATGACTGGAACAGACCGCGGGCATCGTTCAACATTACGAGATCGAGGGCCACCAGGGGCGGGTCGGTGGAGTATCCGATGGCGACATCACACACGCCGTCTGCCAGCGCCTCGTATCCGTCACCGATGGAAAGATAGCGCATTCGCGCCTGATCAAAGTGCAGTCCATAGATGCGCGCCAGGCCACGCACGCCGCTGAACTGATCGTAGACATCCTCGGGAGTGCAGAGGCTCATATAGGGATTGTAACGGCTTATGTAGCGGAGCAGGTCCTCGATGTCGGTCAGCTCATTCTGCCGGGCCATCTCACGGCGCAGCACCAGGCCCATCACGTGCCGGCAGCGGGTGGGGGATAGCCAGGTGATTTCATTACGGGCATCCTGTTCGCGAACTTGGCGATGCATTTCCTGAGGGTCACTGATGGGGATATCGTGCCCCAGATGATGGGTCCAGGTATCGCCGGTATAGTCCCAGTAGAGATCGGCCCGCCCCGTTTCAACGGCTGTGCGCACTGCGCGCTGATCGCCCATGCCGGTCTGGTCCACCACCGTATAGCCCGCCGCCCGCAACGCCTGCACCGTGATTTGTCCGAGAACGAGTTGCTCGGGGGTGTGGGCGCTGGCTACCGTAATGGCCGATCCTCCCCGCCGTGCGTTGCCGCGACACCCCAGTGCGCCCAACAGGATCAGGGCGCACAGAAGGTAAGAGGCGATTCGATGGCGAGACGGGTATGTTGGATCGGGCATGTCGGATCGGCTTCCTAGATATAGCGATGTTCGAGCCAACGCTCGCTCAGCACAATGTCACCGTTGGTCAGTTCGCGCAAGAGTGTGTCGACTTCCTCAGCGCGATCATAGGGCACGGCGATGCGCAGCGTGGCCTTGTCGGTAAACCGCTCGTCCTCGGTGATGACATCGTGCCTGGGGAGCAGGTAGCGCAGGTTGCCGTATAGCGCATAGTCCGTGCTGATCTCGGCCACATGGTGCAACACGCGTTCGACGGTGGGCAGGCTCTGCAGCGCTTCGCGGGCGGCGCCGCTATAGGCCCGCACCAGCCCGCCGGTGCCCAGTTTCGTGCCGCCAAAGTAACGCGTGACGACGGCCACCACCTCGCACAGGCCGCTGCCCTCGAGCACTGCCAGAATGGGCCGCCCGGCGGTCCCTCCGGGCTCACCGTCATCGGATGAGCCAAAGGGCGATTGGGGCTCCAGGCCGATGCGATAGGCCCAGGCGTTATGATTCGCGTCGGCATAGGTCTCTTTGATCTGGGCGATGAATTCTTGAGCGGCCTCTACCGAGGGCGCATGCCCGATTGTGCCGATAAAGATGGAATTCTTGACCTCCAGCTCGCTCTGCACCTCTCCCGCAGGAATGCGGTAACGTTCGACGCGGGGCTCGGACGCAGCGCCGCTCTGTTGCACATGTCGTGCCAAGATCGATCCTCCCGCCATATCTGGCGATTCTGCTTCGCCCCATTCTAGAGGCGAGATCGTGGCTTGTCAATTGGCCGCAGACGCACCCCTGGGCGGTGAGCGGGGCGCACAAGCCGCAAAACAACCACCTTCTGAAGGTCTCTTCATCACTTAAGGTGATACCGGACAATAACGTACTCTCGGCCTGTGAAGACAATCCATTGACACTCATCGGCCCGCTGACCTATAATGAATATGTACGCGGAATGGCCGCGTTACGATCATGATAGGGAGGCGCTTGCGCTCTTGAGAGTATTGATCACCGGAGGGGCCGGATTTATCGGATCGACTCTGGCCAATCGTTTGGTTGAAGAGGGGCATCACGTACGCGTTCTGGACGATCTCAGCGCCGGAGATCGGGAGCGACTGGACTCGCGGGTGATGTTCATGAACGGCGACATTCGCGACATCCCCAAGCTCTGGTCGGCGCTTCAGGGTGTCGATTGTGTATATCATCTGGCGGCGCGGGTCAGTGTACCCGAGTCGGTGCTTTACCCGGTCGAGTATAACAATGTGAACGTCGGGGGTACCGTCAGCTTGCTCACAGCGGTGCGCGATGCTCAGGTCAACCGGTTGATCTTTACATCATCGGGGGCCGTCTATGGCGAGCAGGATGTGCAGCCGGTGACAGAGGACGTCGTGCTCCGTCCGGGCACACCCTACGCGGTGAGCAAATCGGCATCGGAGCAGTATGTGTCTGCCATCGGCAAGCTGTGGGGCATCGAGACGGTGATTCTGCGTATCTTTAACACCTACGGTCCCGGGCAGCCGTTGCCTCCCTCTCATGCGCCGGTGGTGCCGCGCTTTTTGCGGCAGGCAGTTTCGGGTGGCTCGGTGGTGTTCTTTGGTCGGGGGCAGCAGACGCGCGACTTTATCTATATCGATGACGTGGTCGATGCTCTGGTGCGGGCCGGCCAGGTTCGCGATCTGGTGCACCCGATCTACAATATTGGCAGCGGCCAGGAGGTGAGCATCTCTCAACTGGTAGACGCGATTGAGGATGCATCGGGACAGTCCGTTCATCGACTGATGAACCCGGAAAAAGACGCCGGGGTTTCGCGTCTGGTCGCCGATATCTCGCGGGCGCGTCGAGATCTGGGGTTCGAGCCCCAAACGAGCCTGGCCGAAGGATTGGGATATATGATCCGTAACGATGCGCGCTTTGCGCTCCAGAGCGTGCCGGATTGAGGACAGAGCTCGTTCGCGCATTTTGAAAAGTGCCGGTTTGCCACGACCTCATCCGATAAACGGCGGGCGATCCGGTATCCTGCCGATGCTGGCAGATGATGGATCTGTTTGGAGAAGAACACTAACCCTGCGCATATGGCAAGCGCAGAGCCGATCGATAGCCTTCTTTCAAGATACGCCCTGCTCCGATCAGGATGCGGCACAGGGTTGCGCCGCATCCTGAGGCCACTCACTCCTCTCTCCACACTCTACACTCCGGGCAAATCGCAGGTGGTGCGATCCTTTCGCTGCTCTATGCGCCGGGGGTGTGCCACTCGATCGCCGGTCCCTCGCTCTGTACGCGACCGATTTTGCGCGCAAAGAGCAGGAATCCGGTATGGCCGACCATGCGATCTTCGGGGCGCAGGCGCTGTGCCACCGGCTTGTAGTGGCGTTCCATGATCTCCATCACTTCGACGGACATAAAGGGGTGTTTCTCCATTTCCGCCAGCAGATCAGAGACCTGATTGGTGGTGGGTAACAGGGCGCCGAAAAAGCCCCCGTCGGTCAACGTGTCGCAAACTTGCGACAGGTAGAGCCAGGGCTCGCGCACGTCGAGAAACAGGGCATCCACATCGCTTTCATCGAATCCATCCGAGATGTCGCGTTGAGTGAGCCGAACAAAAGGCGACATGCCGGCGGTCTCGATATTCCGACGGGCGACGTTCAACATATCCTCCCGGGCTTCGTACGAATACACCATGCCGTCGGGGCTCACCGAATGAGCCAGGGCCACCGTGAGCGCTCCACTGCCCGTACCGGCCTCGACGATGCGACGTCCCGGGCCTGCATCGAGCTTGAGCAGAATCTGGCCGATCTCTTTGGGATAGATGATCTGGGAGACGCGCCTGAGATTCATCAACACGTCATACAGGGAGGGCTTGAGAGCGATAAAAGAGTGCCCGATATGAGACAGGACGGGGCGCCCCAACGGATTGCCGATGATGGCATCGTGATCGACCAGCCCGTTGTTTGTGTGAAAACGGACGCCTGCCCGCAGGCGCAGCATGTAGCTCTTGCCGTCAGGCGATATGAGCAATATCTGATCGTTCTCTTTGGCGATGTGCAACCTATGCCTCTTCTTTCGAATGTTATGCCGAACTGTCGCAGCATCTATGCGGTCTCGTAACCTCCATTATAGGGGTGACTTTCCGACCTGCCAATTGTGGGTCGAGCGATGACTGCGGAGTAAAAAAAGATGAAGGCAAAAGAGATCTTTTCACTGATCAAGGAAAGTGTCCAGAGATGGAGTCGGGATCGGGCATCGCGGTTGGCGGCGGCGCTGGCCTATTACACCATCTTTTCGATTGCGCCGCTACTCATCATCGCTATCGCTATCGCCGGGCGGGTGCTGGGCGAGGCGGCGGTGCGAGGCGAGATCGTCGGTCAGATCGAGGGCACGGTAGGCACCGAGGCCGCCGTGATGATCCAAACCATGCTGGAGAACGCTCAACAGCCCGGTCGGGGGCTGATAGCCGGCATCATCGGTGGTGTGACGCTGATTTTTGGCGCGTCGGGAGTGGTGGGTCAGCTTCGCGATGCGATGAACACGATCTGGGATGTCGCCCCGGACCCCAACCGTAGCATATGGACCACCGTCAAGCGACAGCTCACGACCTTTGGCCTGGTCATCGGGGTGGGCATTTTGTTGCTGGCCTTGATGCTCCTGAGCACCGCTCTGGCGGCCGCATGGGGCTTTTTCGCCGATCTCTTGCCGGTGCCCTATACCCTCGTCGAGATCGGCAACTGGGTGCTCTCTCTGGCCGTTCTGACAGGGCTATTTGCCCTGCTCTTCAAAGTGGTGCCCGAGGTCGAGATCGAGTGGAGTGACGTGTGGGTGGGCGCAGGCGTGACGGCGTTCCTGTTCATCCTGGGGCGATGGGGCATCAGCCTCTATCTGGGGCGCGCATCACCGGCCTCTGTATATGGCGCGGCGGGCTCGCTGGTCATCCTACTGTTGTGGATCTATTACTCGGCGCAGATCCTGCTGCTGGGTGCCGAGTTCACCCAGGTATACGCCAATCGCTATGGCTCCAGGATCCGCCCTGCCGAGGAGATGGTGCCCGTCACCGATGAGGTTCGGGCCCAGCAGGGCATGGCGCCCCGGGGGATGACCGAACAGATGGCGCAGGCGCAGCGCTCGACCGAGATGGCCCCCGTGATGCCACAGATCGATCTGCCCACAGGGAGGCCGTTCGAGGGCGAGGCCGCTCCCATCAGCTATCGCGTCAAAGACGGCCGCCTGGTCGATGGTGACCGGGAGACGGGCTCCTCGCTCGAACACGACGGGCGTGGACGTGGCCGATATGTGGCGGTGGCCGCCGTATCGGCGGCGCTGCTATGGCGGCTGCTGCGTGGTCAGAGCGGTGGTGAGATGGCCTGAGCTTGCTGAAAACGTGCGTCATGGTAGCGCCCCGTGGTTCCACAGGGACGAATACTCGGACACGTCGCCGATCGATAATGGAGGTCCGTTTTGGCTTCTCGCGAATTTGCCGTCGATAATGCCCCTGTATACAACCGAACAAGCCCGTTGCGGTGGATCCTTTCTCACGCGAGGCACTATGCCTATCTGCCCGTCATCACGGTGCTGGCCAGCATTCTGTCCAACTCGCTGCTGAGCTATTCGTCGGTGCTGGTGGGGCAGGCCTTTGCGTGGATCACCGGTCCCGATCCGGCCCTTGCCGACCTGTTGCGTATTGCCACGCTGGTGGCGGGGGCGCGGTTGGGGCAGGGGGCACTGAGCCTGGGGCGCAGCCTATCGGCCGAGTTGCTGGCTCAGCGTCTGGAACGAGATTGCCGCGATGAACTGTACGTTAGCCTGCTGGGCAAGAGCCTGACCTATCACGGACGCCAGCGGGTGGGCGATTTGATGGCCCGCGCAACCAACGATGTGCACCAGGTGAACCTGCTGATCAATCCGGCCTCTAGCCTTATATTCGAGTCGTTCATCGGGTTGCTGGTGCCGATCATCACCATGGCGTTGCTGCGGCTCGAGCTGGTGCTGGTGCCGCTGATGTTCGTGGCGCTGTGGATATTGTCGGTGCGAGATTATACCCGGCGCCTTAATCCGGTATCGGACGCCATTCGCGAACAGTTTGGGACGATGAACGCGGGTCTTGCCGAGGCGCTCACCGGCATCGAGGTCGTCAAGGTGAACGCCCAGGAACGCCAGGAGGCGCAGCGCTTTCTGGAGCAGGCGAATCGGTATCGGGACGTGTATGTGCGTCGCGGCGAGATTCAGGCGCGTTATGTGCCGATGCTGGTGTACAGCGTGTGTTCTGCTCTCGCGCTGCTGCATGCTTTCCTGGTGTATCTTCGGGGCGACGGCTTTGGCCTGGGCGATGTGGTGGCCTATATGGGGTTGTTTACGCTGCTTCGTTCGCCCACCTTTTTGTCGCTTTTTACTTTTACCCTGCTGCAGATGGGCATCTCGGGCGCCGCGCGCATTTTGCAGGTGCTGAACGACGAGACGACGCTGGATGAGAATCCGGACGGCGTAAAGCGTCCCATGCGTGGTGAGGTGGTTTTCGATCGTGTGACCTTTGGCTATCGCCCCGAGACTCCTGTGCTTCAGAATATCAGCTTTTACGCTGCGCCGGGGGAAACGATCGCCATTGTAGGCAGCACCGGGTCGGGCAAAACCTCTCTGACCCACCTGATCAACCGCATCTATGATGTCGATCGTGGAGCCGTGCGAGTAGACGGCATCGATACCCGTGACTGGAATCTGGAGAGCCTGCGTTCCCAGATCTCGACGATCGAACAGGACGTGTTCATCTTTTCGCGCACCATCGCCGAGAATATCGCCTTTGGTGTGGGGTCGGATGTCGATCGGGCCGAGATCGAGCGGGCGGCGCGAGAGGCTCAGGCGCACGACTTTATCATGGCTATGCCCCAGGGATACGATACCGAGGTGGGCGAACGGGGAGTGACCCTTTCAGGCGGGCAGAGGCAACGCCTGGCCATGGCACGGGCCTTTCTCACCGATCCTCGCATCCTGATCCTGGATGATTCGACCAGCGCCATCGACAGCGCCACCGAGGATGAGATTCAAAAGGCGATGTATCGTGTGCGTCAGGGGCGCACCACGTTCTTGATCACTCATCGCCTGTCGCAGATCCGTTGGGCCGATCGCATCCTGGTGTTGCGTCGAGGCGAACTGGTGGATCAAGGAACGCATGAAGAGCTGGCCGGCCGATGCGCCGAGTATCAGCGTATCCTGAGGCTGGTCGAGACCGAGTCGGCCTGATCCGGCACACTGCCGTCTTTTACATTACGGAAGGAGCATATTGGGCTTTATTCTCGACGGCCTCGATACCGAGGCCTATGACAGGCAATATGGCGACCTGGTGCTTTTGCGGCGCATCGTGGGCTATTTCCGGCAGCGGGCGAGGTGGATCATCATCTCCGGCTTGGCGATTCTGGGGCGTTCATCGCTGGAGGCTGCAGTTCCCCTCGTCATCGCCCGGTCGATCGATATGTTGGCCGAGCAGCCCTCGGCGGGCACCATGGCGTTGCTGGTGGGCGGGCTGTTATTGCTCGAGATCGCATCGTGGGCGCTGAACTGGGTGCGACAACGCTATGCGGCCCGGGCCATCGGCGATGTGGTTCTGGCGTTACGGCGGGACGTATTCGATGCCGTTATTCGTCACGACCTTTCGTTCTATGACGAACAACCCACCGGCCGTATCGTCAGCCGGGTCACCTCGGACACGGACGATTTCGCCGAGACGGTGGATCTGGTCATGAATCTCGTCAGCCAGATTCTCACCGTCACCATCCTGATTGTGGTGGCCTTTCGCATCAGCGCGCAACTGGCCATCATGGCGCTGGCCCTGACGCCGGTGGTCTTTGTCATCGCGCTGAGCTTTCGTCGGTTGGCGCGGCGGGTGACGCAGAACGCCCGGCGGGTGCTGGCACGGGTGAACGCCAATATTCAGGAATCGGTGAGCGGCATCGCCGTGGCCAAGGCGTTTCGTCGGGAGGGGGCCATGTACGACGAGTTCGTGACCCTCAACCGCCAGTCGTTTCGAGTGAATCTGTTGCGCGGCTGGACGCTCAATACCATCTTTCCGGTGCTCTCGGGGACGTTCGGCATCGCTGTAGCGCTGTTTCTGTATTATGGCGGGCGCAGCGCTCTGCTGGGCGCCATCACCGTGGGGCAGTGGTTCCTGTTCATGCAGGTGATGGGCTATTTCTGGTTTCCGATGACCAATGTGGCGTCATTTTGGAGCCAGTTCCAGGACGGGCTCTCGGCCGCCGAGCGGGTGTTTGCGTTGATGGATGCCGAGCCCCGCGTGACGCAGATCGACCATCGCCCCGTCCCCCGGCTGCGTGGAGATGTCGAGTTTCGCGATGTATGCCTGACCTATACCGGAGATGAGGTGGTACTCCCCAGCTTTTCGCTCACTATTGTGGCGGGCGAATCGGTGGCCTTTGTGGGGCACACCGGCGCCGGCAAGACCAGTGTGGGGCGCTTGCTGGCCCGGCTCTATGATTTTCAGCGCGGACAGATCCTGGTGGACGGGCTCGATATCCGCACGCTGGATCTGCGTGAATATCGCCGGCAACTGGGCTTTGTGCCTCAGGTGCCGTTCCTCTTCTCCGGAACGGTGTACGACAATATCCGGTACGGCCGGCCCGAGGCGACGCCGGAGGAGGTCGAGCGTGTGGTCCGGATGGTGGGCGGGGGAGAATGGGTGGATGATCTGCCCGACGGGCTGTACACCGATGTGGGCGAACGTGGCGCGAGGCTCTCTACCGGTCAGCGCCAGCTCGTCGCTCTGGCCCGGGTGATGTTGCAGGATCCCGCCATCTTTGTGCTGGATGAGGCCACGGCCAGCATCGACCCCTTTACCGAGGCGCAGATTCAGGAGGGGCTGGAGACGGTGATGCGCGACCGCACCTCGATCATCATCGCCCATCGGCTCTTTACCGTGCGAAACGCCCACCGTATCGTCGTGCTGCGTGACGGGCGCATCATCGAAGAGGGCTCGCATCGCGATCTGCTCGCGGCCGGCGGGCACTATGCCGATCTGTACAACACCTATTTTCGGCACCAGTCGGCCGAGTATATCGAGCGCTCGCGCCACCTGGTCGACGACGCGGCGGATTGATCCTCGAGCGGCGCTTCTCCCGGCTCTGAGAAGCGAACAGACGGCCCGCAGGGCCGTCTGTTTATGCTGTTTATGGGTGATGCCATCGACGTGTCCGTCAGTATGATTCAGTTCGTAGAGTAGGCGATGCTTTCTGCCCCGATAACGGCCAGCGTGCCGGGGACGATCTCGACCTGGACATGGTGCGCTTCCTCGCAGAGAATCTCGCCATCGACGTGGATGTGCAGGGGATCCTCCGACTTGATGGCGATGTGCCGTGCGCGAATGGCCTTGATCCGCCGGTGGCTCAGGTGCGTGCCTTTCATAAAGCGCGGGATCATGGCGAGCATCTCGAACCGCGACATGGTCTCGGCGATGATGAGGTCGAAATAGCCGTCATCGTAGCGTGCATTGGGGGCCACCATAAAGCTGCCCCCCTCGCGCGGGCCGTTAGAGATGACGACCATGATCGGCGTCGCCCGAAAGGTTTGGCCGTCGTAGGTGATCTCGGAGCGCGCCGGGCGCATGGTGAGAAAGATGGTCTTGAGCACGACGACGAGGTAGAGCAGCATGCCCCGCAGCTTGCGGAACTTGCGAGTTTCTTTGACCACCAGCCCGTCGAACCCGATGCCGATGGTGTTATTAAAGTAGCGCGAAATCACGCCGTCGATGGTGACCCGCCCCAGATCAACCTGGCGGACCTGCCCCTCGGCGATGATCTGACAGGCGGCCTCGACATCGGCGGGCATGCCGTTCATGGAGGCAAAATCGTTCCCCGATCCCGCCGGAATCGAGGCAAAGACGCCCATCGCCTCGCCATTGGCGCGGGACATCATGCCGTTGATCACCTCGTGCGAGGTGCCATCGCCGCCCACGGCGACGATCGTATCAAAGCCCTCATCGACGGCCTGGCCGGCCAGATCGATGGCCTCGCCTGCTGCGTTGGTGTGGACGAGATCGAAATCCAGAGACAGCGCCTTGAGGCAGCGGCAAATGAGCGGCGATATCTGCCGGGCATAGCCCCGCCCTGCCTGAGGATTGACAATAACCTTCAGCCTGGGCATCAACCCCCCTAGACAAGTAGTATGATAGGATAGATCACAGTCTACATGTTTAACATCGGAATGCCAAAACAAGTTGCGATGAAAATAGTCGAGGCCAATTCCGGGCGGGCAAAACATAAAAAGCCGCCGAGCGGGTGCCCGGCGGCTGTGTAGCAACTATCAATGACCGATGAAATCAATTCAGGCGGCGGATCACGCCGACGACCTTGCCCTGAATCTCAAGGTCGGCGGGATGCACATAGATGGGCTCCATCGTGGGATTGGCCGGCTGCAGACGTACCCGGGTGCGGCCACGCTCCCAGTAGAAATGCTTCAAGGTGGTGGCTTTTTCATCTTTGAGCCAGGCCGCCACCATATCCCCATTTTCCGCCGTTTGCTCGTGGCGCATGATGACGATGTCGCCGTCGTTGATCAGGGCGTCGATCATCGAGAGGCCGCGCACCTGGAGCGCATACAACCCCTCGGTGTCGCCGATCCAATCCGGGCTGATCGAGATGGAGTCAAAGTCAGCGAGGGAAAAATCACTATCGGGAATGGGAATCGGCTCGCCCGCCGCAATGACGCCCAGCATAGGAATCCGCGCGCGCGGAGCCACCTCAGCCAGGTCGGCATCGGCCATATCCTCACCATCGTCCTCGCCCACCAGACGAAGCCCCCGCGATACCTCGCGGTTGCGCGAGAGATATCCCTTGCGCTGAAGCACGTCGAGGTTGTAGCTTACCACCGACGTGGAAGAGATGCCCACGGCTTCACCGATCTCACGGATGGTGGGGGGATAGCCGCAATCGGCCATGAAATCCCGAATCATCTCCAGGATCTTGATCTGCCGGTCCGAGAGGTCCGACCTCTGAGTCATAAATCTCCTTTCAGTCCGTCGACTGTTGTAGATATTATACAATGAACATATGTTCTATGTCAAGCAATTGACATCCGATTTCAAGAATTGCGTCAAAAGTCGCCGAATAGAGATCTTGAGAAGGCGATACCGGACCGGACCATGGCGCAGCCCCGGCCGCGTCGACGGGCCATAAAGTCGGTGTAATTGGCCCTGGCTATGTCGCTTGACGTGGGGTTGTAGAAGGGCTAGTATTTTATTGTGGAGCCTCGCATTGTGGCCTCATCGTACACGCTCCGTTGGGCGCGGCGGACGAGCCGCGTTTCCTTCCATGGCATAATAGATGGGGAGGTTTGATTGTGGACGAGTTCACGTATGTCATCATTGGGGGCGGTATGGCGGGGCAGCGCGCCTGCGAGGGCATTCGCAGGGTGGATACTGAGGGGAGCATCGCTCTGGTGACGCAAGAGCCGCACCGGCCCTATCAACGGCCACCGCTCTCCAAAGGCTATCTGCAGGGCAGAGAGGGCCTCGACAAGGTCTATCTGCAAGAGGCCTCGTACTATGCCGAGAATCGGATCGAGCTCTTGCAGGGGGTGGCCGCGACGCGCATCGATCCGGCGGCGCATACCGTCTCGCTGGCCGACGGTCGCGAGCTACGCTATAAAAAGCTGTTACTGGCCACGGGCGGGCGGGCGCGACGACTGCCACTGCCGGGCGCAGACCTGCGCGGGGTGCTGGTGTTGCGTACTATCGAGGATTCGGATGCCATCAGCGAGGCGGCGGCTCCGGGCCGGCGTGTCGTGATCGTGGGAGGAAGCTTTATCGGCGCCGAGGTGGCGGCCTCGCTGACACAGCGAGGGGCAGAAGTAAGCATGGTTTTCCCCGAAGAGCGGCTGCTAAAGCGGGTGGCAAGCGCCGAGGTGGGGGCCATGTTGCACGATATGTATACCGCGCATGGGGTGCGTATTCACACCGGCGTCGTGCCGGAACGTTTCGAGGGCGATGGGCGTGTCGAGCGGGTCGTGCTGGCAGATGGCACGGTGCTACCGACCGACCTGGTGGTGATGGGCGTGGGCATTGTTCTGAATACCGAGCTGGCCCGTGAGGCCGGCCTGGAGATGACCGATCATGGTGCGGTGTTGGTGGATCGTTACCTGCGCACCAGTGATGCCGATATCTATGCCGCGGGGGATATCGCCGCGTGGCCGGATCGTACATTCGACAAGGTCCTGCGCGTGGAGCACTGGGATGTGGCCCGGCGGCATGGGCTGCGTGCCGGCCGTAATATGGCCGGCGATGAGAGACGATATGTCTCGCTGCCTTACTTTTTCTCGGATATGTTCGATCTGAGCATCGAAGTGTGGGGTGATCTGACGACCTGGGATCGCACCGTGGTGCGCGGCGATATTTCGGCAAGGCGCTTTACCGACTTTTACTTCTCCGAGGGGACTCTGGTGGGGGTGCTGACTACCGGACGCGATCAGGAACGCGATGCGTTGCAGGCGCTGGTCCGGGCGCGTATCCCTGAGGGCGAAAGCGAGCGTCTGGTCGATGAATCGGTCGAGCTGGACGAACTCCTTCCCAAAGAAAAAGCCGCCGGTTGATCGTTGACAGGGCCGGCAGGCTCTGGTATGATCAATATACCCCCCGAGGGTAAGGGATCATCATATCGTGGGAGGAGTATCAATGAGCAAGCAAATTCGCCTCAAGGCGGTCGATATTTCGTGCGATCACTGCGCCATGACCATCAAGCGGGAGCTGGCTTCGCTGGACGGTGTGCGCATGGTGGATGTAGATGTGCAGAACAAGACGGTGGATCTCGAGTACGACGACGATGCGGCGCTATCCCGGGCCACAGCCCTGCTGGAAGAGATCGGCTATCCGGCGGTAGAGGCCTGATAAACATATGATGCTGTGGCGTGGGCGGTGGTTGTGGCCGATACTCGGCGTGCTGCTGGCGTTACTGCCGGTGGGGTGTGGCACGGCGGCGCTTTCTTTGGACAATTCGGCGCCTCTTGTGCCGTCGCCAGAGATCGGCCAGTCCCTTTCCCGGCCACAGCCTCCCCGGGCGGGCGCTGAGGCGTTTGATTTTGCCCTGATGGACCTGGAGGGCAACGCGGTGACGCTGAGCCAGTTTCGCGGGCGTCGCGTGTTGATCAACTTTTGGGCCGGCTGGTGCCCGTCGTGTCGGGAAGAGATCCCGGTCATGGTGCGCCTTTATGATGACCTGCGCGCTCAGGGCCTGGAGATTCTGGCGGTGAATGTGCTCGAAACGCCCGATGTGGTGCGGCGAGCCGCGAGGCATTGCGAAATGCCCTTTCCGGTTCTGCTGGACGAAAAGGGTGATGTGCAGCGGGCATATTTCGTGCGCGGCCTGCCCACGAGCATTGTGGTGGATGAGGAGGGCGTGGTTCGGGTCATCCATCGTGGAATTCTAACGGAAGCCTCTTTACGGCAGTATGCCCGCGAGAGCCGGTAAATCGATTATCGATACGGGAGCTGGACTGCGCATGATGGATTCGACGAGGCCGCCCGGGGGCATCCCCAACGTTTGGGTTGATCGCATTACCTACTGGTTGACGGCATTCGCCCGCTGGTTTGGCGCACACTGGTTGTCCGTCGCCAATACGGCGCTGGCGCTCTACATCGGGTTGCCGGTGCTGGCGGCGCTGCTGATGAATATCGGCGCCGAGGTGCCGGCCCGTATCATCTATACTCTGTTTCGCCCGTTGTGCCATCAGATGCCCGAGCGCTCTTTCTTTCTTTTTGGTGAACAGATCACTTACTCGTACGAGTATCTGAGCGAGGCGTTAGGTGGGGCGGTGCCTCACCGCTATATGGGCAACGCGGAGCTGGGGTTCAAAATCGCCGTATGCCAGCGCGACGTGGCCATCTATGGCTCGGCACTGCTGGGAGGGTTGCTCTTTGCCGGAGTGAGGCGCTATCTGCGGCCGTTGCCGTTGCGTTGGGCTGCGGTGATGACCCTGCCCATGGCCGTTGACGGCCTGGGTCAGCTTTTCGGCCTGTGGAGCAGCACCTGGGTGAGCCGAGTCATCACCGGCAGTCTGTTCGGCCTGATGCTGATCTGGGTGGGCTTTCCTCATCTGGAGCGGGGCATGCGTGAGGTAGAGCAGGATACATCGCGCACGCTGGCGCAGTTACGGGTACGGGCCGCACGAGGAGATGAATCGCAGGTCGCCGGCTAGGATTTGGCATTCGGGCCGATTCGCGGTATACTCCTGCAGGTTGTTCGGGGCGTAGCGCAGACCGGGAGCGCGCACGGTTCGGGTCCGTGAGGTCGGAGGTTCAAGTCCTCTCGCCCCGACAGTCGGTGAACCGCAGGTCACAAGGATTGTCTAATCGACTATCCATGAGGCCTGCGGTTTTTGTTTTGCCCCATATCGCCGCCGGCCACCACTACCGGAGGCCACACGGTTGTAAATCTGTCGGCTGCTATTTCCGCTTTTGACCCACTCCGCTGAAGAAGTACAGTCCCCCATACGCTCGGTGACTATCTTATCATCCCCCGTTTACACAACTCGTCTATGCGATATCGCGGCAGGTGCCGCCCATCAGCGTCATCGCGCGCATTTCGCATCGGGCAGATTCGGATAGTCGGCAGGATGGAGCAGCTTTACCGTATTTAAACCTGTCTGTTACTTATATGCTGTCGATATGTGTTATGCTGCGCGTGAAGGAGATGTCATGTCACGCAAAGTAATTAATATATTGTCTATCTCCATCCTATGGACTATCGTTATATTTCATATAATCACAATTCCCTATTGGCCGGAACAGTGCGACTTTGCGATGTTTATGCTGTCCGGGCAGCAGGCTGCAAAAAGAGACAACCCCTACGCACTTGATATCGATGGTATAGCAGTGCTTGGACCTAATCTAAACCCTCCACCATCACTACTCTTATTTGAGCCATATTCGTATCTATCCCATCCCATCATACCGGCCTATTCTTATGGCGAATAGGGACGATCATTTTATATATCGATATTATTAAATTAACAACTTTTTCATACTCAAAACCTATTACATTCCATCGCCTCCTTTGGTATTCTGCTTTTATCGACTTATGGACCACACTCCGCCAGGATCAGATTTATGTCCTTTTGGCCGCTATGATTACCGGAGCGTATCGGCTAATAGATCGCCGACATTTCATTGCAGGCGGGCTACTGATAGACATTGTCGTTGCGCTTAAGCCTAACCTTGCCGTATGGCCGGCTATGCTGCTTTTGGCCGGCCACTGGCGCGTCGTTTTACCTGCGATTGCATCATGCTTGACGCTCCATGGTGTCGCAGTGGCCAGATATGGCATCGACTCATACGCTCAATGGCTTGATCTTGTGCGCCTTCGCCCCTTTGCAGACACAGCCGGGAACTCTTCTGTGTCGGCGTTTCTGCTGCGCCTCAATGTCTCGCCAGATCTGGCCACCATCGGGGCGGCACTAATTCTTTTGGGCGTAGCGCTTTGGACCTGGCGTTGCAAACCCGAGTTCCTTCACCTATCGCTGGTCGCTCTTGTGGCAGCACAACTCGCAAGCCCTGTATCCTGGCCGGGCATGACTGTCTTGCTCCTGCCATTCCTCCCTCTATTGCCATGGTTTTTCCACACTTTGACAGGGATTATAGTGGCCGGGATGTTAGCTACGCCTTCTATTATTGTCGCTATACCGGGTCTTGCTTCGTTTTTCATGTGGCCACTCATGATCATCCTGATCCGGACGATCCTGCTTTCATTTAACACATTATATGACGGCGCCCACAATACATTTTCGATGAGAAACCCCCTCACGAGGTAGTTATCTACTTCACGGATACACCCACCGTTACACTGCGCGGAGGCGTTATTATGATCAATCGAATATGGATGTACTTTCTCATATTTATATCTTTATTCGTATTAATGGGCCTGCTATTTTTCAATATATTTACTATTTTGGTATACACAGGAGATGTCGATTTCGACGCATTTATGATCAGTGGCCGTCAGGCATTGGCGGGGAAAAATCCCTATGAAACTGTGTTTCCCGATGATGACCTGATTCTTTGTTCGCCCAACTTGAATCCGCCCATATCAGTGCCACTCTTTGTAACACTGGCTACTCTCGATGGCCCCACGCTGCGCTGGTTCTGAAAGATAGCAAATGCTGCGTTATATGTTCTTATATGCCGGTATTTGCTACGTCGTTACCCCGCGCCGAATCAGGTGGAGCGCGCGCTATGGCTGCTCAACGCCGCCGGATTCTGGTATGTACTATTGATGGGCCAACTCAGTGTATTGCTGATGGCAATTATCTCGCTGCGCTGTGGGCGCTGGCCTCACCTCGTCCCCAGTGGGCCGCCATCCCTGTGGGGATGATGGTGGCAATCAAGCCCAACTTTGCAGTGTGGCCGGCACTCTTGTTTCTGGCCGGCCACCGACGCCTGGCCCTCGCCAGCGGGGGCATCGTCGCGATACTTTGGGCATTGCCCGCCGTATTGTATGGTCCCGATATCTATATTCAGTGGCTCTCTTTACTGCACACACACGCATCGCCAAACACCTGGGCAGGCAATAGCTCTTTGTATGGACTTTTGGGACGACTCGATGCACCCCTTGTGGGTAGAATATTGAGCGTCGCACTTTTGGTCGCCGTTGCCGTCTGGGCATGGCGCGTGCGCCCCACATTTGTTCGATGCACTGTGGTGGGCATCTCCGCTGCCATGCTGGCCGCTCCAGTAGCATGGCCCGGCTATACATTGTTACTCTGGCCCCATCTGTTTAGCGAGAAAAGGAGCCGTTCCAGACGGTTAATCATCTCTACATTGTTGGTTGTGCCATTCTCTATTTTGTCAATCATTCTTCATTATTTACCAAAGCTCCATCTACTTACCGGATCCATTTATATAGTGCCCATTGTCATGCTCATGATAGAGTATCTGGTTGGCCCTATGCCTTTGCGCAATCGTCATGGGAAGGACATCCGACATTCCCCTTTTACAGCGCTCACGACGCGCCGTTCCCAATGAGAAACCCCGTAACTTGCACCAACTTGATCGAACTTATCGCCGGCACATCTGATTGATAATGCCCTGTTCCATTCCCTTGGGCTGGCGCGGCAGACGTGTTATACTGCCCCAGTGATGACAACGGGGTGAACGACGCACCCTATCAGATGGAGGAGATATGATAGGCGATCAGGATCGGGTTTCACTGGGCTATTTTCCGACACCGATGGATCGACTGGAGCGCCTGACCAGACATCTGGGCGGGCCGCAGATCCTGATCAAGCGCGATGATATGACCGGCCTGGCGACCGGCGGCAACAAGACGCGCAAGCTCGAATATCTCATCGCCGATGCGTTGCGCCTGGGCGCTCATACCGTCATCACCATGGGGGCCCCCCAGTCGAATCATGCCCGCCAGACGGCGGCGGCGGCGGCCCGTTACGGCTTGGGCTGTGTGCTGGTATTACGCGGTATGGCGCCCTCTGTGACGACGGGCAACCTGCTGTTGGACCGGCTGCTGGGCGCGCGCCTTTGCTGGAGCGGCGATCGGGACCCGTATACGGTGATGCAGGAGGTGGCCCGTGAGGAGGAGGCGGCGGGGCGCACGCCCTATCTCATCCCTTATGGGGGATCCAACGCCATAGGGGCGGTGGGCTATGTGAGGGCGATGGACGAGGTGGTGCGGCAGGCGCTGGAACAGGATATCCGCATCGACTATGTGGTGGTGGCCTCCGGCTCTGGGGGCACGCAGGCCGGAATGGTGGCCGGAGCACGGGCACTAAACTTTCGCGGACGCATCCTGGGGGTCAGTATCGACAAGAGCGCTGATCTATTCGGTGGGTTGATTCTGGATCTGGCGCGCCTTACGATGGCGCACCTGAATCTGCGACTGGATATCGACCCGCAGACGGTATGCGTCAAAGACGCCTATCTGGGCGAGGGATACGGCATCATGAGCGATGCCGAGGTCGAAGCGGTGCGGTTGCTGGCCCGGATAGAGGGGATATTGCTGGATCCGGTATACACCAGCCGCGCCATGGCCGGATTGCTGGACATGATCGAGCGGGGCGAGATCGGCAAGGGAGAGACGGTGCTCTTTTGGCATACCGGCGGCACACCGGCATTGCACGCCTATGCCGAACGGCTAGCGTGACTCGATCGTTCGGCGCGACCTAAGGTGGGGGAGATTCCGCCGGAGAGCGGTGGCGGATCGGGACCTCGTGAGGGTGTCGTACGTGTTCAGGATGATCCGCCCGGCGGTATCCCACGAGTAGTGAGTGCGAGCACGTTCTCGCAACGCCGCCCCGATTTGTGCCCGGCGCGTGGGGTCCTGGATCAGCTCTTCCAGAGTGCGGGCCAGATCGGCCGCATCCGCCCGGCGGGCAAAGACGCCCTGTGCGCCCAGATACTCCCGACCGGCATCGGTGTCGTAGCTGACGGTGGGCAATCCCATCGCCATATAGTTCAGCACCTTGCCCACGCCCTCTGTTCGCGAGAGTTTGGGCGATACGGCAATATCGCCTGCGGCCAGAAACGCGGGCGCATCCTCGTAATTTATCCGACCCGCAAAGGTGGCCGCATCGTGCAGGCCCAACTCGCGCGCCATGTTCTGATAATGATCGACGTTGGGATATCCACCGATGAGCAGGTGGATGTTTTTCTGTCTCGAGTAAAGGCCGGCCACGGCGCGCAGCAGGTGGTCGGTGCCCTGGTATTCGGCCAGCAGGCCGAGATAGACGATGACGGTGCGGTCTGACGGGATTCCCCATCTCTGGCGCAGGGCGGCGCGCCGATCGGTGTCGATGACGGGCGCAAACTCGTCGGTGTTTACGCAATCGGGCATATGGGTGATTCGATGCGCCGGCACGCCGAACTCGTCGATCAGCAGGTCAACTGCGTGTGCCGAACTGGTCAGAATGGCGGGCGCCATATGGTCGATGAACCGCTCCAGTCGCAACATAAAGCCGTGCCACCGACCGTGCGGCGAGAGAAACTTGTGGTCGATCATCTCGCCGGTCAGGCTGCCCTGAAAGTCGAACACCATCGGCACACCCCACAGACGCGACAAAAGGCCCCCGACCAGGGCGCCTTCGTGCAGGTGCGCATGGATGATATCGGGGCGTGATGAGAGCATGGCGCGGAACGTGCGCTCGAAAAGCAGCATGTCGAAGGCGGCTTTGTGCCGCGACGAACCGACCTCATAGTTCCCGCGCCAGGGGATGCCAAAGGTACGCCGGATGTCCAGATCGGGCAGATCGCGGCCTTTGTGATAGGTACAGATGGTCACCTGATTGCCCAATCGTTCGAGCGTGCGTGCTTCCTCAAGAATGCGTACATGACATCCATAGTCGGCAAAGAAGGAAGTGGGCGCAATCATGAGGATGCGATAGCCCCGACCGGCGTGGTCGGGTGGTTGCCCTTTGAGATTATGCCTGCTGCTCTCTACGTTGCCGACCATCCTTGCTTTCCGTCCACATTTTCCAGCGCAAGCGAAACAGCTCGCGGAATGCGCGAGCGATCACGGCCGGATTGGCGCCCGTTTGACTACCACGGATGCGCGGATAATGGTTCACCGGTTCCTCGACAATGGTAAAGCCCGCGTGCTTGGCGCGAATAAGGAACTCGGCGCTAAACATGGCTCCGCCCGATTCAACCTGCACCCTTTCGACCACCTGTCGTTTGAACAGCTTGTAGGCGCAGTCGATATCTCGCGCGGTGTAGCCAAAGAGCAGGTTCACCAACCAGCTCCAACCATGGCCGAACAGCCGACGAAACCAGGGGTCGCTGCGCGAGTGCCGGTATCCGACCACCATATCGGCCTCGGCGATGCGCGGCAGAAACCGGCGAATCTCGCTCAGGTCGAACTGTAGATCCGAGTCGGTGAAAAAGATCAGGTCGCGGGTGGCCGCCCACACGCCGTCCCGGACGGCCGCGCCATAGCCCAGGTTGACGGGGTGCTCGATGAGCCGTACCCGTGGATCCTGGCGGCTGATCTCACGAACAATTTCGCCGGTGTTGTCGCGGCTACCGTCGTTCACCACGATAATCTCCAGGTCGTCAACCATGGGGGCGACGATCTGCCGTACACGGTCGATCATCTCGGCTATATTCTCCGCCTCGTTATAGGCGGGCATACTTACCGTCAGGCTGGTCACACAGTCTCTCCTTTATTCTGTACGAGCCTATGCCGCGTCGTGTGAACGTTGGGACATCATCGGTGTCCGACGCTACAACCACAGTAGGTTGTAGCCTCACAGCGGCAAATTGTCAAGGGACGTCGCAGCGACGTTCCCCTGAACATCTCTTCTACCCGGTATTCCCATCGTGCACTGTCGACCGTAAAGCGGGATTAGAGAATGGGTTTGCTTACCGCCCGGCGCTTTTCCCCGGTGGGCCGGTCGGCGCTCCTCGGTTGTGCAGGATGATGGGCGGTAGCACGATGTCGAGTCAGCACCGATCGTCGGCCGCCCTGAGCACGCGGAGTCTATTGACATAAGGGAGCAGGCCGATGGCCTGCTCGGGGGCATCGTGATGGCGCACCAGCATCACGACCTGTTGTGGGCAACCCGCCTGTTCACACGCCACAGCCCCCAGCTCGGCATGCTTCAGATGGACGTAGAATGAATAGCGCCATGATCGGACGTCGTCAGAGGCCAGCCGCTTCAACCATGAAGGGTTCAGCGCATTTAGCAGGACGATGGCGACACGATGGGCCAGCGAGATACGTCCCTTGCTCTTGCCCACATCGTGGAGCAGGGCGGCCTGTTCCAGATCGATATCTCCCGGGGCATCCTGACGCACCCGCCGCCAGACGCACAGGGCGTGAACCTGATCGCCCATTGGCATCTGTTCGAACAGTGCCCGCGCTGGGGAGGGCAGCACCTCACATACCGCCTGCCGATCAGCCGGATCGACATACGGTCGCAGGCGCATGATAAACTGGCGCAATCGATATCGCCACTTCATGAGTCCTCAATAACGCCTCGTAGAGGGCATATCGCGGTTGTCGGTGTCCGCTACAGCCCCAGGATGATTCGGGACAGCCAGCGCGTCGGCGGCATGATCAACGCGCCGAGCAGGTTCAACCCCAGAAGCTGGGTGATGATGAGGATGCCGATAAAGAGCATGGGGCCCATCGCGGCGATCCGTTCGATAAACGTCGAGATGCGCCAGGCCAGCTGGCTGCGGCTAAAGCTCAATGCGCCCAGCAGCACGGCGTGGCCGTCCAGCGGGGGGATGGGCAGCAGATTAAAGACGGCGATGACGATATTGGTCTGGGCGATGATCCACAGGGCGTCAAAGACAACCAGAACGACGTTGGCCGTAGAGGCGGCCATAGACTCCATAAGCGGCGGTAACAACGCCACCATGGCGCGTACGATCAACCCCAGCGCCGTGGCGAGAATCAGATTGGATGCCGGTCCGGCCAGCGCCACCAGGGCGTGCCCCCGACGCGACCCATATCGCAAACGATAAGGGGTCACGGGCACCGGCTTGCCCCAGCCGATTCCCACGCCCGTCAGGGTGGTGATTAACATCATCACAGTGCCCATCGGATCGAGGTGCCGCAAAGGATTCAGCGAGACACGACCCAAGAAGCGCGCTGTGGGATCGCCCAGGTAATTAGCCGACCATGCATGTGAAAACTCGTGCACGGTGATAGCCATCAGCAAACCTAGCAAGACAAACACAAATTGCAGGCCGACCTTTGCTACCAACAGTAAATACGCCACCCCAAGGGTGGCGATGATGATCCAGAAGATCCGGTCCTGACGGAACCGTGAGGTCAACGAGTTAAGAGAATGGTTCATAGTACACCTATTATATCACATTTCGGATAGAGGGCGAACCGTTGCCAAAGCAGGGCAAATAGAGACCTTTGGAAGGCGATATCGGATCATAATGCAGCCCTGAGCGGGTGGTCGGCCGCCCGCCTGCAGCCTTGCCCTGCGAGATTCAGATGGTATAATGGAGTGACTCTATCCTACAGGAGATCCGATGTCCTCCGAGAACCAACATCAAGCACCGCACGACGCAGAGGAGGCTCCTTTTCTACCGCCGCGCATTACCCGGCGCAATATCGCCCTCAGTGCCGCCAATCAATTTTTTGTCGAAGCCGGCATGACATTGTCCGAGGGGACGACCGTGCTGCCGTTGCTGGTAAAAGCACTGGGCGGCTCGAACTTTCTCGCCGGATTGCTTCCTTCATTACGCTGGTTTGGCTGGCTGGCGCCCCAATTTCTGGCCGCCGGTAGAATGCAGCGTCTGACTTATTTTGTCCCTATCGTCCAAAAGCTCGAACTGGTCCGTTGTATCGGTTATCTGTTACTGGGTATTCTGACCGTGCTCCTGGGGCCGAGTCGGCCGGGCCTCATGCTGGCGATATTTGTCGTGTTGTTCATGCTCACCCGCATTGCGGCGGGGAGCTCGGCGGTGGCGCGGACCGAGGTGGTGGCCCGCATTGTTCCGCAAGAAGAGCGCGCCACCGTCATCTCGACCCGGCGTGTCACCGGGGGTGTGGCGGGCCTGTTGGCCGGCTTTGTCGTGGGCTATGTGCTGAACGAGCGCGTGAGCCAGTTCCCCGTGAACTATGGCTTGTTGCTGGGATTGTCGGGCATCTCCTTTGGCCTGGCAATCGTTGTATTCAGCGGGATCGTCGAGCGGCAGCTGCCCATCAAGCCGCGACAGATCGATATGCTTCAGCAGATCCGGCGCACGCCGGCCCTTTTGCGCGCCGATCGCCGCTACGCCATGTATATCAGCGTGCGCGCGGCGGCATCGGGGCTCAATCTGGCGGCTCCGTTTTATATCCTCTATGCCACCGAGGCGTTGGGCGTGCCCGCGGCCATGGCCGGCATCTATATCACCCTGCGCACGGCCACTCAGGTGCTCTCGAATATGTTCTGGGGAGGCCAGTGCCGTCGCCGGGGCAGCCTCTGGGTGTTACAGCTTGCCCTGGCGCTGGGGGTTACTGCGCCCCTCTCAGTGGTCGCCCTGGCTATTGTCGGGCCACATCTCTGGCCAGAGGGCGCGCCCGCTATACTGGGATGGGCGTTCTCTCTGGTGTTTCTGATGCAGGGACTCTCGGCCTCGGGCGAGAGCCTGAGCGAGCTAACCTATCTGTACGAGATCGCTCCCGAAGAGGAACGCCCCACCTACTATGGGCTGATCAACACCGTGCTCGGGCCGCTCTACTTTCTGCCCGCTGTGGCCGGAGCGATGCTCGATCTGGTGGGCTTTATCCCCATTTTTTCGGCGGCTGCGCTCTTTATCTCCATCGCCTATATCCTGGCCGTCCGCATGAACGCTCACGAACAGAAGCGGGCACATCCCGCCGGCCGGGCGATTCAAAGCCAATAAGCGAGAGGTGTATCTACGGCAGAGAGGGCAGTCCCATTTACAGGACTGCCCTCTCTGCCGTCTGGCCCGTAGGCGATGCGATGCGACAGTGTTCGGCCAGAGCCCTACCTCATGCCGCTATCGGTAATACGCTCGCTCACAGGACTCGTATCAGTAAAAGCCACTGTATCGGGAAAAGTGAGTCGAGTAGAACTCACCCACCTTTCCGTCTCCATCCAGGTCGCTCGTCTCGATGGCGGTGGTTTTGCCCTTGGCGATATAGTAGACGATCGGGGCATCGCCTATCTTGATAATCACCGGCTTGTTGAACTGGCGCTCGGGGTGAAAATCGGCCTGGATCCCCCCATCGGGTGTTTTGGTGACCTTGAGGATTACCGGACCGCCCTTGGGCATGGCACCGACCGGAATAGTCACACTGACATCCATAACCTGCAGGGTCACCGGCTCGGTGATGTTTGCAGGAAGGTGAATCATGCCTCGCTCGTGTTTGGCGCCGGGCGCGGCCGAGGCTGACAGCGGCATAACCAGCGTGGCCAGCATAAGCATGAAACAAAACAGAGCCAGTAGCCATCGTCTACTGCGAATCATCCCCTACCTCCTGATTCTGGGAAAAGCGCTCGCTTCCTGAGCGTCGCCACACTGTACAGAATCTCCCAAGGTCATCATACCAAAGGGGGAGGGGATGTACTGTGAAATATACGTCAAAGGGGTACGCGATTGAGGGGATGCGCGAGAAAGATGCATTAAGATGGTGTCAACTCGTGGGCCGATGCTGCATCATATGTGCGTTATGCCGGCTTTACACCTGGCCGGACGATCTGGATCGACGGCGACCGATGTAATGGGTCACAGCGATCACGATACCGAGCCCCAGAGCTCCTGCAGTGATGAGCAGCGTCTGACGTATCATTTCCCTGTGAAACATCGTCGATGTCGCCTCCAGATCACGCGTCTGTCCCCAGCCTACATTCCATGGGACGGGCGCAGCCGAGGGATCCTCGCTGCGATACCGGACCCGATAGGTCCAGTAGCTCGCCGAGGGCAGGCTCTCCCAGATCTGTCGTTGCTCGCGGAGAATGATGGTGGCGAGCTGCGTTTCCTTCTGCTCACCATCATCGGTGGGTTGTTGACTGCCCAACTCGACCAGGCGCCAACGAATATATTCCGATTCGGCCTGCCATGCGCTCTGCATGGGGCCAAGATCCACCCGTTCACGATAGATGCGGCGGTCCCACCAGCGGCCGGGTATCTCGTCATAGTCGTGCAGGCTCAACTGCCATGGTGCGGCCAGCGCCATGGCCAGCGTATTCTCTTCCTCGGCCAGGGCGACATAGACCGACCCTGCCCGTTCGGCGAGCTCGGCGATCGTGGCATAGGCCACGCGGATCTCGATCTCGGCCGTGCCGTTGCCGGGGTCCTGGGTGGGCGTCACCTGCATCTGTACGCCCGGTATCTCATCGACTCGATGGATCGCCTCATCCAGCCAGGCCAGAGTGGTCGGAGTCGACGGCCCGTACAGGGCCATCTGATAGCGGGCGATCCGTTCATGGGGCTCGAGTACCATCTCGGCACGCACCGAGCGGAACGGCGGCGCATAGCGCGTCAGGGCGTCTCGCATGCCCGGTGAAAGCAGATCGCCGAGCTGCTCTATCGCCCGGGCGGATTGTCCTTTTTTCGCCAGATCCAGCGCCCAATAGAGGGCCATATCTTCGCGGGCGATGGTCTGGCCCTGTTGATCGGCTCCGGGCACATCGTATGCCTTTTGCAGGTATTCCAGCGCGGCGGCGGGATCGTCCAGCCCGTTCGCCGCCTGAGCGGCGTCATAGTAGACCCGGCTCAACAGATTGGCTACCCGATCGTCGTCAGTACCTCGCGCCAATACCTCTTCCAGTTCCTGCGCGGCCAGTAGCAGATAGTTCAGCGTCAAGTCGGTTGCGGTGCTGGCCCGCGCGATATACAACTCGGCCAGAGTCAGCCGCGGTGCGGCATCATCGGGAGACGATTGGATGGCGGCATGCAATGCGGCGACGGCTTCGGCAAAGGGATCCTCAAAGGGCACCTCTTCACGTGCGGCGGTCTCTTGCAGGTCTACAAGGGTGACGGCCAACTGATGAGCCTCGCCATTTGCCCGCAGGTCGCGCAGACGCTGCCAGACGGGGGGCGTCAGCATAATCAACGAATGGGGGCGAACGGCATCCAGTCCTTCATACTCCCAGAGAAGCATCCGACCGTCGAAATCGATGACGCCGGGATCGACGGCCAGTATGGCATCCTCCGTCATGTGCCGGGGCAGCCGAAATTCGACACGGATACCCTCCACGGTTCGCCAGGCTTCCAGAGCCGGAGCATCCCAGCTCCAGCGGATAAAGTGGGGTGAGGGCAGGCTGTGACGATAGGTGAGGCGGAGGGTGCGCCGCTGATTAGGGGCCAACGACATCTCCCAGAGCAGACCGTCGTCGGCCACGGCGACGGGGTCCAGCGTCTGGTCTCCGTCGCGCAGAGTGGGCTGCGGAATGTTCCCATCACCGCCCGCCGGTAGCGCCAGACGCAGCCGCAGATCCGCCGATTGCGCCCGGTCGCCGTTATGCATCTCGTATCTCTGCTCGACATCGATGGCGCAGACATCGCCTTCACAGGAGACGGTGGCGACCAGCACACAGGAGACGAGCCGCACAGAGGCCGGCGCATCCACAGGAACCAACGACACATCGACGGCGGGCGCCGACGCCTGAGCCCGCACCGGGCCGACGCCCGCGATCAGCATGAATATCAAAGCCAGCGCCATCAACCACCACGGGGTGGTGAGTGCGCCCGTCCGGCTCATTCCTGTTCTGCTGTCGTCATCGTGTCGCGACGGTATCTGCATCGCTCCCTCATTGTGCGGCGATGTCCAAACTATGCACCGAATCGATGTGAGGGTCAAGCGGGCGCCATCGGATGCCGTCCAACGGGCTGATGACGACGCTGCCGCCAGAGCGCACAGCCAGAATCTCGTCGGGAAGGTGAGGGCTGATGACAAACGACTCGACCATATCTTCCATGGGGAGATCCAGCCCTGTCGCCGCCAGCGTCCATGTGGCGCCCCCGTCGGTGCTGCCCAGGATGCGCCCCTCATGGCCCACACGCCTCGCAGGCCCTGCAAACAGGTGTTGCGGATTCTGGGGGAGCAGCGCAACGGCGCGGGTATATCCCTCGGTCAGATGCTGCCAGCTAGAGGCGCCGTCGACGCTTCGGTATACGCCGCCGGCGGTGGCCGCATAGAGCAGGTTCGGATCCTCGGGGTGTACGGCCAGACCATGGACATCGATATGGACGCCATCGTGGGTGATGGTCCAGTTTTCGCCACGATCCGTCGACTTGAGCAGCCCACCCACCTCCAGTGCGCCGTAAATCAGATCCGGCTGCGCCGGATGCAGCGCCAGAGCACGTACCGCTCCGGCTCGTGGAGAATAGGGGAGCGACCACTGATCTGATTCGGGCAGACGGCGAATACTCAGATCCGTCCAGGTCTTGCCGCCGTCAGTGCTCATATAAAGGTTGGCGGGCTCGGTGCCCACATAGACGGTCAGTGGATCATGGGGCGCAAAGGCGATCGAGCGCACATACTCGATGCCGGCATCGCCGCCGATGCGCTCCCATCCCCGTCCACCATCTTCGCTGCGAAAGAGTCCTGTGCCATAGGCCCCGGCATAAACCATATCGGCGGCGCCGGGACGAGAGGCCACCACCCACACATCGTGCCCCTCCAGGCTGAGGCCGGTGACGTTCCAGGTATCGTCTGTGCGTTCCAGCGATACCACCCCATTGCGCGTGCCCATTCGCATGATCAACATGGCCCTGTCCCTCCTTGCCATGGAAACCGGATCTCGATTTGCGTTTCCCCTTGCGGATTACATACTATTATAACAAAAATAGTTTAGAAACGCATGGGCATGAATGATGATCAAAGACGATCGACTCTGGAACAGAAAAGCCCGCAAGGAAGCCGGTCGGGAGCATGGGGTCGTGGGGCGCCCGGGAATCTCTTTAGCAAGGGGGTATGGATTCGTCCCGGCGGAATTCAGGCGCCGTGTATCGGCGGCCGTCCCGACGGCTGCACCGGCGGATACCCTCCAGCAGCGCTTCGGGGGGCTCGCCTTTGCTGACAAATCCATCCGCTCCGGCGGAGAGGGCGGCCTGTTCGGCCTCAGGATGGCCGCTGAGGGCAAGAATACACACGTCGGGCACAATCTTACGGAGGTGGGTAAGCAAGTCGGACGAGGGAGAGCCGGGGAGTTCCCAATCGAGCAATACGAGATCGGGGCGCGTCGCGTGCACGTGGGGCAGTAACTGATCGATATCATCCGCTTCGGCCACAATCTCACAGTCGGGCTCTTGTTCGAGCAAGAGACGCAGAGCCGAGCGTACACTCGATTGATCGTCAGCAAGCAGTATACGAATCATATCATCCTCATTGTAAAATCATTACGCCGTGCCATGCATCCAGTATGCGCACAAAACCCCCCGAATGCACCGCGCATTCGGGGGGAGTCTGCTCTGGCCAGGTGGTCGGGGCACAACCTGGTCAACTGACCAGGTTGTGTTGCAGGGCCAGCGCCACCGCCTCGGTGCGACTGGATGCCCCGAGCTTGGAGAGAATACTGCTGACATGGAATTTGACGGTCGAACGGCTGACGATGAGCCGTTCGGCGATATCGGGGTTGCTGAGTCCTTCGACCATCAACGCCAGCACCTCACGCTCCCGCGCTGTGAGGTCGAACCCCAGGGGCGGCGGTTGGGTGGTGGCGTGGATCAAGCTCTGGGCCGCCTCGGGCGCCAGCGTGGATCGGCCGGCGTGCGCCTTGCGAATCGCGTCGGCCAGCTCATCTGCCGAGACGTTCTTGAGCAGGTAGCTGATGGCGCCGGCCTGTAGCACGCCCTGTACCAGTTCATCTTCACGAAAGCTGGTCAGCGCGACCACCTGCACATCGGGATACTGCCGGCGTATGATGCGGGTGGCCTCTACCCCGTCCATCTCGGGCATGATGAGGTCCATCAGCACCACATCCGGGTGCAGCTTTTCGACCATTTGCACCGCTTCGCGTCCGTTGGATGCCTCGCCTACCAGCTCCAGATCATCGGAAACCAGCAGAAAAGCTCCTAACCCGCTGCGCACCACGGCATGATCGTCCACCAGCAATACACGAATGGTCTTGTTGTCGCTCATGTCCCGCTCCTGTTTGCGTCCCCTTGCCAGGTCACCATCACACGGGTTCCCCGGCCGATCTGGCTCTCGATGGATAATTCGGCGTCGATCCCTTGTGCGCGTTCTTGCATGATGCTCAGTCCCAGCCGGTTCCCCGGCATCGTCTCCGGGTCGAATCCCCGGCCTTGATCGACGATGCACAGTGTGGCTTTACCATTCTGACACGAAAGGGAGAGAACGGCGCTATCGGCGCCCGAGTGCTTGGCGACATTGTTCAGCGCCTCCTGGGCGATCCGATACATGGCCACCTTGACCTCTTGCGGCAGTTCACACGCGCCGTCGATCTCTAAAGCGATGGGCACACGTGAGCGCCCGGTGGTAGCCTCGGCCAGTTGTTTCAGCAATTCGGGCAACGATGCCTCGGCCAGCGCAGTCGGCCGCAGCTCGAGCAAGAGGGTGCGCATCTCGGCCAGCGCGCCGCGGGTAAGCTGGCGCAGCTCTTCCAGCCGCTGTCGCCCCTGTTCCGGGTCTCGCTCCCAGATTCGGGGTAACACCTCGGCGATGAGGCTGGCGGAGAAGAGCGTCTGCGTGACCGCGTCATGCAGGTCGCGGGCCAGGCGCTGGCGCTCGGCCGCTGCCGCCGATTGTTCTGCCTGAGCAAAGAGACGGGCGTTCTCCACCGCCACACCGATCTGGTCCGCCAGGGTCTGTAGGGTGATCAGATCGCCCTCATCAAAGCTGTTCACCTCAGCGTTCTGCACATCCAGAACGCCCACGACGCGGCCTCGCACCTGGATGGGCACTCCGATCTCGGCACGGGTATCGGGCAGCTCGGGCAGCGGCTTGTATCGCGGTTCACGCGAGACGTCGTTGGCCAGGAGCGCCTCGCCCGTTGCGGCGACATATCCGAGAATCCCCTCCTGCACCTGCCCAACCTTGAGCCGGTACTCGGTAGGCGATGTCGAATCATCGATAAAGCCCTCCAGGCCGGCCTGGAGTACCAGCTCTTCTCGCTCGGTATCCATCATCAGGATGTTGACATTGTAATAGCCAAAGGTGTCCTTAATCAACCGGACCACCGTATGGAGTAGCTCATCCAGATCCAGCAGCGAGGTAATTCCGCGACTGACCTCGTTGATGATGCGAAACTGTTCGGCACGGCGGCGCTGCTCCTCATAGTGTCGCGCGCTGTCGATCGCCATGGCGACCTGATTGGCCATCGCCAGGGCCAGCTCTCCCTCGTCGGGAGTAAAGTGGCGTTTCAGGGGGCGCCGCGTACCGAGTTGTATCAAGCCCAGCGGCCGGCCCCCCGCCTCGATGGGCACCACGAGGATGGATTGCATGTCCAACTGCCCGGTCAGTATCGGGTTCACGCGAGGATCCTGGGGCACATCCTCGATGATGTGCGGCCTCCGTGTATCCATCACGTGATCCCACAGGATCATGCCGTCCAGGGGCATCTCGCCCTGCTCCAGCGCCGCGCATACAGCGGTGTCAAAGCCTTTGGCCACAGCGCAACGCAGGTCGACGCCGGCTTTGTCATACAGACAGATCAAACAATGTCCCACACCAAAGATATCGGTGGCATATTCGGCGGCTCGCGAGAGCACCTGATTCAGATCCAGGGTGCTGCTGACGAGTTGAGACATCCCCACCAGTACACCCTGCTCCTGGCGTCGGCGTATCTCGGCCTCGAAGAGACGCGCATTATCCACGGCGACACCGATCTGATCGCCGATGGAGGTCAGAAGCCGCACTTTGCTCGATTCAAACTCGCGCGATTCGTGCGCGCAGACGAACAACAGCCCCCGAATCTCATCCTGAGCCCGCAGAGGGATCCGGGCAAGGGAGCGAAATCCTCCGGCGCGCATGGCCGAATGCTCGTCCTGCAACGACAGGTCGGCGATCACCAGTGGCCCGGCCTCATCGGCGAGGCGCCGGATAAATTCCGGCTGTGAGACCATTTCGTCCAGTTGGGTCACCAACTTTGGGCTGAGGCCGCGGTAGGCGACCGTCCGCAGTATACCGGTTTCACTGTCGGGCAGGAGTACCCCGCCGGCATCCATATCGAGCACTTCCAATGTCTTGTCGAGGGCGTCGCTCAGTATCTGATTCAGATCGAGCGATTGACTCACCACCGTGGCGATGTCGTTCAATCCGGCCAATTCGCGGGTGCGGTCGGCCACCCGCTGTTCGAGTTGTCCATACGACTCGCGCAGTCTGGCCGCCATAAGGTTGAACTGGGAGGCCAGTTCGGCGATCTCGTCTTTTGTTCCGGTGGTGATGGTCTGATCGAAATCTCCCTCGGCCACTCGCTGCGCGGCCGAGATGAGCCGGGCAATGGGGGTGGTGATATGTCGCACACCGAAAGAGACGACCAGGACGGGGAGAATCACGCCCATCGCCAACAACCCCAGAAGATAGGGGCCATAGCCCTGTCCCGAGCGGGTCAGAGCGGCCCAGTGCTCCTGCGTGATCAACCCCCAGGAGGTGCCGGGTACCGGCGCAAAGCTGGCCAGAATATCCTGCCCGTCAAAGTCACGGGTGCGGGCGGTGCCCACCCGCCCGCGTAGCGCCTGACGCACCACGGCGCTGGTCGAAACATCCTCCATGATGCGCCGATCATCCGAGTGATAGATGAGGCGGCCGTTGCCGTCTACCAGGTAGGCGTTGCCGTTCTGCCCCATGCGCAGCTTGACCAGATCGCCGTAAAAGGCGCTGACGGCCGTGGCTCCCATGCGAAACATGCCCGCCATCGCCCCCTGAAACTCTCCCATCGGGCCGATGACCGGCACGACAAAGGCGATGACCTGCGTTCCATCGGGGCCATCGGGCTCGATATCGGAGAATACGACGTCCGTGCTGTGCAGCACCTGTCGGAAATAGGCCCGGCCCGACCAGTCCTGTCCGATGATCTCAGGGCGATCGGGCTCTGTGCCGACGACGGTGCCGGTCGAGTCGAGCAGTATCACGCCGCCGTCAAAGACGACCAACCGATTGCGCCGTTCATTCAGAAATGCGCGCTGCTCCTCGGGCGATAGATCGCGCAGCGCCAGCATGCGGGCCTCGGCCTCGAGAATGCTCACATGAGACGACATCTCGGCTGCGAGCTGGCTGGCCGTAAGGCGCACGAGCTCCCGGTTGCGCTCGACTACCAGATTCTCCGTCACCTGCTGATAGGCGTAATAGATGGTAACGGCGACGATCATCAGGATGAGCATGGTCGGCACAAACGACCATGCGATGATCTTGGTGCGAATGCTGTAGCGTGTATCCATGGCCCTCATGGGAAGAACCCTCGCATAGGGGGATCGGGCTCGGTGTGAGCGCACACGTCGCGCAATATCTCGACATTCGCCTGGCCCAGCGTATAGATACGATCCCAGGCTTCATCGACCAGCCCCTTGATCTCGGACATTCGCGCATGGATCTCGGTGGTGACCGAGTAGCCCTTGATCTGCCCGTCGGCAAAGGCGGCGAGATTCATGTCTTCGGCCTGACGAGGGGACTGTTCGCGAATGTAACCCACCCAATCATCGATCAAAGAGGCTCGGGCCGGCTGCAAAAAGCTGGCCCGGGCCATCGCCCGTCCATACTCTTTGCTCACCAGAAACTTGAGCAACTCCCAGGATTCGTCGGGGTGGGGGGTATAGGCATAGATGCCAAAGCCATCGGTGGTCGCCAGCGTCACGCGGCGCACCGGACCGGCCGGCATGGGAGCGACGCCGATGCGAAAGCCGGCATCGGCCAGAATCTCTTTGAGCGACCAGGAGCCATCCTCGATCATGGCCACTTTGCCGGCGATAAAGGCCTGATGAGGTTTGAGATTCTGTACATCCAGAGGCGTGGCCATGACATGGTCGTCCCACATGCGGGCACGCAGCCACTCCATCGCCTCCAGCGCCTGGGGCTGATCCATCGCGCAGCGATTCGGGTTGGCCGGGTCGACCAGGTGCCCGCCCCAGGCGTTGACGTGAACCTGGATGCGATCCCAGGCGATGGTCATCATGCTACCCCAAAGGTCGCGCTGGCCGTCGCCGTCACGGTCGTGTGACAGGGCCCGCATCGCCTCAAGATAGTCGTCGTAATCCCAGTCCTCTCTGGGGTAGGGTACGTGATAACGGTCGAACAGGTCTTTGTTGTAGTAGAGAGCCAGAGCGCCATGATATTTGGGCAGGCCGAACTGGAATCCGTCGGGGCGGGCGAGGGCACGATATTGGGCCGGATCCCAGTCGGCGATGATGGCAGGATCCAGATCCTTCTCGATGTAGGGCCGCAAGTCCAGAGTATACCCCATCTGCGCCCAGGCGGGGAACTCGGTGCAGCAGCCCTGAAAGACGTCGGCTACTGTGCCCGCGCGCATATCGGCCAGCACCCTGGATTCAAAGTCCTCCGGATCGGGCGTGTAGAACACCCGGATGTGGGGATGCTGGGCGTGGAACAGGGATAGCATCTCCTGTGCCATCGGGGGAAACCACTCGGTGCGCCAGTCCTGATACACAAGCTGAATTTGCCGTTTTGATTTGGGCGGACCGGTCAGTCCAAAGCGAGGGGTCGAGCAGGCGCTCAGAGCGGTGGTTGCGGCTATCAGGGCTCCCTGTCGGAACAGCTGTCTTCGCGAAAGATGGGGCCATTTCCGTCGCTCATGAGGTTCTGAATGCTGTGCGCGATCCGGCCGCATAGTGCCCCCTGCATCCATAGCGCGATGTTGATCTTGTTTCGACCACTGCATTTTACTCCTTTCTGTTGCAGAGGCCAAGAAGGTTTGTCAGGGAGTATCCAAATTCTACTCCGGGGATCGCTGGCCATCTGGCCAGGGAGCCAACTGTCCGTCTGAAGGGCGGATTTTCCGGCCACCTGTCCGACGTGCCGTCCCTGATGGCTCTATAAAATAACCGGGTGTCGGGGTCGGGAGGATATCCGATCCCGAACCGGCTGCCCGCAAGAGGCAGTCTGGAACATACAGCGGGCGCATCTTGACGTTCAAAAGGCAACCGACGGGGTTCGACTGCGTAATAAAAGATGCAAACAGAAGTTGGATGAGGAGTGACGATGAAGCGCAACCATAACGTGTTCTGGGGCCTGATTCTGGTTCTGATCGGCCTGTTTCTTGCGTTCGATCGGTGGCTGGGTATTTCACTATGGCGTCTTGCGGGGCCGTCGTTCATCATTCTGCTGGGCATGTGGTTAGTGTTGCAGGGAATGGGATCGCGGTCCGTCGGCGCGGCCGGAAGGGGCCGTTCTTCGTCGCGAGAGGCTCTGGCTGCACAGGGCCGCGTCGATCGGGACGAACGCTTGCAGCCTGTCGCCAACATCGCAGATGGTGATGGAGAGACCCGGCGTTTGCGTGAGACGTGAGGCGAATCGTCACCGGCTCGACCGTCGGTGACGATTCGCCCGAGCCACGGCGATGCCATACACAAGCAGCGGGGATGCGCTGCGTAAGGAGATGTTACGATGCGGTCAAAACAAATGTCGTTAGTGTGGGGCGTGTTACTGGTGGTGGTGGGCCTGCTGTTTCTGGCGCAGAACCTGGGGCTCGGCGGCCTGCTCTGGTCGGGGCTGTGGGCGTTCATGTTTGGCGCCGGCGGGCTGGCGTTCCTGTATGTGTTCGCCACCGATTATCGGGAGCGCTGGTGGGCGGTGATCCCCGGATTTGCCCTGCTGGCCATCGGTGGACTCATCGGCATGGAGATATTGTTCCCCCGATTGGGCGACCTGATCGGCGGCTCCTTCTTTCTGGGTATGCTGGGGCTGAGTTTCTTGATCGTCTATGTGGTGCATCGTGAGCACTGGTGGGCGGTCATTCCGGCGGGCGTTCTGTTGACGCTGTCTGTGGTGGCCGGTGTGGATCAACTGGACATTCGCTGGATCGACAGTGGCGCGATCTTTTTCTTTGGGTTGGGGGCCACCTTTGTCATCGTGTCGGTTCTGCCCACACCTCAGGGGCCCATGCGTTGGGCGCTGATTCCGGCCGGCGTGATGGTGATACTAGGCTCGATCGTCGCGGCTCAGGGCGCATCTCTGACCCGCTACCTGTTCCCGCTGGCGTTGATTGTGGGCGGCGCCTACCTGTTGATACGCGGGATGAGCGTCCGCCCCAGAGAGTGACATCTTTCTGACCGGGAAGCGATGACGCAATCCTGAATGCTCTCTTGACGTTGCCCGTCGGTGGACCGATAATGAGGTAAAGAATCGGTCTATCGACGGGCAACGTGCTTTACAGGAGGGCCCCATGCCCAAGAAACTTGTCGGCGTACTGACAGCGGGAGGTGATTGTCCCGGCCTCAATGCCGCTATTCGGGCAGTAGGTAAAGCGGCTCATGCCCGGGGGATGGATGTGATCGGTTTTCTGGACGGCTTTCACGGTCTGGTGGAGAATCGGACGGTGCGCCTGGATATGCCCCGGCTCTCGGGCATCCTTACGCTGGGGGGCACCATTCTAGGGACAAGCCGCGACAAGCCCCACCGTATGCCGGTGGGGGGCGGCCAGACGATGGATATGACCTCGATCGCCGCCGACCATTACAACCGGTTGCATCTCGATGCGTTGATCTGCATGGGCGGAGGGGGCACACAAAAGAACGCTTATCGGCTGCTCCGTGAGGGGTTGAACATCATCACCCTGCCCAAGACCATCGATAATGATGTGGCCCGCACCGATATCACCTTTGGCTTCGATACGGCCATGGCCACGGCGGCGGAGGCTATCGATCGCCTGCATTCGACGGCCGACAGCCATCATCGCGTCATGATCGTCGAGATTATGGGGCACAACGCCGGCTGGCTGACCCTGGGAGCCGGCATTGCCGGTGGAGCCGATGTGATCCTGATCCCCGAGATCCCCTATCGCATCGAGCGGGTGATCGATGCCCTGGTGGATCGCTATCGGCAGGGCAAGCGCTTTAGCATCGTCGCCATCGCAGAGGGTGCGCTATCGGTGGAAGAGGCCGAGGCGCCGGCAGATGGAGACAAGGCGCCCGATGCTTCGGGCGATGATGAGGATGTGGCCGGGCAAGAGACCTCCAGCGTGCGCCTGGTGCGGCGCATTACGGACATGACCAATCTGGAGGCGCGGGTGACGGTGCTGGGGCACCTGCAGCGCGGCGGTACCCCCACTCCCACCGATCGCCTGCTGGCCACGCGTCTGGGCACGGCCGCCATCGACTTTGTCGAGAAAGAAGAATATGGTGTGATGGTGGGCATTCGCGGCGAGGATTGTGTGGCGGTGCCGTTGAAAAAAGTGGCCGGGCAGCTCAAGCGCGTGCCGCTGGATCACCACTGGATTCGCAGCGCGAGGCTGGTGGGCACGGCTTTTGGCGATTGACATTCGCGGAATCGAGAGAGGGGGGCGCTCCGAGTATCCGGGACGCCCCCCCTTTTTATTTATGCCACCGGGGCATATCAGCCCAGTAGCGTCTCTTCGTCCGGCTGGTCGTCCTGCCCCTTGTCCCAGTCGATCCCCTCCAGCTCTTCCAGCGTATGGGTCTGCCGCCACTCCTCAAAGTCGGCCTCGATCTCTTCCGTCCACCGGGTGTCCATCTGGCTGGATGTATAGATGCCCTCACGCAGGCGGCTATGGGAGAACATTTCTCGCAGGCGGGTCCGCTCGGAATGCTCTACCACTTCTTCGGCCAGGTGTGGCGGGATGAACAACACGCCGGTATAGGTGCCCAACACCACATCGCCCGGCATGCAGATCGCAGCGCCGATACGGCAGGGGGTGTTCATGCCCACCAGGGTGACATTGCGGATGGGCGTGGGATCGATGCCCTTGCAGAACGTCGAAAAGTTGGGGATGCGCAGAATCTGCTCCGCGTCGCGAATTCCGCCATAGATAACCTGCCCCGCGCCGGTGCGTGTCGCAATGGCGGTGGACAGGTTGGCGCCGGAGAAGGTGCCCTGGTAGACCTTGCCAAACAGGTCGATGACGACGACGTCATCCTTGACCAGCGTCTCGATGATCCAGGAGTTCATGGCGCCGATACGGCCCTCCTGGTTCTGCCCATAGTCCATCAGGCTATCGTGCAGATCGGGGCGGTGGGGGACGAACACGCCGGTGACGGCGCGTCCCACCAGAGTGCGCTCGGGGTTCAGGTTCTGCCAGTTGCCCTCGAACTGGTGATAGTATCCGTGGCGCCAGAGTACCGACCAGGCCTCCTCCGTCTGCACTTTTTTCATGCGCCGGATAATGTCGTCTGAGACACGGGGCCGACCATCATCAAAGCGCTCGCCTGTCCACTGCGGGGTGAGCTGGATAATGTCCACGCGATTGGAGAATTTCACGATCTGCTCCTTATGGTGAGATGCGGGCGGCAGAGCGCCGCGACGTCGGATACCCGAACCAGCCGAGATCGATACGAGGTTTCCGCCCACCGGCGGGGACGAATCCCGGCAGGTGGCAGCGGGCACTCGTCCAAAACGGGCATACAGGTGGACAAATGCGGGGCAAAGAGAATCATCGCTCATGGCCTGCATTGTTACGCACTTCTTTCCGGCAATTCGAAGTAAAATGCAGTACGTTCTTAACACCTCTCGTAAGCGGCGTCAAGCATCTGTGCGATGAACAGAGTAGATCGCGGGCGATGTGCATTCGCCCCTTCGGAGGGAGGGTGCTTTGCGATTCGTACACAGCCCTGCGCGTGAATCCCCGTACCTTGTGTGTACACAAGAGTGTGGTACAATATAGAATATCGGCGACTCGAAAAGGCGCCGTGCTTTACATATCCTGGGTTGATTTCTGCAGGGAGTCGCACTCGAATGATCGCCACTGCCTCAAAGGCCAGGCGTCGACTTGATCCACATTTCAGGACAAGCCCTTTCGTGTACGGTATCATGAAATGGGTCGTTACCCGCATCATGCATTTACTGTATCGTTATGAGGTAGTCGGCGCGGAGAATTTTGCTCTCGAGGGCCCCGCCATTGTGGTGGTGAACCACCTTCATCTGCTGGATCCCCTTGCCGTCGCTCCGATTTCACCCCGACAGATCGTTACCCTGGCCGCATCGAAATGGCGCAGTAACCTGCTCGTGGGCACCGTTTTGCGTCTGGCCGGGGTGATCTTTGTGCGGCGTGGCGAGGTGGACCGTGAGGCGCTGCGGGCCTGTCAGAACGTGCTTTCCGCCGGGGGGATGCTGGCGATTGCGCCGGAGGGTACGCGCAGCCGTACCGGGCAGCTCCAGCACGCCAAGGCCGGCGTGGCCTATATCACCATGCGAACCGGCGCCACACTCTTGCCCGTGGCCGTGTGGGGGGTAGAAAAGCTCTCTATGTGGTTTCGTTTCAAGCGTCCCACATGCTACGTCGCGGTCGGACGACCGTTTCGGCTGTCGCGTCCCGACGGCAAGATCACGACCGACATTCTGCGAGAGATGGCCGACGAGGTGATGATAGAGATCGGGCGGATGCTGCCGTCCGAATATCGTGGGGTTTATGCCGAGACGATCGCGGCGGTCGACGCCGGCGAGTCCCCCGAATCTCCATTCAAGTGGATAGAACGGAGTGGGGCATGAGCCGGTACCATATCGATGTGCAGATCGATCCAGAGTATGAGGCCCATGTGTCGGCCGAATGGGTGAAACAGGTTGTGGATGCCGCGCTGGCACAGCAGGATCAACCTGCAGGGGCGGGCGTCAGTATCGTGATCGCCGGTGACGAGATGCTGCACGAGCTGAACCAGGCCTATCGTAACCTGGACGAGCCCACCGATGTGCTCTCATTTCCCGCTCATGAGGGTGAGTTTGTGGGGCCTCAAAGCGAACTGATGCAGTATCTGGGTGATGTGGTGATTTCGTACCCCAAAACCGTGGCGCAGGCCTCAGAGCAGGGGCATGGTGTTGAGGCCGAGTTGAGCCTGCTTATCGTGCATGGTTGTCTGCATCTCCTGGGTTATGATCACGCTGAAGAAGAGGAGCGGGCGCAGATGTGGGCGCAGCAGGAGTCTATCCTGCGCGGCCTGTCGTGAGCGCTCGTACACCATACCATGCCGATAACGCTCTGGGAGGAATACTGTTGGAACGGTTATTGATGTCGGGTAACGAAGCCATCGCCCGCGGGGCCTGGGAGGCCGGTGTGCGAGTGGCCGCCGGATATCCGGGGACTCCCAGTACCGAGATCCTCGAGACACTCGCGCCCATGCCGGGCGTATATGCCGAATGGTCACCCAACGAAAAGGTGGCGACCGATGTGGCCGTGGGCGCGGCCTATGCCGGCGTGCGTTCCATGGCGGTGATGAAGCATGTCGGCCTGAATGTGGCCGCCGATTCGCTGTTCTACGCCTCGATGACCGGCCTGGAGGCCGGGATGGTGCTGGTGGTGGCCGATGATCCCGGCATGCACAGTTCCCAGGGGGAACAAGATAGCCGCCGATACGCCAAATTTGCCCGTGTCCCCTGCCTGGAGCCCAGCGATAGCCAGGAGGCCAAGGATATGGTGGCCGCGGCCCTGGCGCTGAGCGAAGAGTATGATACGCCTGTGCTGTTGCGGGTGAGCACCCGCATCTCGCATGCTCATAGTATCGTCGAGCTGGGGCCGGAACGCGATTCGTCGCTGTGCAACGACGGACATGGCTATCGGATCGATATCCCCAAGTATGTGATGGTGCCGGCCCATGCCCGCCAGCGTCATTCGGTGGTCGAAGCGCGTATGCGCCGGATAGCGGCGGGGGCCGAAAGCCTGCCGTGGAATCGTGTCGAGATGGGCGATACGCGCCTGGGCATTATCACGCATAGCGTGGCCTATCAATATGCCCGGGAGGTATTCCCCGAGGCATCGTTCCTGCGCCTGGGCATGACCTATCCGCTGTCGCGAGATCTGCTGGCCGATTTCGCCCGACGGGTGGATCGGCTCATCGTGGTGGAAGAGCTGGATCCCGTCATCGAGGAAGAGCTGGCCGTTCTGGGCATTCGTGCCGAAGGAAAGAGTATCTTTCCGCTGGAGGGAGAGCTCTCTCCCGAGACGGTGCGCGAGTGCGCGATCGACGCCGGGCTGCTGCCCGAATCGGCGCGGCCGGAGCGAGTGTCGCTGACGCTGCCCGATCTGCCGTCGCGCCCGCCGGTGCTCTGTCCGGGGTGTCCGCATCGCGGCATCTATACCGTAGCCAACCGGCTCAAGCTGGTGGTCAATGGGGATATCGGTTGTTATACGCTGGGCTTTTTGCCGCCGTTGAGCGCCGTGCACTCGACCGGGTGCATGGGGGCCAGCATCGGAGTGGCCCACGGCGTGACCCGGGCGGGAATCAATCAGAAACATATCGCCGTCATCGGTGATTCGACCTTTTTCCATACCGGCTTGCAGGCGTTGCTGAATACCGCCTATAACGAAAGTAACACAACGACGGTAATCGTCGATAACCGCACCACGGCCATGACGGGGCATCAGCAGCATCCGGGCACCGGCCGTACGCTACAGGGACGGCCGGCTCGTGAGGCCGATATCGAGGCGGTGGTGCGGGCGCTGGGGATCGATCAGGTCACGGTGGTGGATCCCTACGATCTGGATGCGGTGGAGCAGGCGCTGCGCACCGCAACCGAGGCCAGTGGGCCGGCGGTGATCATATCGCGCAGGGAATGTGCCCTGCTCCCTGAGGCGAGAGCCCGCTATGCCCCACTACAGGTCGATGAGGATGTTTGTATCGCATGTGGCGCATGCCGGCGGCTGGGCTGCCCGGCCATGGGCCTGAGCGATAGCATATACGAGAGGACGGGCCGGCCCAAGAGCCGGATCGATCCGCTCTTGTGTACAGGATGCAAGATCTGCGCTCAGATCTGCCCGAGAGACGGCATCGTCCCCCGGGCCAATGAAGCAGAAACGTTGTGATAGTATTGTTGGAGGATTGCAAGTGAGCGCATTGGAGCAGAATTTCTTGCTGGCAGGCGTGGGGGGACAGGGCACGCTGCTGGCGGCCGACGTCGTTGCGTTGGTGGGCATGAAACTCGGCCTGGACGTGAAAAAGTCCGAGGTGCATGGAATGGCCCAGCGTGGCGGCAGTGTAACCAGCCACGTGCGCTGGGGAAAAAAGGTGGCGTCGCCGCTCATCGAGCCGGGCGAAGTAGATTTCATGATCGCTTTCGAACGGCTGGAGGGGTTGCGCTATGCCCATATGACGCGGCCCGGGGGCGTTCTGCTGATTAACGATTATCGGATCGCGCCGGTCACGGTCGCTTCGGGGAGCAAGATCTATCCCAGCGAGGTGGATGAGGAACTGGCCTATGCCTCGGTGGTGCGCTCGGTATGTGGCGATAACTGTATCGAGCGGATGTATGTGCCGGCCGTGGCTATCGCGCAAGAGATGGGAAATTCACGGGTGAATAATATCATCATTCTGGGGGCGCTGTCGGCGTTGCTGCCCGACGTGCCCGAGGAGTTGTGGTTAGAGGTGATCTCTGAGCGCGTGCCGAGTCGATATGTTCAGTTGAATCGCACGGCCTTTACGACCGGCCGTGCTTATATGCAGGGCCACTCGTGAGCGCGGGGAACGGCCCTCGTGTCGATGGTCGGGCGTATGATGAGTTGCGCCCGGTCACCATCGAGACCGGTTATTTGGAGACCGCCGACGGCTCGGTGTTGATCTCCTGTGGCAAGACCCGTGTGCTTTGCGCGGCGACGGTGCAGGAATCTGTGCCGCCCTGGCTGATAGGCCAGGGGCGAGGCTGGGTGACGGGGGAATATGCCATGTTGCCCCGCTCCACGCAGCGACGCACCCCGCGTGAGACGAGCGGGCCTTCCGGTCGTACGCAAGAGATTCGACGGCTCATCGGCAGGTCGCTACGGGCGGCGGTGGATCTGTTCGCTTTAGGCGAGCGCACCGTCATCGTGGACTGTGATGTGATCCAGGCCGATGGAGGTACCCGTACCGCCTCGATTACCGGGGGATATGTCGCTCTGGCGCTGGCGCTCAAGCCTCTGATCGATCTGGGGCTGCTGGATGAGAGTGTGCTGACGTGGCCGGTGGCTGCCGTGAGTGTCGGCATGATAGAAGGCGACCCCATGCTCGATCTGTGCTATGATGAGGATGTGCACGCCCAGGTCGATATGAACGTGGTGATGAACGGCGCGGGCGACTTTATCGAAGTGCAGGGCACGGCAGAGGGGCAGCCCTTCTCGCGGCGTGACCTGGATCATATGCTGGCCCTGGCCGAGCAGGGCATTGCCCGGTTGCTGGACGCGCAGCGTCGGGCGCTCGGACGATCGGCATAGCCTGGTGGCTTTGGGGTGTTGGATCACAAACGAGCCCAACACCCCAAAGCTGCCCTCGCACTCTCAAAATACCAATCAAGGGAGGAATCCCAGTGGAACCAACACGCGAGGACGCCCGGGAGTTGTTGAACAGGCACACCAAGTCGGAGAGCCTGATCAAGCACGCCCTGGCCGTCGAAGCGGCGATGCGGGCATATGCCCGTCGCTATGGTGAGGATGAAGATCGATGGGCCGTTACCGGCCTGATCCACGATTTCGATTATGAGGAACACCCCACGGCCGAAGAACACCCCATGGTGGGGGCGATGATGCTGAGGGAGCTGGGCTGGCCTGAGGATATCGTCCTGGCCGTCCAGGGACACGGCAACCATCTGGACGTTCCCCGCACCACGATGATGGCCAAGAGCCTGTACGCAGTCGATGAATTGACAGGGTTTATCATGGCATGTACATTGGTGCGGCCCGACAAATGCATCATCAACCTCAAAACCAAGTCCGTCCTCAAAAAGTGGAAGGACAAAGCGTTTGCCCGCGGAGTCAACCGCCAGGATATCGAGCAGGGTGCCGCCGACTTGGGTCTCGACCTGAACGAGCATATCGAGTATGTGATCGAGGCGCTCAAGCCCGTGGCGAAAGAACTCGGGCTCGATGGAGCGGGCAACTGAGCTACTACCATGAAAAATAGAGACAGTCAGAGAGGATGTTCCGATCCCGATCTCGGGGGTGATTGTCCCACGGTACGCCATACCCGACCGCGAAGGGTGCACGGCGGCTGGATCGCCCTGGGCCTGACGCTGGTCTTGACCGCAGGCGCCGCTGCAGGATGCCAGGCGAATGTTCCGCCCGAGGGAGGATCCACTCCGGAGGCGGCCGCAATCACCACTGTGATCCCCACCACGCCCGAGCCCACCGTTGTTGATGAAGCGACGGGGGAGCCGTCTCCTGTGCCGCCCACGGCGACCTCGACGGCGACACTCACGCCCGAGCCAACCCAAACATCGACGGCGACCGCAACGCCCACCCCGCTGATCCATGTCGTGGAGCAGGGGGATACGTTGACGGGTATCGCCGTGCAATATGGCGTGCCTTCGGCCGAGATCGCCGAGGCCAATAACTTTGATGTAGAGAGTTATCTGGTCATCGGGCAGGAGTTGATCGTCCCGCTCGGTGATGCCGAGGATCAAGAGAACACTGAGACTGAGGGGGGTCCCGAGTCAGAGCCCTCTCCCGAGGCGACGCCGACAGAGGATGAGCCCACGCCGGAAACCGGCCCGCTGATCCATATCGTGGAGCAGGGGGATACGTTGACGGGTATCGCCGTACAGTACGGTGTGCCGTCGGCCGAGATCGCCGAGGCGAACGAGATGGATATAGACGACTACCTGCGCATCGGGCAAGAGTTGACCATCCCCGGTGTGGCCGCGCCTGCGGCGACGGCGACAGAGGCTTCCACCGAAACGCCAACAGCGACGCCGACGACGCCGCCTACCGAAACGGCAACTCGCACGCCAACGGTCTCGAGCACGCGGACACCGACGGCAACTCGCACGCCAACGGTCTCGAGCACGCGGACACCGACGGCAACTCGCACGCCAACGGTCTCGAGCACGCGGACACCGACGGCAACTCGCACGCCAACGGTCTCGAGTACGCGAACGCCGACGTCTACACCGACTCCTGCGGCGACCGCAACGCCCACCCCGCTGATCCATATCGTGGAGCAGGGGGATACGTTGACGGGTATCGCCGTGCAATATGGTGTACCCTCGGCCGAAATCGCCCGGGCCAACGGCATCGATGCCGATTCGATCCTGCGTCTGGGGCAGGAGCTTCTTATCCCGGGGACCGAGGCGCCCTCGCAGCCAGAGGCCGAGGAACAGCCCGAGCCCGAATCTACCCCCGAGACGACCGTGCATACGGTGGAGCGGGGCGATACGCTGCTGGCCATCGCATCTCGTTACGGCGTGCCGGCGGAAGACATCGCCCGGGCAAACGACATGTCGATCGACGATGTGCTGCGTTTGGGGCAGGACCTCGTTATTCCAGAGATCTCACCCACGCCCACGGCGACCGATACCCCACTGCCGCCGACAGAAACACCGACCGCGCCGGAGTCGCCGGCGGCGACGAGGACGCCGGCTGCGACTCGTACGGCAACGGTGGCGGTAACGCCCTCTCCCACGCCGACGCCCCAACCGGCGGTTACGACACAGCCGCTGGTTCATGTGGTAAAGGCGGGGGATACGTTGGGGCGTATCGCCGCCGAGTATGAGGTGGCGTCGCGCGAGATCGCCGAGGCCAACAATATCTCGGTCGATGCGATTCTGCAGATTGGCCAGGAGCTGGTCATTCCCGGACGCACCGTCGAGGTAGAGGCCACGCCGACTCCCGAGGCGACAGAAGAGTCCGAAGAAACGCCCGAGCCCGCCGAGACGCCGGAGGCCGAGGAACCGGCAGAGCCTGCCGAAGAGCCGACTCCGACCCCCGGGCCGGTGATCCATGTGGTGCAATCGGGCGACACGTTGAGCAGCATTGCCGTGCAGTATGGCGTGTCATCGCAAGCGATTGCCGAGGCGAACGGTATGCGCCTGACCTCTCTGCTGAGCATCGGGCAGCAACTGATCATCCCCGGTGTGCAGCCCACTCCGGCGCCGACAGAGGTGCCCAGTGAGGTTCCGCCCACCACCACGCCCGAGCCTACGGTGGCGGCCACATCGACTGCGGCCAAGTTCGCCTATCGGGCGCCCGTGCTGCTCTCGCCGACGAACGGCATGCTGATCTCCGGGCGCGATACGCCCGTCATGCTAACCTGGGCATCGGTGGGAATTCTGGGGCGCGACGAGTGGTATCTGCTGCGCATCTGGACCCCCGACAGTCCGACTCAGCCCATCCGTGTGTGGACCAAGGCGACGTCGTACCGGGTGCCCCGCGGGCTGTACCCCGGCGATCGGCGGACGCATCGGCTTTCGTGGCAGGTATGCGTCGTCAATCGGCCGACAGAGGCGGATCCCAGTGTGGCCATTAGCCGGCCCAGCGCACGTTATACGTTGATCTGGAGATAGGGCTCTCTCCAAATGCCCGAAAAGAGAGCCGCCGATCCCGTAACGCCGGGGTCGGCGGCTTTTTCTATTCGGAGTATCGTCGGGTCAGGCGCCGGTGAGGGTGATCTGTGTCACCTCAGGGCGGCAACCAAAGCGCACCGGAGGACCGGTGACACCGATACCACGGTTGGTATAAAGCCACATATCGTGTACGCGATACAGACCCTGATCGTACTTTTGTCCCAGAGGGGGCAGAATGAGGGCTCCCACTCCCGGCAGGCGCACCTGTCCGCCATGGCTGTGTCCGGATAGCTGCAGCGCGATTCGTCCGTCCAGGGCATACGTATCGGCGACATCGGGCACGTGCATCAGCAGAATGCAGATCGCCTCTGCCGGTTTAGGGGCCAGGGCCTGTTCGAGATCGGGAGAGCCGGTAAGACCATCCGAGAGGCCGGCCAGATAGAGTTCTCCCCGATCCTTCCCCCGCTCAATCGACAGGTTAATCCCCTGATTGACCAGCATGGTCACGCCGACGTTCTCCAGTTCCCGAACGATGGTATCCGGTCTCTGCCACATGTCGTGGTTGCCCAACACGCCGTATACCCCCAACCGCCCGCGTAACCGGCCGAGTACGGGGGCCAGATCGACAATGGCCTCACCGGTAGAGAGCACATAATCACCCGTCAGCGCCACAAGATCGGGCTGCAGATCATTTGCCAGCTCGACAGCCTGTTCGATGAGGTCGATCTCTGTATAGGGCTGCAGGTGCAGATCGCTTAGCTGCACGATGCGCAATCCCTCCAACGCCGCGGGCAGGCCGTCGATGGGGATGGTCACCCGTTCCACAGAGAGCCATTCGGGCTCCCAGCGGGTTACATAGCGAAAGCCGCCCGCAGACGCCAGAGAGGCGCTCAGCGCTACGCCGCCCAATCCCTTGAGCAAAGTACGCCGTTTCATCCGTCCCAAACGCTTTTATCCCGAGATGTGCAAAATACACGAGAAACGATAGAGCGGATATTATACCACAAACGGAAGATATTGCAGATTATCGCCGGCATCCCGGCAGAGGCAAGCGGAACTGGCTTCAGAGTGGGGTGAGAGCAAAGATGCAGCCCTGCGCATCGGCGGGGTGGACTTTTGGCGGAGCGTGGACCGGGGGCGATGCCACTTGACGACGTACGGTCGCTCGGGATGCCCCCGATCCACACAGGATATCGACGCTCAGGTGAGCAGCCGTCGGGCCGGCCGGCTCATCCGGTTCTGGCCTACTGACGATCCTCCAGACCACGGCCACGCCGAGACTGATCCATCCAGGAGCGCATCCGCTCCAGGATCGTCGGCGCGTCCATCACGCCGGAATCGGGGATCTGGGGGGGTGGGGTGGCCTTTTTTACCGGCTCTTTGGTCTCCGAGGGGGCGCTATCTTGCGGCGATTCGACCTTTTCCTCTTCCGCAGGTTCTGCGGGCTCTTCCTGCGCCGCCAGGGCTTCCCTCACGAGATTGTCGAACCAGTCCCAATTTGTTCTGAGCATGGCGCCCGGGCACTCGGTCTTTCCCATGACGCGGATATGGTTGGTAAGCTCTGCCCCCGTCTGGCGGATAAGCGCTGCCGCGGCATGTGCCGTGTTGTTGAGCGTCTCGCCCTCGGGCAGGCGGTCCATGAAATTGCCCACCATCTCGATATGCAGCGTGCCGGTCTCGAGGCGGCCACCGCCCACGCCACGTCCCGTCTGGGTCATATCGAAGAAGAGGCCGATCCCCTCGTACGAGATGAACAGGTGCGGCCCACGGGTCCAGCCCAGGCTGGCATAGTAGGCCTGTAACGACTTGCTCCAGTGAGCCCAGCCACCGGTTTGTCGCCAAGTGTCTTCATCGGGGATAAAGGTGTGGTGGATGACGACCTTGGTTACACGCTGGAGATCCAGAGTGGCGATGTGATCGGTGAATTCGCCGATGTTCATCAATCGCCCATCGATGGGGAGGCGGCTGGCGCCCGCATGCGCCACAGGGATCGTCTCGCCGACGACACCGGCATCCGCGTAGTCACTCGGATAGGCGGCTCGCGCAGTTTGCGGCCGATCCGTGGCCGGGGTATTGGCGGTAGAGCCGGTTAGTTGCTTCAGGGACGGCCTCTGCGAACCCCCTCCGGTGAGATAAGAGAGCTCACCTAATGATGCCAGCGAAGGACTGAGCGCGATGCTGCCCAGCCATTTGAGCATAGTGCGCCGATTCATTTGCCTCAGGCCCTTTCTTGAAATCAATAAAGGGCGACGGCATCTGGATTCGGAAGCGCATCATGAGGTGGGGAACCGGGCGCCTTACAGTGGCAACCATATGCTCCTGTCGGGCCGGTACAATGTAGCGTTCCATCGGAGCATAGAAAGCCCCTGAATGCGTGGTTTTTTTCTGCTTACGGCTC